>NZ_CP074133.1:6510492-6852590 GCF_018316655.1 Nocardiopsis changdeensis | reverse complement strand
AGAGCCTCGCCGTCCTGCGCGGCCGCCCCCTGGCCGGGCTCGACGAGGTGTCCGAGGCGCTCACCGCCGTCCTGTGCGAGGGCGAACCCGTCCGCGCCGCCCTGGTGCACCACGCCATGGCGATCGGCGAGCGCATGGGCTCGGTGCCGCCCACCACGCCCATGGTCCCGCTGCAGCGCGACGTCATCGCCGCCCAGAAGCGGCTGCGCCTCAAGGCCGAGCCGTTCGACCGCGACCTCGACCTCGACCTGCGCAAGGAGGGGCACCGTGAACGCAGCGTCCTGCTGCACCGGCTGCGCATGCTCGACGTCCGCTGGGGCGACCCGCAGGAGACCTCCGGCGGCAAGGGCACCTTCCGGGAGGCCTGGCGCATCCGCTGGGAGCCCGAGCTGGACGTGGCGCTCATCGAGGCCAGCCGGTGGGGCACCACCGTCGCCGGGGCCGCCTCGGCCCGGGCCGCCGAGCGCGCCGCCGACGCCGACCTGCCCGAACTGACCGCCCTCACCGAGCAGTGCCTGCTGGCGGACCTGGCCGACGCCCTGCCCGGCGTGCTGTCCCTGCTCACCGACCGGGCCGCCACCGACGGCGACGTCACCCACCTGATGGGGGCACTGCCGCCGCTGGCCCGCTCCGCCCGCTACGGCGACGTGCGCGGCACCGACGCCGCGCACCTGCGCACCGTCGCCGAGCAGATCCTGCGCCGGGTCTGCGTGGGGCTGCCCCCGGCCGTGCACGGCCTCGACGACGAGGCCGCGGCCCGGTTCGTCACCCGGATCGACCACACGCACTCCGCCGCCACACTGCTGGGCGGCGAGGCGCTCGCCGAGTGGGAGGCGACCCTGGCCTCCCTGGCCCGCCGGGAGACCCTGCCCGGCCGGATCTCCGGGCGCCTCAACCGGATGCTGTCCGACGCCGGGCACATCGACGCCGACGAGCTGCGCCGCCGCCTGGGGCTGGCCATGTCCCAGGGCACCGAGCCCGCGGCGGCCGCGGCCTGGCTGGAGGGCTTCCTCCAGGGGAGCGGGCTCGTGCTGGTCCACGACGACCGGATGCTCGGCCTCATCGACGCCTGGCTGCTGGGCCTGCCCGAGGAGCGGTTCACCGCGGTGCTGCCGCTGCTGCGCCGCACCTTCGGGGCGTTCGACGGCACCGAGCGCCGCGAGATCGGCGAGGCCGCGGCCCGGCTGGGCGGCGCCCGCCGGGTCGAGGTCCGCGCCCGGGCCGCCGTGGACGCCGACCGGGCCGCCCCCGCCCTGGCCACCGCCCTGGCCATCCTCACCGACGGAAGGAAGCGCGCATCGTGAACGCCACGGACGCCATCGACGAGCGCGAGCGCCGCTGGCGGCTGGTGCTGGGCCGGGAGGCGCGCTGCCCCTCCGGGCTGGGCACCACCGACCAGGCCATGGACTCCGCCCTGGAGGCCCTCTACAACCGGGGCGACGCGGGAGGCTCCGGCACCGGCGGCGACCGGCGCTCCGCGGGCCTGGGCGGCTCCGCCCCCCGGGTGGCCCGCTGGCTCGGCGACATCCGGGAGTACTTCCCCTCCACCGTCGTCCAGGTCATGCAGAAGGACGCCATGGAGCGGCTGGGCCTGCAACAGCTCCTCCTGGAGCCCGAGATGATGGAGGCCGTCGAGCCCGACGTCCACCTCGTCGGCACCCTGCTGTCCCTCAACCGGGTGATGCCCGACAAGGCGCGCGAGTCCGCCCGCGCCCTGGTGCGCAGGGTGGTCGAGGACCTGGAGCGCCGGGTCGCGCAGAAGACGCGCTCGCTGGTGCAGGGCGCCATCGACCGCTCCGCCCGCACCCACCGGCCGCGCCGCGTCTCCGACATCGACTGGAACGCGACCATCCGCCGCAACCTCGCCCACTACCTGCCCGAGCACGGCACGATCGTGCCGCAGACCCTCGTCGGGTACGGGCGGCGCAGCCAGGGCGTGCAGAAGGACGTGGTCCTGGCCATCGACCAGAGCGGGTCCATGGCGTCGTCGGTGGTGTACGCGAGCGTGTTCGGCGCGGTGCTGGCGTCGATGAAGACGCTGCGCACCTCGCTGGTCGTGTTCGACACCGCGGTCGTGGACCTCACCGAGCAGCTCACGGACCCGGTGGAGGTGCTGTTCGGCACCCAGCTGGGCGGCGGCACGCACATCAACAAGGCGATCGCGTACTGCCAGGGGCTGATCGACCGGCCCGACGACTCGATCTTCGTGCTGATCAGCGACCTGTACGAGGGCGGTGTCCGGGCGGAGATGCTGCGCCGGGTCGCGTCCATGCAGGCGGCGGGGGTCCAGGTGGTGGTCCTGCTGGCGCTGTCCGACGAGGGCGCGCCGTTCTACGACCGCGAGAACGCGGCCGCGCTGGCGGAGATGGGGGTCCCGGCGTTCGCCTGCACCCCGGACGTCTTCCCGGAGCTGATGGCCGCCGCCATCCAGGGGCAGCCGCTCACCGCGTGGGTGGACAAGCAGAAGGACGCCTGACCGCGTTCCGGGCGGCCCCGGGGCGACAAGGGACCGAAGCCCCGGATGGGGCGCCGCGCCCCGGGGAAGGAATGCGGCCGGGAATCCGGGCCACCAGGTGGGGCCGTGGGCTGTTCACCGGTGGGGCACCCAGGAATACTCGATCCGGGCGGGCGGGGCTGTGGCGGTCTCCGCCCGCCCTTCCCGTGCCGGGGGTCAGCCGCCGTAGAGGTGGACGCGGTCGTCGACGTCCACGGCCGGCGCGGAGTCGCGCGGGGCCCGGTACCCGATGCGCAGGGTCCAGTCGCCGTACGTCCAGTCCGACTGGTGGGACAGGGCGGTGAAGCGGAAGTTCGCCCGGTAGCGGCCGACCTCCCCGGGCCGCAGGGTGAACAGGGGGCGCGGCCAACGCCGGGGGAAGGCCTCCGTGCCCCCGGGCGCGCGGGACACGGTCAGCAGGCCGCCGTGTTCGCGCAGGCGCAGGGACCAGGGGATCTCGGACCGGGGGACGTACCGCGCCTCCTCCCGGGGCTCGTAGTCCCACCGCTCCCACATCTCCACGTTGTGGAGGAGGACCTGTTCCGGATCCGGCCCGGGGAGGTCGGGCAGGGGGAAGGCGTCGGGCAGCCCGCGCCGCAGGTCCGCGGACCGGGCGTCGCGGCCCGCCTTGGTCCACCACACGGAGACGCGCTGCACGGTGATCGGGGGAGTGCGCATGTCCCCATCATGTCCCAGGGACACGCGGACGCCGCCTCGGTCGCACAACGAATCCGATTGATTACTTTTAGTGGTCAAAGTGTCTCGGAAAGCGGTGTGCGGTGTCCTCACGATTCTCGTCCCTGGCGCGCGCCACCGCCGGGGCCTCCGCGGTCGCCGTGCTGGCGGTCCTGGCCTCTCCCGCGCCGTCGTCGGCGGCGGCCGGGGAGGAGGTCTGCGCGCACGTCCGCGAGGACGGCTCCTGTGCGCTGGTGCTGACCGGAGGCCCGGCGGCGCCCGCGCTCCGGGCGGACGGCCCGTGGCTGGAGGTCCCCGGCCGGGACCCCGACTGCCGCACCGGGGAGGGCGTGCCGGTCGAGGTGTTCCCCGGCGACGACGGAGTGTTCCACCTGGCCCCGGGGGAGGGGACCGTCTTCTGCGACGTCACCGCGCAGGCGAGGGGCGGGGAGGCCGCCGGTCCGTCCGGGGCGGCGGAGGCCGCCGAGTGGGCGGGGTCCGGGGGTGCGCCCGAGCCCGGCCGGTCCGCCGATCCGTCCGGCGCGGCGGGGACGCCCGGGGCCACCGGGGGCGGTGGGGTACCCGGGACCGGCGGGGGAACGGACTCCTCTGCCGTCCCCGAGCCGGTCGACCGGCCCGGTGCCGCTGAGACTCCGGAGGCGCCCGGGACCGACGGGCGGTCAGAGTCCTCGGCCGTTCCCGGGCCCGTCGGCCCGTCCGGAACGGTGGAGGCTCCGGGGACCGCCGGGGACGGCGACGCCCCCGAGGCGTCGCCGCACGGGGAACACGGTGGGGCACCCGGGGAGGGGCACTCCGGGACCCCCGGGGAGCCCGGCGGGGAAGAGGCCCCCGCCGACCCGGCGCCCTCCGCCTCACCGTCACCGGAGTGCCTCGGGAACGGCGAGGAGCACGAGGGTTCGCGGGAGTGGCAGCGCTTCCCCGTCGAGCGGACCGGCCCCTGCCGGGGCACGCCCCTGGCGCAGTGGCCCGACCTGGAGGCCGCGGCCGGGCAGGCGGGCCGGCTCGCCTTCGTCGACCTCGCCGACCGGTTGGGCGTCTCCGTGTTCGACCTCGCCGAGCACCTGGGCGTCGACGGGGTGCGCGGACTGTCCCGGCGCTCCGTCGACGAGCTGGCGGGCATGCTCGGGATCACCCCGCAGGACCTGGTCGACCGCTCTGAGGAGGCGGCCGCGGCGATCATCGCCGCGGAGTCGTCCTCACTCGCGGGCGGAGTGTCCTCACCAGCCGACGTGGCTTCCTCACTCGCCGGCGGGGCGTCCCCGTCCCTCGTCCGCCGGAGCGGCGGCCTGTTCGGGAGGCCCGACCGGCTGCCCGACACCGGCCCCCGCGCCGCCGTCCTCGTGCACGGCGGCGTCCTGCTCACCGCGGCCGGTGCCCTGGTGCTGCTGCTGGCCCGCCGACTCCCGTCCTGAACCGGTCACCGGGGCCGGGAACCCCGGGCCGCCGCCGGGAGTCCCACACGTGGGCGCGACCGAGGGGGGAAGGGACCTGGTGGACGGAACGCACACGGGTGATCTGCTGGCGGGGGACGACGACGGGCCGGAGGAGGTCAACGACCTCCTGGACGACGGCGGCGACACCGTCAGCGGCGCCAGCCGATCGCTGCTGGCCGAGCGTTCGCCGGACGCGACGAAGACGACCGTCCTGCTCCGGGACGAGCTGGGCCTGCCCACGGTGGGCGAGATCGGCGGCGACCTGCTGGGCGTGGAGGCCGAGGCCGCCGCGCGCGACACCGGCCTGCCCGGCCGGGCGGTGGGGCTGCCGCCCCGCCCCGTGCCGGACACGGTCATCGACGAGGCCGACCATCCCGGGCTGGCGCTGCGCGCGGTGTCCCTGCGCGGCGACCGCAACCGCGCGCGGGGCCTGCCCCGGCAGGAGTCCTTCGGGCTGTACCCCCTGGAGCACGCGGGGGAGCCGTTCGTTCTGGCCGTCACGGCCTGCGCGTTCCCCTCGGTCAGGGACGCCGACCGGGTCCGCCGGCTGCTGTGGCGCGGTGCGGCGGCCGAGATCGCCGGGCTCGCCGCGCCGCTGCGCGACCCCGAGCACTTCCGGAAGCTGTGCGCGCAACTCCTGGGCCGCGCACTGGAGTACGGGCCCACGGGCGCCCTGACGGCGGCGCTGCTGCGCCTGTCGCCCGAGGGCGAGACCACCGACTGCCTGCTGTTCGGGACCGACGTCGCGTCCGCCCGCCTGCTGCGCGGCGGCGAATGGGAGCCGCTGCCCGCCACCCTGCCCGCCGACCCGGACGGGATCCACGTCAACGGCCACCGCATCGCCCCGGGGGAGGCGCTCCTGCTGTGCGGTTCCGGGCTGTCCGGCCCGATGGCCGACGCCGAGACCGCCGAACGGCTGGCCGCCCAGTGGGGCTCGGGCCGGGTCCCGGGGCGCATGGAGTTCGCCTGGCAGCTGGACTTCCGCGCGGACGGCCACGACGACGACCGCACCGCCGTCTGCCTCTGGGGCCTGTGACCCGACCGTCCACAGCCTGTGGAAAACCCCCGCCCGCTCCGGGCGGGGTCAGCCCGTGAGGTCCTCCTCGTCGGGGCGGACCGAGTCCGGGCGCAGCGGGTCGTGCCCCACCGACATCAGGGACCGCCGCCAGGCGGGGTCCTCGCGGCGGGGCTCGGCCAGGAGCCCGCGCACGTGGTCCGTGACCCGCTCCATGAGGTCGATGTCCGCACCGGTGAGGTCCGTGCGCCGCTTGCGGAGCACGGACACCACCTCCTCGCCCCTCGGCGACACGCCCAGGTCGGGTTCGGTCCGCTCGAAGGCCTCCTCGCCCGAGGCGTCGGTGAGCAGCCATTCCCGCAGCTCCTCGCCGGTCATGTTCACCACCGCGTGGAACGCGTCCCAGACGGCGTCGGCGCGTTCGTCGTGCTCGGCCATGTCCCCTCCTCGTGTTCGGCTCCTGTGGCCGTGCCGCCTGCCCCGGTCAGGACCTGGCGGCCCGGACGAGGCCGTAGACCCCCGCCCCCGCGGCGAAACCCGCCAGGCCCGCGACCGCCAGGGCGCCGCGGCGCCGGCTCGCCTCCTGGAGCAGGCTGACCTCGCGGGCCTCGTCGTCGAACTCCCCGTGGGCCCCGTGGTCGTGCTCGGCGTCCAGGGGGGCGAACAGGTTGTCCCGCTCCGGCGGGGCGGCGTCGCGCACCTGGCCCTCGTAGCCGGTGCGGGCCAGGTAGAGGTCCAGCAGCCGGGGCGCGAACCGCTGCCCCAGCACGGTGGCCACCGTCGAGGGCGCCACCAGGTACCGCCTCCTGCGGGGGTGCTCGGCCGCCCACACGATGGCCCGGGCCGCCACCTCCGGCTGGTAGACCGGGGGCACCGGGCGGGTCCGGGCGCCCATGCGGGAACGCACCCAGGAGAACTGGGGGGTGTTGACCGCGGGCAGGTGCACCTCGGTGAACCGCACCCGCGAACCGTCGCGGAGCAGTTCGGCGCGCACGGAGTCGGTGAACCCGCGCACCGCGTGCTTGG
The DNA here is from genome assembly GCF_018316655.1 of Nocardiopsis changdeensis. GTDB lineage: Bacteria > Actinomycetota > Actinomycetes > Streptosporangiales > Streptosporangiaceae > Nocardiopsis > Nocardiopsis changdeensis. The sequence goes on along the minus strand of NZ_CP074133.1, from coordinate 6,845,926 downwards.
CGCCGCAGTAGGCCGCCTGGTAGGGGATACCGCGGTAGGCCAGCGCCGACCCCACCTGCACGACCACCCCCCGGTCCCGGGGGAGCATCCGGGCCAGGGCGGCCCGGGTACCGTTCACGTAGCCGTGGTAGCAGACGTCCGTGGCCCGCGCGTACTCCTCGGGCCCGGTCCGCGTGAACGGGGCGATGACCGAGGCGAACGCCGAGTTGACCCACACGTCGACCGGCCCCAGCTCCTCCTCGGCCCGCGCCGCAGCGCCGTCCACGGCCGCGGGGTCGCTCACGTCCACCTCCACGGCGAGGGCGGGCGCCCCCAGGGCCTCGGCCTCCCGCCGGGCGGCCTCCAGCCCGGCCCGTCCCCGCGCCAGCAGGGCCACGGAGTACCCCCGCAGGGCGAACTCCCGGGCGGTGGCCCGGCCCACGCCCGCGGAGGCCCCGCTGACCACCGCCACCCCCCGGTCCCCCGGTGTCCTGTCCACCCCGGTCCTCTCGTCCACCCCGGTTCCTCCTCCGAGTCACCCGGTCGTTCGCGCGCCGGTGGCCACTACCCGGCGCCGCGCGTTTCATGTCCCCGCCCGTCCGGCCCCACCTGCGGTTTCATTCCGGGCTTCCGGGGCAGTCGGATCGGAACGGCGCAATCGACCGTCGCGGAGACGCCCATGAACCGGATGACCACGGACATCGGTGACCACGCCTTCCTCTCCGACTGCCACACCGCGGCCCTCGTCGGAGCGGACGGGGCGGTGGTGTGGATGTGCGCTCCGGCCTTCGACGGGCCGGCGTTCCTGGCCGGCCTCCTCGACCCGGAGCGCGGCGGCCGCTGGACCATGGAGGTGGCGGACGCGCGCCCGGCGGAGCGCTCCTACCTGGACGACAGCCTCGTACTGGAGAGCGTCTGGCGGGGCGAGGACACGGAGGTGGCCGTCCTCGACCTGCTCGCCCTGCGGCGGAACGGGAAGGGGGCGGACCTGTTCCGGGAGGGGCTGCTGCTGCGCATGGTGGAGTGCCGCTCGGGCGCCGCCGCGGTGCGCTCGCGCCTGTCCGTCCGGCCGGACTTCGGCCGCGGGAGCCCGGCGTGGGAGCAGCGGGGGGAGCACCTGGCGGAGACGACGTCGGGGCTGCTGCTCTCCGGCGGCCCCGCCCTGCGTGTGGACGAGGACGGCGACGTCGAATGGCGTGCCGAGCTCTCCGCCGGGGAGCACGCCCTGATGTGCCTGGACTACCTGCACGGGGAACGGGCGGTGGGCGAGGAGGAGGGGCGGGCCCTGCTGGAGGAGACCCTCGCCGCCTGGCGGGCGTGGGCGGGGCGCAGCGACTACCGGGGGGTCGGGGCCGAGCACGTCGACCGGAGCCTGCTCGTGCTGCGGGGGCTGCTCCACGAGGAGACGGGGGCGCTGATCTCGGCGCCCACCACCTCCCTGCCCGAGTGGCCGGGCGGGGAGCGCAACTGGGACTACCGCTACGTCTGGCACCGCGACGCCCCCCTGGTGGTCCTGACCTTCATGCGGCTGGGCCACATCGAGGAGGCGGAGCAGTACCTGCGCTTCCTGCTGAGCGCGTGCGGTGAGCCCCGCGGCTGGATCTCGCCTGTCCAGACCGTCCGGGGCGCGCCGCCGCCGAAGGAGGAGGAGCTCACCCACCTCTCCGGCCACCTGGGATCGCGCCCGGTGCGGGTGGGCAACGACGCCCACGGCCAGCACCAGCTCGACGTCTACGGCCACATCCTCGATGCCGCCCTGTACTACCACCAGGTCACCGGGCGCCTGAGCGAGGAGGACCTCGCCCGCCTGGTGTCCGTGGCGACCGTGGCGGCCGACGTGTGGCGGGAGCCGGACGAGGGGATCTGGGAGGTCCGCGGAGAGCGGCGGCACTGGACCAACTCCAAGGTCTACGCCTGGGTCTGCCTGGACCGCGCGATCAGGCTGGCCCGGCTCACCGGCCGCGAGGACGAGGTCCCCGAGGAGCGCTGGGCCGCCGAGCGCGACGCGATCCGGGCCGAGGTCCTCCGGCGCGGGTACGACCCGGAGACCGGATCGTTCGTCCGCTACTACGGGTCCTCCCGTGTGGACGGCTCCCTGCTGCGGCTGCCGCTGCTGGGCTTCCTGGAGGGGGACGACCCCCGGGTCCTGGGCACGCTGGCGCGCGTCGACGAGGAGCTGGGGGAGGCGGGGTTCCTCGTCCACCGCTACGACCCGGCCGAGACCGACGACGGGCTGGAGTCCCCGGAGGGGGCCTTCCTCCTGTGCTCCTACGACATGGTGTCGGCCCTGGCGCTCGCCGGGCGGGAGGAGGAGGCGCGCCGGCGGTTCGAGGAGCTGTGCGGCCGGTCGGGGCCCCTCGGGCTCCAGGCCGAGGAGATGGCGTCCGACGGCTCCATGCTGGGCAACTTCCCCCAGAGCTTCACCCACCTCGCCCTGATCGAGGCCGCCATGAACCTGGAGTACGCCGACGACACGGACGCCCTGCACGCCTGGGCCGACCGCAGGGGGCCGGGCACGGGGGAGGGCGAAGGGGAGAGGAGTGCCGACCATGAACAGTGACGCCACCGACCCGGTGCAGGGGGCCAAGGAGGCGGTGCGCCGGGAGGCGGAGATCTACCGGGACGGCAGCGACCAGCCCCTGGGCGGCTACGCGGCGGCGATGGCGGTCTACGCGGCCTCCGTGGGCGCGGGCCTGGTGGCGGTGAAGCTGGCGGGACGCCGGAGCGACGCCCGGGTGGGGCCGTGGGACCTCGCGCTCATGGGGCTGACCACCCACAAGGTCTCCCGGCTGCTGGCCAAGGACCCGGTCACCAGCCCGCTGCGGGCGTTCTTCACCCGCTTCCGCGGGGCCTCGGCGCCGGCGGAGCTCTCCGAGGAGGTGCGGGGAGAGGGCGGGCGCAAGGCCGCCGGCGAGCTGATCACCTGCCCGTTCTGCACCGCGCAGTGGATCGCCACGGGGTACGCCTTCGGGCTGGTCCTGGCGCCGGGGCTCACCCGGAGCGCGGGCGCGGTGTTCAGCGCGGTGGCGGTCTCCGACTGGCTCCAGCTGGCCTACGTCCGGCTGCAGAAGGCCCAGGAGGGGTAGCGTCGGCCCCGGCCCGCGGCCCCGGCCGGCGCCGGCCCCGAGCCCGGGACGGTCGGCGCCTCAGGCGCGCCCGCCACCGTCCTCGGGGTCGTCCTCCTCCGGTTCCCGGCCGCCGGCCACGCTGGTCTCCGGGGGAGCCCCCACGACGAAACCGAAGAACACGTGGTCGGCGAGCAGTGCCCACCGCTCCCCGGGGTGGTCCCTCCGGGCGTGCCCCAGGCCGAGCGCCGGGGCGAGGAGCACCTCGAAGAGCCCCCAGGCGAGGACGCCGTAGACGGGGCCGGTGAGGCGCGACGCGCGCAGCCCCCTCGGGAGGAGCGCGAACACGGTGCCCGCGGTCGCCCCGTACGTCCAGTGGGCCAGCTCGATGACCGCGGTCCTCCTGTTCTCGGGGAAGGCCTCCAGCAGCGGCGGAACGCCCTGCCGCAGGATCTCGTCGGGCGGTGTGCGCTCGACGAGCCCCAGCCCCACGGTCGCCTGCCGCATCCCGGTCATGGCCATGGATCCCACCGCTCCGCGCACCGAGCCCCTGAGCCACGGGTGTCGCGGAGGGGAGCCCTCTCTCCTGCCCATCGTGCCCCTCCCTCGGGTCGTGTGCATTCCCCTGACCCGAATCCCCGGGTTCACACATGGGCCCGGGCGGGTCGGGGGCGCGTCGGCGGGTAAGGGGCGGGCATGAGATCCACAGTGCGCACAGGAGCGGCGGGGCGGGCCGCGGCCGCCGCCGCGGCGGCGGCCCTGACGGCCGCCTGCGGGGCCGGCGGCACGTCCGGCGACACGGCGGGCGGTGCGGACCCGGGCGCCGGGGGCGCCCCGGGCACGGCTGGGGCGGCCGTGGGGGAGCCCCGTGTCCACGCCACCGGCCTGGAGGTCCCCTGGGGGGCGGCCGTGCTGCCGGACGGCTCGGTGCTGGTCGCCGAGCGGGACTCCGGCGAGGTGGTCCGGGTGGCCGAGGACGGCACCGTTGCGACGGTGGGCTCGGTGGACGGCGTGTCCCCCGGCGGCGAGGGCGGGCTGCTGGGGCTGGCCGTCGACCCCGCCTTCCCCAACGAGCCCTACGTGTACGTCTACTTCACCTCCTCCTCCGACAACCGGATCGCACGCCTGGAGTACGACCCGCAGGAGGGCCTGACCGGCCAGGAGACCCTGCTCGACGGCATCCCCGCGGCGGGCAACCACAACGGCGGCCGGATCGCGTTCGGCCCCGACGGCTTCCTGTACGCCGGCACCGGCGACGCCGGGGACCCGTCGCTGTCCCAGGACAGGGACTCCCTGGGCGGCAAGATCCTGCGGATCACCACCGAGGGCGAGCCCGCCGAGGACAACCCCTTCGGCAACGCGACCTACAGCTACGGCCACCGCAACGTCCAGGGCCTGGCCTGGGACGAGGAGGGGCGGCTGTACGCCACGGAGTTCGGCCAGGACGAGTGGGACGAGGTCAACCTCATCGAGCCGGGCGGCAACTACGGCTGGCCCGAGGTGGAGGGCGAGGGCGGCGGCGACGGGTTCGTCGACCCGCTGGTCACCTGGACCACCGACGAGGCCTCGCCGAGCGGCGCCGCGGTGGCGGGCGGCTCCCTGTGGGTGGCCTCGCTGCGCGGTGCCCGACTGTGGGAGGTCCCGCTCACCGGGGACGGCGGTGTCGGGGAGCCGACGGCGCACTTCACCGGGGAGTACGGGCGGCTGCGCACGGTCGTGGTCACCTCCGAGGGCGACGCCCTGTGGCTGTCCACCAGCAACCGGGACGGCCGGGGCGACCCGGTCGAAGAGGACGATCGGCTGTTCCTGGTGCCTTTGGGGTGAGTGCTCGGTATCCGGGGCGCGGGTGACACGCGGGGAGGATCATCCCGTTGCCCACCCTCCGCTTGATTACTCTAAGTAGTAATTAACTGCGGAGGGTGAGCTATGTCCGTGTTCCCCAGGGGTGCGCGACGGTCCGGACCGGGACGCGGGCCGCTGTCCGCGGCCCTCGCGCTGATCGGCGCCTTCTCGATGGTCGCGGTCACGTCCGGAGGCGCCTCGGCCCAGCCCGTCCCGACCGGCTCCGAGGTCGTCGTGAAGGTCGGCGGGGTCCGCGCCGGGGACACGCCCGGCGCACTGGACGGTGTGGTCCTCGGGCTGTTCGAGAACGCCGACGACGCGGAACCGGTGGCCGAGTGCACCTCCACCGGCGGCACCTGCGCCTTCACCGTCCCCGGCACCGACGGCACCACCCGGCTCTGGGTCAAGGAGGTCGGGGTCCCCGACGGGTGGTTCTCCAACCCCGCGCTGCGCACCGGGGAGGGCAGCGGCGAAGCCTCGCAGGCGGACCCCTACGTGTTCAGGACGCCGCTCCTCGAACCCGGCGGGACCTACACCTCCGGCGCGGAGTTCATGGCCCAGGGCGGCGGCGCGGCCCGGGACGCCTCCGGCGGGTACTGGCAGGTCTCGCGCGACAACGTCCCCCTCCCGCAGCGGTGCGGACTGGACATCGCACTGCTTCTGGACACGTCCGGTTCGGTGGAGGACGAGCTCCCCGAGCTGAAACAGGCCGCCGACACCATCACGGACTCCCTCGTGGGGACCCCGTCCCAGATGGCCCTCTTCTCCTTCTCCAGCTCCTCCCCGGCGGAGCAGGGGGAGAACCACCCCGACCTGGTACCCGTCACCACCCCCGAGCAGGCCGACGCCTTCAAGGCCCTGTACCGGGACTGGGCGGCCGAGGGCGGGACGAACTGGGACGTCGCCCTCGATACGGTGGCGGGCGCCCAGGCGCACTACGACCTCGTGCTGATGATCACCGACGGCGACCCCACCTTCTACCGGAACGAGCAGGGGCCGGGGAGCTTCACCCGCTTCCGGGAGGTGGAGGAGGCGGTCTTCTCCGCGAACCTGCTCAAGGAGAAGGGCTCCAGGCTGGTCGCCGCCGGGGTCGGCGACGGCATCGACACGGAGACCGAACTGAACCTGCGGGCGGTCACCGGGCCCGTGGAGTTCGACGGGTCGAACATGCTGGAGGCCGACCACCTGCACACCGGCGACTTCGGGGCCGTCGGCGAGGCCATCCGCGAGATGGTCGGGCAGATGTGCTCCGGCAGCCTGTCGGTGACCAAGATGATCGTCCCCGAGGGGAACGGGGAGGGCGATCTCAGCGGCGCGGTGCCGGCCGGCCCGGGCTGGACCTTCGAGGCCGGGACCGGGACGGAGGGGGCCGCCGTCGACCCGGCCTCGGCGACCACCGGGGCCGACGGGACCGGGACGGTCAACTTCGCCCTGACCTACCCGCACGGCGCGGAGTCGGCGGTCGTCGAGATCACCGAGCGGCAGCGGGACGGCTACCGGCTGGTGTCCCAGGACGGCGAGACCGCGCGCTGCGTGGAGCTGACCGGGGAGGGCGGGGGCGAGCCCCTCGACGTCGAGTCCCGGCCGGGCGACGACCCCGCCTTCGCGGTGTCCGTGCCCGCGGCGGCCCCGGTGAACTGCACCGTCTACAACCAGAAGGCGCCGGAACCGCCGGCCGACCTCACCGTTGACAAGTCCTGGTGGATCGACGGGCTCGTCTACCCGGAGGGGGAGCAGCCCGACGGGTTCGGGTCCGCCCTGAGCCTGGCCGACGGCGAGGCCCTCGCCCCGCAGCCCTGGGGCGAGGCCCGGGGCGGGTACACGGTCGGCGGCACGGTGGCGGGGCAGGAGGTCATGACGGCGCCGGAGCAGTGCTTCCTGGTGCTGGCCGAGGCCCGGCCCGAGGGGGAGGAGAGCCCCTTCGACGGCCTCGAACCCGGGGCGGAGGGCACCCGCGAGGACAGGTACCGGGAGGACTTCGGGTTCGCCCTGCCCGCGGAGCACAACCGCTACACCGTGTACAACGCGTTCACCTGCGACACCCGGCTGACGCTGGTCAAGGAGGTGGACAACACCGGCGGCGGCACGGCCGGGCCCGGCGACTGGACGCTGACGGCGGCCGGGGACGGCGGGACGGTCAGCGGTCCCGGGGGAGACCCCGCGGTGACCGGGGCGGCGGTCGTCCCCGGCGGCTACGAGCTGGGCGAGGCGGGCCCCGAGGGGTACACCGCGGGCCCGTGGAGCTGCCGGGCGGAGGGCTCGGACGAGGAGCTCGCCGCGGGCGGCACGGTGGAGGTCGGCCTGGGCGAGCACGTCACGTGCCGGGTGCGCAACACCTTCGTGCCCGGACCGGGCCCGAGTCCGTCGCCGAGCCCGACACCGGACCCGTCACCGAGCCCGTCGCCCGGTGAGGAGCCGAGCCCGTCGCCCGAGCCGGGCGGACCCGGCCCGCGGCCCCCGGCCCCGGACGGGCCCCCGGACAGGGGCGGGCTGCCGGTCACCGGAACGTCCGTGCTCGGCGCCGTCGCCGCAGCGGCACTGCTCATCGCGGCCGGGGTGATCTCCCTGTTCCTGGTGCGCAGGCGGCCGCGGGCCGAAGGGTAGCCCGGGGCGGGGGCGGGGTCCGCGCTCTCCTGCGGGTCCCCGCCCCCTCCCGGCCGGCGGTGCGCTCGGGAGTGCGCACCGCCGGGGAGGATCAGCGGCAGACGCTCCCGTTGAGCGTGAAACGCTCGGGTGAGGCGTTCGGTCCGGGTCCGCGCGACCCGGTGAAACCGAAGGTCACCTCGTCGCCCGCGCCGATCTCGGCGTTCCAGTCCAGGGCGTGCGCGGTCACCGCGCGCCCGGACTGCGTCAGGTTGGTGCTCCAGTGCTCGCGCACGGTCTGGGAACCGGGGAAGGACCAGGCCAGGGTCCAGTCGGCCAGCGCCTCACCGCCGGTGTTGCGCACGACCACCTGGGTGGTGGCCCCGCCCTCCCAGGTGCCGTGCACCCGGTAGTCCACCTCGCAGGTGGACTCCGCCGGCGGTGCGGCGTCGCCCTGGTCGGCCGCGAACGCCGACACCCAGGCCAGGGTCGAGTTCCAGTTGATCGTCAGCTCGTTGGTCGCCCACGAGTCGATGTCGTCGATGTGGCAGAACTGCGGTGCGCACCCGTCCAGGTTCGCCTGCGCGATCGGGTCCCAGGTCGCGGTGTCGGAGTTGGGCCCGCCGGAGAGGGTGCCCGGCGGCGGATTGGGCAGGGACGGGTCCAGCTGGTGCGCGTACCAGCGGCTGTGCTGGTTCTCCGTGTACGCCGTTCCGTACCCGGTCACGTAGGAGCTGTTGAGGGCGTTGCGGCCCAGGATGTAGTCCATGCCCTCCAGGACGGCGTCCCGGAACCGGGTGTCGCCGTCGATGTCGTACGCGGTGGCGACCACCACCAGGTTGTTGAGGACCAGGCCGTTGGAGCCCCAGGCGAACACCCCGCTCGCCGGGGCGTACGCCAGGCCGTAGGGGTGGTCGGCCGCGGCGTCCGCGTACTGTTCGGCCCCCTCGACCACGGAGGCGCGCACCGCCTCCCGGTCGGGCAGGCCGTTGGGCACGGTGGCCAGCTGGAGGCGGCCCAGCGGGGCGGTCCACCTCCAGTCGAAGCCGTCGGCCGTGAACACGTCGGCGGTGTGCAGCTCCGACGACGTCACCGCCTCCTCGTACTCCGCGGCGCCGGTGGCCAGGTACAGCTCGGCGGCGGCCCAGTAGAACTCGTCGGCGACCTCGTCGTCGTTGTAGGGCCCGCCGCCCTCGCCACCCACCTCGGCGTAGCGGTCGGGATGGGCCCGGGCGGCGTCCCAGGCGGTCTCGGCCGCCGTCAGGCAGGTGGCGGCGAACTCGGCGTCGTAGGGGGCGAACACCCGCGAGCACTGGGCGGCGGTCGCTGCCAGGTTGAGGGTGGCCGCGGTCGAGGGCGCGTGCAGGTAGCGGGGCTGGGGGTCGGCGGCGGGCATCAGGGGCAGCCCGGTCCAGCGCTCGTCGTGGACCTTGTGGTGCGCCATCCCGGCGAGCTCCTCGCCCGCGGGCACCTGCATGGACAGCAGGAACTCCATCTCCCAGCGCGCCTCGTCGAGGACGTCGGGGACCCCGTTGTCGCGTTCGGGCACGGCCAGGGTGGAGTCGCCGACCCGTTCGGGGTCCCCGGTGGGCGCCGCGTGCGCGCGTTCGTAGACGCTCATCAGCTGGTGCACGGAGATGCCGCCGTTGACCACGTACTTGCCGTGGTCCCCGGCGTCGTACCAGCCGCCGGAGACGTCGAGCGAATAGTCGCAGGGGGTGCTCGGGTGGCAGGTGACCTCGGTGTCGCCGCGGTTGGGCGCGACACCGGCGTGCCCGGCCTCCCGCGCGTACCCGGGGGCGATCCCGTCGAGGATCTCGATGCCGCTGCGCTGGGTGTAGTAGAACTCCAGCGCGTCCGTCGCCAGGGACCGGTAGGGGTCGGCGCCGATCCCGAAGGGGTGGCTCGTCTCCCCGTCGGCGGTCAGGGTGTAGCCCTCGCCGGGGGTGGTGACGTGCCCGAAGCCGATGGTGTGCACGTTCTGCCCGGAGGTGTCGTCCAGGCCGCGGGGAACGGTGTCGCCCGTGGCGACGACGGTGCCGTCGGCGTCGGCCAGGCTCCAGGGCAGCGGATCGGCGGCGTCGGTGACCACGGTGGCGTTCTTGGGGCCCTGCGGCAGGTAGCCGACCTGGTTGACGCGCACGCGGGGGCCGGTGTCGGGCACGTACACGGGGGGCTCGGCCCCGCCGAGCAGGGAGACGTCGTCCAGACACAGGGTCCAGGGGTCGGCGGCTCCGCCGACCTGGAAGGCGACCTGGGCGGCGTCGTGGTCGGCCCCCGCCGTGAACACGTACTCGTACCCGCCCATCTCCGGAGTGAGGACGGGGCGCTCGTCGAGTTCGGTGCGCCAGGGGTCGACCGCTTCCTGGACCAGGGCCCGGACGGGGCGTTCGGCGGTGCCGGAGGCGGTGAAGGAGAAGGTGTAGGACTCGCCCGCGACGAGCGGTACGTCGTTCTGGCCGACGATGACCTCCCACGGGTCGGAGGTGCCGCCGGGCACCTCGACGCACAGGACCTCGTCCTCGGTGACGGTCAGTTCGATCTGGGGCGTGCCCCACCAGCCGGAGGTCCCGTCGGAGAAGTCGCCGTTGACGATCTGCTCCACGGGTTCGTCGTCGGCCAGGGCCGGGGCGGAGGTCAGGGGGAGGGTCAGGAGGGCGGCGGTGCCCAGGACCGCGGGGGTTCTTCGTGGACTCAAGGGGGGTCGTCCTTCCGGGCGGGCCGAGCAGCCGGCCGCGAACGGTCTGGGAGCGCTCCCAGACAAAAGGTACGACCATTGTTGTGTCGCCCGTCACACGTGTCAATGGGGGTTGTCGGAGGGATCTCCGTCCGGGCCGGGAACCGCGCGGTTCCCGGCCCGGGTGGCGGGGGCGCCCCGCCGGTCCGCCGCGCCGGGCGGTGCCAGGGGGCGGCGGCCTCCGGCCGGGCGGGGGCGTGCGAGTGCCCGCGGAGCCGGGCCGACCGGTTCCGCGGGCACCCGGCCGGCCGGCGGCCGCAGGCTCAGCGCGGCGCCCTCGCCGGTCCCCTCGGGGAAGACGTCCGGCGGCTCGGCCAGCGCGTCCCCGCAGGACGAGGAGGACACCGAGGAGATGTGCTCGGCGCTGGACAGCCTCCCGTCGAAACCGTCCATGTCGATCCACTCGCGGACGTAGCCGTCGGGCAGTTCCTCCTGGAACGGGAGCAGGTCGTTCATGCGCTGCGTCGCCGTCAGCTCGACGTTCGAGCAGCCGGTGAGGACGGCGGCCAGGACCGCGGGGACGACGAGGGTTCGGAACCGCATGCGAAGGAGCACCTCTGGGGGTCGGGGCGTGCACCGGCCCCTACGGCGCCCTTCGCGCGCACGCGGTTCCGACGGGTGACCGTCCGGATCCGGCCGCCGCGGTCACTCCTCTTCCCCGGCCTCCCCGGCCGCCCCATCGGCCTCGGGCGCCCCACCGGCCTCGGCGGGGGCCAGGCCGCGCGCCACCACCTGCTCGGTGAGGATGCGGCGCACCTCCTCGGCGTCCCCGGCGTGCCCGGGGTGACCGGTGCGCTCGCTCAGCTCCCGCAGCACCGCCGCGACCACGGAGTCCTCGGTCACCAGACCGGAGAGCGGCGCGGCCTCCACTGCCTCGCGCCACCGGCGCAGGGCGTCCAGCCGCCCGTGGACGACCGCCTCGCGGGTGATGTGGAAGAGCTGGTCCAGGTTGCGGTGGTAGGAGGCCGGGTCGGCCAGGTCCGCGTCGACCACCACGACCGGGCGGACCCCCGAGCCCTCCGGACGCAGGTGGTAGACCCGCCAGGCCCGGCCGTTGGTCAGGAAGACCCACTCCGCGCCCTCCTGGGAGGCCAGGCGGCGGGCCATCTGGATGTTGCGCAGGTCCAGGTCCTGGCCGATCCCCCGCACCTCCACGGGAGCGAACAGCTTCCCGTCCAGGACGATGGCGTAGTCGTTGGACTCCCCGCCCGTCCGGTAGTCGGTGGTGAGGTCGTGGTACTTGCTGAAATTGAGGCCGACGCTGAAGAAGTCGGCGACCAGGAGCCGCGTGTCCCCCTCGTTGGCGTCGCGGTCCGCCAGGTCGGCGATCGGCCCGGCGAAGCGGTCCATGGCCGCGGCGACCCGGCTGCGCACGGACTCCTGCCAGCTCAGGGTGGTGGTGAACTCGCCGGTCCGGCTCATGACCTGGGTTTCTTCAACATCCATGAACATCCGCTCCCGTTCGTGCCGAAAAGCCCCGTCCCACGGCCTTCTCCGGCACGGCGGGGGCGCGGACAGGGGAAGATCCGGCCACGATGCTACAGCCCGCCCACGGCGCGTACCGCCCCGGGAGCGAAGGTCCCGGGGCGGTACGGACGGTTCCGGAGGCCGTCAGCGGGGGCGGCCGTCGAGGATCTCCTCCACGAACGCCCGGTAGCCGCGCAGCGCCACACGGAGGTTCTCGGTGTCGGCGCCGCCCTCCCAGGCGGACCGCAGCTCCGACCGGCGGGCCTCGACGCCCTCGATGAGCGTCCGGACCACCTCCTCGGCCACCAGGTCGGCCTCGCCCACGGCCTTGCCGGGATCGTCTACGAAGCCGTTGACCGCGGCGGCCATGCGCTCGCGTATCTCGTCGCCCCTGGACGGGCCGGACGGGCCGGACGGCCCCCCGCCCCCGTGCCCCCCGTGTCCGGGGTCGGGAGGGGCCGTCCGCGACCTGGCCGCCGGTACGGTGACGGCCTCCACCCCGGTCCCCTCGGGGCGGTCGTGGACCTCCGCCCCGGCTCCCGCGGCGCGGGCGCGCCGGCCCGGTGTGTTCTCCTCGTTCCGCTTCATCGCGCCACCTCCGGGGTCACGGCGTGCGCGGCCGGCCGGACGGCCGCACCGCCCAGCAGGGACTCCAGGAGGCCGCGGTGGGCCACCAGGACCTCGCGCAGGTGCTCGGTGTCGGTCGTGTCCGTGTCGGTACGAACGGTCCGGTGCACGGCGGCGACCTCGTCTCCGTGGTCCGCCGACAGGTCGGCGAGGCGGTACTCGAAGGAGTCGTCGTCGATCCCGGAGGGATCCTCCGGGTAGCCGAGCGCGACGGAGACCTCCGTCAGGAGCCGCCGGGAGCCCCGCAGGGCGCCGGCCGGGTCGTCCACGAACCGCTGCTGGACCGCGAGCCACGCCTCCCGGTACCGGTCCTTCTCCGCGTCCGTGGGACGCCGGACCCGGACCTCCCTGCGCCGGTCCAGCCGCCGGGACAGCTCGCGCTCCGCGGACCTCGTGTCGCCGCTGGTCATGAGCACGTGGTCGTACTCGCCGCCGAACCGCTTGCGCAGCCGGGTGCGGTTGCCCATCGGAACCCTGCCGCTCCCGAGGGAGAGGACCAGGGCGACGGCGAGGACGAGCAGGACCGCCGCGCCGATGATGATGTACGTCGTCGTGTCCACGAGGGTTCACCTCCTATGCCTCATCCCCTGCCCGGGTCCTTTTCCGGGAAACGGCGGACAGGCGTTTCCCGGGCGGGCGGAGCCGCGTTCTCCCAAGTGAAAGCCCGGAAAAAAATATCGCGGGCCCGGGAGCGCCGGCACGTGCTTTCGGCGTCCCCGGGCCCGCGGCACGGACCGGCTGTGACGGGCCGTCGCCCCGGGGAAGGGAAGGTGTTCCGCCGGGGTCTCCGCTCCGGCTTCGGTGCGATCGAAGCGGTATTCACCGTGCCCGCAGGGGCCGTTTACTCGAGGTCCGGGCGAGGTGTTCCAAAAACGCGCACAGGTCGCTTTTTCGCAGTTCGGGCGGGCTTTTTGTGCGGGCAGATGTTATCTGCCCGTGATCAGGCTCTGGACGAAGGAGCGGTAGGAGCGCAGCGCCAGCCGGAGGGTCTCGGTGTCGGCGTCCTCGTCCCACGCCGCGCGCAGCGCCGCCCGCCGGGACTCGATCTCGGCGACCAGGGCGTCGGCCACCTCCGACGCCAGCGCGTCCGCCTCGGCCACCGCGCCGCGGGGGTCGTCCACGAACCCGGTGACCGCGCCGCCCATCCGGTCCCGGGCCGACCCCGGGTTCACCCCGCGCGGCCGGGGCCGCCAGCCGTCCTCCGCGGTGGGCCCGCCGCCGCGCGCCGGTGCCGCCTCGCCGGTCTCCTCAGCCACCGTGTCCGCCTTCCGTCGTGCCGCGGCGCGCGCCGTCCGCGCGCCCCCCTCGTGTGCGCGCAGGGTCCAGCGCACCCGGCCTGCCGCTTCGGAATGGTTCACCGCTGCGCCTCCGATCCGCGTACACCGGTCCCGCCCAGCAGGGCCTCCACGAGCCGCCGGTGGGCCACCAGCAGCTCGCGCAGGTGCTCGGTGCCCTCGGTGCCGTCCCCCCGGACCCGGTGCACCTCGGCGACCTCCGCCGGATGGTCCACCGACAGGGTCCCCAGCAGGCGCTCGAACTCCTCCCCGGGCGGGTGCCCCAGGTCGAGGGCGATCGCCGCGATGACCGCCCGCGCGTCCCGCACCGAGCGCTCGGGGTCGTCGACGAACCCCTGCTGCACCGCCACCCAGGAGCGCGCGTGGTCGTCGCGCAGCTCGTCGGGGATGGCGCGCGGTCTCAGGGAGGAGCGGCGCGACAGCCGCTCGGAGAGGTCGCGCTCGGCGTCCGCGGTGTTCCCGTGCAGGTGCAGGGCGTGGTCGTACTCCGCGCCGAAGCGCCGTCTGAGCCGGGCCGTGCGGCGCGCCGGGAGGATCGCGGAACGGAGGGCGATCCCGGCGCCCAGGGCCGCCACGATCACCACCAGGACGAGGATGACTAGGGGCGTCGTCTCCACGGGGGGCAACCTCCTGTGCAGAGAACCCTTGCCCCGGGGTCCCCCGGCGAAACCCGGGCGGCCGGAGGCGGCCTCACCTGCCGCCGGCCACCCGCAGCACCGTTCCGCTCGCGTAGGAGGCCTCGGGGGACAGCAGCCAGGCGATCGCGTCGGCGATCTCCCCGGGACGCCCCGCACGTCGCAGCGGGATCGTCGCCGCCGCCCGGGCGGGGCGGCCGGGGTCGCCCATGGCGGCGTGCATGTCGGTCTCGATCACCCCGGGGGCGACCGCGTTGACCCGGATTCCGGACGGTCCCAACTCCTTGGAGAGGCCGACCGTCATGGCGTCCACCGCCGCCTTGGTCGCCGCGTAGTGGACGTACTCGTCCGGGCTGCCCAGGGTGGCTGCGGCCGAGGAGACGTTGACGATCGCACCCGACCCCCGGCTCCCCATGTCCCGTGCCGCCCGGCGGCAGCACAGCAGGTAGCCGAGCACGTTGACGTCGACCACCCGCCTGAGGACCGCGGTGTCGGCGTCGGCGAACCGGCCCAGCGGCCCGGTCACCGCGGCGTTGTTGACCAGGCCCGTCACCGGACCCAGTGCCTCCGCCGTGTCGAACAGCCGGTCGACGTCGGCCTCGACGGAGGTGTCCATGCGCACCGCCGCGCACCGGGCCCCGGTCGCGCGCACCTGCTCGGCGGTCCGCTCCGCGGCCCCGGTGTCCGAGGCGTAGCCGAACACGATGTCGTGCCCGTCGCCGGCCAGCCGCACACAGGTGGCGGCACCGATGCCCCGGCCGCCGCCGGTGACCACGGTGAGAGGTCGCGTCGTCATGGGTCCCCTTCCCCGGGGCGGGCGCCGGGCCCCTCGCCCGGAGCCGGCGCCCCACCGGGATCCATGGTCCCACCAGCGGGTACGCGTGATCGACGGAGGGGGCGACTAGGGTGCCGCCATGAACTCCGACACCCCCCGGGGCCCCGCGGGCCTGGCCGGGACCCCCCTCACCTTCGACACCGCCGGCCACCGCCAGGTCCAGGAGAACGCCTGGGTCGACGCCACGGGCGACGCGGTCATCCTCGACTTCTTCGGCCTGGTCCCCGACCTGCCCGCCTCCCTGGAGGACCTCGACGACCTGCGCGCCCGGACCAGCGCCCACGTCGCGGGGTCGGGGATGGGCCTGGTCGAACTGGACACCGTCACCCTGGACGGCATGCCCGCCATCCGCCAGGTGGTCAAGGGCAGGGACCCCCGCCGGGAGACGGGGATGGCCTACATCGGCTCGTACACGATCCCGCGGGACCGGTGCAGCACGGTGGTCCGGGTGCAGTGCTTCGAGGGGCCGGTGACCGGCATCCGGGAGGCGTCCCTCTTCCCCGCGTTCCTCGACCGCCACCAGGGGGACGTGCAGGGGGCGATGGCCGCCTGGGCCCGGCACCCCTACACCGAGGGCGTCACCGGCGGCACCCCGCGCAACCAGGCCGAGGACCCGGTGTGGGACGACCGCTTCCCGGACCACCCGCTCTCCCGCGCCCGCCGCCTCCTCGGCGTGCTCGCGCAGTCCCTGCGGGTCGACCCGGCCTTCCGCGCCCTGCCCCCGTTCCGCCACACGCCCTGACCGCCCGTCCGGCGCCGTCCCGCATCGCTCCCTCCTCATGTGACACCGGGCCCTGCGCGTCCTCGGGCACACCGCCTTCACCGCACCGGTGAAAGCCCCGGACCGGCCTAGAGGGGTGGATACGTGGTGCTCGCGAGACGAGAGAGGTCGTCAGGGTGGGGAGAGCAGAACCGGTGGCGGCACCGGGCCCATGGCTGGTGGCGGCGGTGCTCCTGCTGCTGTCGGGGGCGGCGGTGTTCCTGCGTACGGTCGAGGCGGCCTGGTTCGCGCCACCCGACTGGTGGGCCGCGTTCGCCCTTCCGGCGGGAGCGGCCCTGGCGGTCCGGGGCACGGTGCTGCTCCGGCGGTCGCAGGCCTGGCGTCGGCGGCTTCCCGCCCGGGAGGAGATCCGGGTCTCCTGTGACACCGGGCCCGGCGGGCGCCTGCCGACGGTGGGGAGGCGGACGGATCCGCTGACCTGGGGCGTGGCCCCCGCGGCGGCCGACGCCCGGGGCGGGTCGTCCCTGCCCCCCTACGTGCCGCGCGCCGCGGACGTGCGGCTCCGCGCCGCCGTTCAGGCGCAGAGATTCGTCTTCTTGGCGGGGGATTCGGCCGTGGGCAAGACCCGCAGCGCCCACGAGGCGGTCCGGCACCTGACCGACCACGTCCTGATCGCCCCGCGCCCGGGCGCGCGCGTGGCCCCCGCACTCCAGGCGGCGGCCGCCCACCCCCGGTGTGTGCTGTGGCTGGACGACCTGCACCGATGGGCCTCCGACCCGCACCTGACCGCGCAGAACGTCGGTGACCTCCTCGGCGGGCAGGGGCGGGGCACGCACCGCGTCGTGGTGGCGACCCTGCGGGACACCGAGAAGAAGAGGCTGCTCGACGGTGGCGATGCCGAGCGGTGGAGGCTGCTCCTGCGTCGCGCGGTCGAGATCCGTGTCGACCGGGCGCTGACGGACGGCGAACGGAAGCGGGCGGAGCGGTTCCGTTCGGACGAGCGGATCGCGCACGCGCTGGACCGGCGCGGCGTGCACGGGTTCGCGCCGCTCCTGGCCCGCGCCCCGGAGTTGCTCGCCGAAGTGAACGGCGCCGGGGATCCGTCCGCGGCGGGGGACGCCGCTCACGCCCTCTCCCCGGCCTCCCAGGGGGCGCTCCTGGTGGCCGCGGCGGTGACGGTCCGCCGCTGCGGGGCGGTGGGGCCGATTCCGCGGGCGCTGGTGGAACGGCTCCACGTCCGGCTGTCGGAAGAGGCGGGAAGCGGGGACCGGCGTCCGGAGGCATCGGACCGGGCCTGGGAATGGGCCACGGCGCCGCGGGCGGGAGCGACGCGGCTGCTGACACCGGTCGGCGCGGACCATGTCGAGGTCTTCGACCACCTGGTGGACGAGGCCCTGAAGCGGACCCTGCCGGGCGAGCGGGTTCCGGACGCCCTGTTCGACGAGGTCCTGGAGGGGGTCTCGGCGGAGGACGCCATGGTGCTGGGGTGGGAGGCGCTCGGATTCGGGCGGGACGGGGCGGCGGTGGCCGGCATGCGCAGGTCGGTCCGGCTGGGGGCGGCGGAGCGGGGACCCGACCATCCGGACACCCTGGAGACCCGGCACCGTCTGGCGCGGACCCTGATGACCATGGGCGAACCGGACGCCTCCCTGGCGGAGTACCGCGAAGTCGCGGCGGGATACCGGCGCCTGCGCGGAAAGCACCATCCGGCGACCCTGCGGAGCCGGCACCATCTGGCGTTCGCGTTGCTGTGGGCCGACCGGCTGGAGGAGGCGGAGGCGGAGCAGCGATCGGTGGCGCAGACCATGCTCTGGGTGCTGGGCCCCCAGGCCCCGGAGATCGAGGAGGTACGGCAGCGCCTGTCCGTGCTCGAGCGCCGCATTCGCGAGACCCGGGAACTGAACGCCGAACTGGACTGGTGAGCCCCTGCGGCTCCCGACAGGCCTGCGGCACGGCCCCCGGCACCCGCCCGGGGAAAGCGGAACGGCCGGGTGGTTCGGAAAATCCGAACCACCCGGCCGTTCTCGTCATGGAGCGGATGACGGGAATCGAACCACCCCACCATCAGCCCTTCCACGTGCGCTGACCCGAGAACCCCCAGGTCGCTCCGTTGCCCGATAGCCCCCTGCACCACACCCCGTGCACCCTCACGGGTGCACCAGGGCGGCGAAGTCCTCACGTCTCGTCCGGAAGCGCACAACCCCGGTTCCGGGTGGTCGGCCAGGCCACAGGGATTCGGACAGGCGGCCGGGTTCCATGGCATCACGAGGGGACTGCCGTGCGCATATCCCGGCTCACCCTCTGTCCCTACCGTTCGGCATAATGCGCCCGAAGACACAATGGAAACCGCTTATCGATGCGAGGTGCGCAGAAGAGGTGAACGAGTGAAGTCCAACCTGGTGGAACGGGGTTCCAAGGGTGGGGAGGTGACCATTCGGGTCGCCCGCCCCAGGCCGAGGGGCGTGTCTCCCGTATGCCGGGACCAGGGGTTTCCGAGGCTCGCCCAAGTAGGGCGAAGCGGGTGGCTCAAGGGCGGAGACGCCTTCCTGAACAAGCGCCTGAGCAGGACTTTCAGGAAGTTTCGCTCGGCTCCGCTCCTTCTCGAGGCGAAGCTCGTCCGCGCACAACAGGAAATGGCCGGAATCGGCCACACCGATGACGGCGAATCATCCGAAGGGTCGTACGCAGAGCGGTTCTCCAGGACAGGAGAAGGGATTCGATGAGCGCTTGGAATATCGATCCAGTGCAGGTCGGCGGTGTTCTGGAGGCGACCCTGGGACATCTGGGCGATGAGGAGGGAGGTTCCGGACTGACCCGGGAGCTGTCCCAACTGGAGACCCATCTGGGCAACGCCGTCGAGGAGTGCGGCAGCGGCATCGTCGCCGATGCGCTGGGCCGGTTCGCCGAACACTACTTCGGGATTCTCGGCGGTATGGCGGAGACGACCCTGAGGGCCGTCGGCGGCGCCTACGAGGCCACCAACCACTACATCGAAGGCAACTTGGAGATGGCCGCCGAAGCCCAGCTCAACGCCGCCAGGGAACCGGCCACCGAGATCACCCCTGCCGCGGGGTCGGGCCAGCAGCCCCAGTACCGCTGACCCCGCCCACACCCTCCCCGCGCCTCCCCCTGCCCCCCACACTCCCGGAGCGGTGACCTGTGAGCACAGCCCCTTTCGATCCGAGCACCTTCTTCGTCCCCGGCACCGACCCGGACCGCCTGGAGTACACCGCCGACGACCTCAAGGGCGACGGCGCCGACATCGCCGAGGGCGCGGCCGACATCCACACCGCCTGGGGCGGGCTGGCCTCCTGCTACTCCGCACCGGAGGCCGAGATGCTCTTCTCGGCGGTGGACTCGGTCCCCGACGACGCCGGGGAGGTGGACGGCGCCTTGGGCACGGCGGCCACGGCGTTGACCACCTTCGCCGAGAAGGCCCGCGAACTCCGGAGAGAGGCATGGGCCCTCCAGGGCGACGCGCGCCGCTTCAACGCCCGGGTCGCCGACGACGAGGACTGGGCCAAGGGCACGCTCCTCGGCGGTGAGAGCGAGGAGTACCAGGAGTACACGCGGATCAACTCCGAGAAGATCCGCATCCAGAACGACTTCATGGCCGCCGAGGCGGAGTGCGCCAACGCCATCATCGGGTTGTTCAGCGCGCGCCGGTACACGGCGGTGAACCCGGACGGCTCCACCCGGCTGAGCGGTGGGGAGATCGCCTACGGCTTCACCGAGATCACCGAGGAGCTGGAGAACGCCTGGGGCGGACCGGGGATCGGCGTCGACCACTACTGGTTCTGGGACGTCCAGCACGCCGTCTGGGACTTCGGCGGCGGAATCCTGGAGAACGCCGGCGGCATGGTCGGGATGCACGGTGCCGGGGGTTGGGACTTCGAGTGGAGCACCAACCTGGACGCCCACTGGTGGGGTGTGGTCGAGGGCGCGGGCGCCATGGTGGGGCTGTACGACGCCGAGATCGACCACTGGGGGTTCCAGAGCTGGGAGCGCAGCCGGGAGATCGCCTGGGACTCGGCGGTGGAGGCGGCCCACGCGGTGGTGCCGTGGCGGGAGTGGGAGGAACGACCCGCGTACGTCATCACGACCGCGCTGCTCAACGTCGGCACGATCGTGGCGGGCGCGGCGCTGACCTCGACCGGCGTGGGGGCGGCGGTGGGCGTGCCGCTGCTGGCCTACAAGGGGCTGAAGATCCTGGACGGGGTCGGCGGCGTCCCCCGCGGGCTGACCGACGCGCTGCAGAACCTGGTCGACAGCGCAGCGTCCGGCCGGCAAGGCAGTGGTTCCGGTGGACTCACCCCCGTCATCTCCCTGACCGATGACACATTGCGGGCCCTGGGGGTCGACCCCCAGCGGCTGCGCACACTCCTGACCGGCTTGGAGGCACTGCGCGACTCGCACACCGGCTCCCCCTCGGGAGACGGCGCCGCCGATGCCGAGCGGCCCGCCGACCCGACCGCCGCCGAGCTGGCCGCGGGCCAGGAGTTCCTCGACGGTATCGATCCGGGATCCCGCCGGGAGCTGGAGGAGGGCCTGCGCGGCGCGGAGGATGCGTGGGTGGCTTCCCAGGTTCCCGACAATGCGTCCACGGCTTATGACCAGCGGGTCAAGGTCAACAGCGGGGGTGTTGAGTTCACCGCTCGCGACGAGATAACCGTCGCCACAAGTGGACAAGGACTGCCTGGAACCCCGGTCCGTAATCCCTTCGAGGACGATCTCGTTTCAGGAGGAACCCACGACAACATACCCGGTCGAGCTAACGAAAGGCCGTATGTCGTCGAGAACCACCACTTTTCCCGTCCTGGGGATAGCGTTACCATTCGGCTTGCTGATAACACTATCATCGAAATAAATGAAGCAGACGGATCGGGCCATGAAGGAACCGAGGCAGATGCAAGGGAGGATTCCTCCTCAAGCCATGAGGGTCTTCCGGAATCCCTGGATTCCAGAGATGACCTCCCCCACTCCATCAGTCAATCCATACCTCCGCATATTTTGCAGGAGATTCAAGCCGCCATCAACCTCGTCGGAGGAGTTCACAGATTCCCTGACTCGATGGCGGTAATAAAATTCGAGGCGGGAAACCTCCCGGCGGGAGTATTCGGGAGATTTGAGCCGGGAAGTCAGACGATTCTTTTCGACGCCAATTCTTCCCATCTTCGAGAAACTTTTGTCCATGAGATCGGCCACGCAGTCGACCAGGCTGGGAGTACGGCGACGCGCTTGGGTCTCGCGTCAAACGCAATGCCGCTTGAACCGGCTATGAGAAACCTGCTGCACCTGGCGAGGTCCTCTCCGGAGCTTCTAGATCTGAAAAGGGCTCCGAAAACGCAGTTCTATATGTATCTTTCGACCAATGCGGAGATATTTGCTCGAATTTACTCTCAGTGGATCACGGAAAAAACCGGAGACTCGGTGCTTCGGGAAAAACTCGAACTCAATCTCTCCCTCCCTGGCATTGACAAAAACAGGCAATGGGTGGATAATAACTTCGCACCCCTTCGGGATGCAATGGAAAATCTATTTGGGGAGTGGGGGTTGCTGTGATCGTTCCCGTGAAGGACCCGGAAAATTACACCTATGAAGAGCTCGTTGCCATGTACTTGGAGCTCGGGTTCAGTCAAGAGGATTCTGAAATCTTCTCTTACATTCTCAAGAACCCCGTTCCCGAAGGTTTCGAGATAAACTAGCCCGAGCTGAAGGTGTGATCTCGGTCGAGCGAACCATGCCTGGCCGGCCGGATGTCGCCGCCTGCATTGCCGCTATGAGCGTCGGGCCGACCGCTTCCCGGCCTTCGTCGGCATCGCCTGCACGCTGATCTGCTAACGGACCCACCAAGTGAGATGAGCTCTTGAAGCCCTCGCTGTTGTGCGGGTTGATGGGCGTTCGCGGATCGGGAACCTCGGCCTGGAGGTGGTTGACCCATTCGGCGGACGTGCTCAGGGGGCGGCACGCCCTTCTCGCGGAGGTTCGCGGTGCCGAAGGAGGGGCTCAGGTGCCGTTCGAGGTTGCGGTGGTAGTCGGCCCGGGTACGCTCCTCGATCCCGGAGAGGGAGTCGATGCGCCCGCGGGCAAAAGCTGCGAGCAGGACGGGTTCGGTGTCGGGTTCCGGGGTGGTCTTCACCTACCCGCGGCCAGAAGGCAGCCCCCGGCCCAGCCCTGGTGGGCATCCGGTTCTCGGGCCAGTGCTGTCCGGCCGCCTCGACGTGGAGTTTGAAGGTGCGGGCGTCGGCGCGGGTGACGAAGGGTTCGGACTGGGGCGTGCCGTCGCGGGTGCCGCCGAGCGGCCATTCGTCCCGGTAACGGGACCTGCTACCGGCGAGTCGCGCTGGTCGATGGTCGCCATGGTGCAGGCCGTCGCTCGGGTGGCGGCCGGATCAAAGCGAATCCGCTGAAGATCTCCGGAGATCTTTGGTGCCGAGTACCGAGGGGCACGTGTGTTCGGGGGCCTCGCGGCCATGGATGACGGGAGCGGGGCACGTCACGTGACGCTGGCCGTCGGTCCGTGTGCCTCCGGCACACCCCCAACGCGAAGACGGCCCCTGGGGTGCGAAGGGTCTTCGCTGTCCAGGGGCCGTCTTTCGAACGGAGCGGATGACGGGAATCGAACCCGCGCTATCAGCTTGGGAAGCTGAAGTTCTGCCATTGAACTACATCCGCGTGTGCCCGCCGCCTCAACGGCCGGTCAACCGTTGCCATCCTAGCCCATTCCCGGGGTCCGACGGCAAGTCGGCGCCGGGATCCCGTGTCGGGCGTCCCTGTTCGGCCGGTGTCCGCCCTGGTGCTTCCGCCAGGCGGTAGGTTCGGAGCGTGTTGCTCTCCGATCGCGATATCAGGTCCGAAATCGATTCCGGGCGGGTCCGGATCGACCCCTTCGACCCCGGCCTGGTCCAGCCGTCCAGCATCGACGTGCGCCTGGACCGGTTCTTCCGGGTCTTCGAGAACCACAGGTACCCGCACATCGACCCCTCCGTCGAGCAGCCGGACCTGACCCGGTTGGTGGAGACCGACCCCGACGAGGCCTTCATCCTCCACCCCGGGGAGTTCGTTCTGGCGTCCACCTACGAGGTGGTGACGCTGCCCGACGACATCGCCAGCCGGCTGGAGGGCAAGAGCTCGCTCGGGCGGCTGGGGTTGCTGACCCACTCCACGGCCGGGTTCATCGACCCGGGCTTCTCCGGGCACGTGACCCTGGAGCTGTCCAACGTCGCGACGCTGCCGATCAAGCTGTACCCCGGCATGAAGATCGGCCAGCTGTGCATGTTCCGGCTGACCTCGCCGGCCGAGCGCCCCTACGGCTCCGCGGAGTACGGCTCGCGCTACCAGGGGCAGCGCGGCCCGACGCCGTCGCGTTCGCACCTGAAGTTCACCCGTACGCGCATCGAGTCCTGACCCGGCACCCCGGCTCTTCCGGGCCGGGGTCTGGCGCGCCCGGCGTCGTGACGGTAGGTTGCGGAGCTGGCACATACCGTCGTATGGCGCTCCTGTCACGCATATGTGACCGGCATCACGTTAAGAACGTGCGTGGTATAGATCACATATCGCTGTCCTGCGACGATGCAAACCCCCGGCATGGTCGGCGGACCGTTTTTATGTCGTTTAAACATGTTATCTGCTGGTTACCAACCGTCTGATCTGTGGCTACGCATCTCGGTAACGTTGCCCCCCGACGTGAACCAGGTGCTGGTCCGAACCCCGCAAGGGGCGCGCACCGGGGGGCCCTGCGCGGACCGGCTGCCTGTCGAGTCCGCGGGCGGCGATCGGGGAAGCCGGTCTGCTCCGCGGCGGGACAGCCCCGTAGAGGAGACCGTGCCAGCAGTACGCGCAGACCACTTGTACAAGGTGTTCGGTAGACAGGCCGGAGCCGCCGTCGAGCGGCTCGCCGACGGCAGTCACCGCGACACCATCGCCGACCTCGACGTGACCGCCGCGGTCATCGACGTCTCCTTCGACGTCGAGCCGGGCGAGATCTTCGTCGTCATGGGCCTGTCCGGTTCGGGCAAGTCCACACTCATCCGCATGCTCAACGGCCTGCTGGAGCCCACCTCGGGATCGGTGGAGGTCGACGGCGTCGACATCACGGCCCTGGGCAAGAAGGAGCTCCTGAAGCTGCGCGGCCAGAAGATCAGCATGGTCTTCCAGCACTTCGCCCTGCTGCCGCACCGGACGGTGCTGGAGAACGCCGCCTACGGCCTGGAACTGCGCGGCGAGCCCCGCGCCGAGCGGGCCGCCCGCGCCGCCGAGACCCTGGAACTGGTCGGCCTGGCCGGCTGGGAGGACAAGTTCCCGCACCAGCTCTCGGGCGGCATGCAGCAGCGCGTCGGCCTGGCCCGCGCCCTGGCGGCGGACACCGACATCATCCTGATGGACGAGGCGTTCAGCGCCCTCGACCCGCTGATCCGGCGGGACATGCAGACCCAGCTCCTGGAACTCCAGGAGTCGCTGGGCAAGACCATCATCTTCATCACCCACGACCTCAACGAGGCCATGCGCCTGGGCGACCGCATCTGCGTGCTCCGGGACGGCCGGGTCGCCCAGATCGGCACCGCGCAGGAGATCCTCAACGAGCCCGCCAACGACTACGTCGAGCGGTTCACCGAGGACGTCGACCGCACCCGCGTGCTGACCGCCGCCTCGGCCCTGGACACCGGGGCCACCGCGGGCGCGGGCGCGCCGACGGTCGCGGCCGACACCCCGATCGCCGACCTGTACACCGACATGGCCGAATCCGAGCTCGTCCGCGTGGTCGACGAGGACGGCAGCGTGCTGGGCACCGCCTCACGCACGTCCGTGCTCGCCGCCCTCGCGTCGGGGAGGGAGCGGCCGTGACCCCCGTCGACTTCCCGCCCGCCCTGCCCGTCGGTGAGGGGTTCGAGGCGTTCAACAACTGGCTCAAGGCCCACTTCGGCCCGGCCTTCGACGCCATCGGCGAGTTCATCCGCTGGGCCGTGTCCGTCCTGTCGGGCTTCTTCTCCGACCCGGCGGCCGCCCAGCTCACCTTCATCGCCGCGGTGATCATCGCGGTCCCGCTGCTGCGCTCGCACCGCGGCCCGCTGGCGGTGACCGTCGGCGCCGTCTCGGTGCTCTACATCCTCCAGGCGTGGACCGGCCTGGTGGACACGGTCGTCAACAGCCTGCCGCCCTTCCTGTTCCTGTGGGCGATGAACCTGTTCGACCAGTACGTCGACTCCTACTTCATCGTCTCGCTGCTGTTCCTGGCGGCGGTCACGGTGATGGGGGCGCTGAACGCGGCCTCGCGCAAGCGCACCGCGGTCGTGGCCGGCGGCTGGCTGGCCGTGGTCCTCCTGGGCTGGCTGCTGCTGCCCATGCTCGTCACCGAGCCCAAGTCCCTGCTGATGATCCTCCTGCTGAGCCTGCTCGCCTACTCGGTGGCGGGCTGGAGGATGGGCGTGTTCGCACTGGTCGCGCTGTCCCTGGTGGCCTCGGTCGGCCAGTGGGACAACGCGATGGACACCCTGGGCCTGGTCCTGGTGGCCAGCGCCATCGCGGTGGCCATCGCCATCCCGATCGGCGTCCTGGCCGCCTACAACGACCTGGTCAGCAAGATCGTCAAGCCGGTCCTGGACCTGATGCAGACGCTGCCCGCGTTCGTGTACCTGATCCCGGCGATCTTCTTCTTCTCCATCGGCGCGGTCCCCGGCGTGGTCGCGACCATCGTGTTCGCGATGCCCCCGGGCGTGCGCCTCACGGAGCTGGGCATCCGCCAGATCGACAGGGAGCTGGTGGAGGCGGGCGAGGCGTTCGGCGCACCGGGCCGCAAGATCCTCACCGGCATCCAGCTGCCCCTGGCCCTGCCGACCATCATGGCCGGCGTCAACCAGGTCATCATGCTGGGCCTGTCCATGGTCGTCATCGCGGGCATGGTCGGCGCCGGCGGCCTGGGCAGCCAGGTCTACCAGGGCATCAGCCGCAACGACGGCGCACTCGGCTTCGAGGCCGGTATCGCCGTCGTCGTCCTCGCCATCTTCCTGGACCGCCTCACCGCGGCGGTCACCCGCAAGAGCCCGCAGGGGCGCGCCGCCGTCTCCTCGGCCTGAGCGCACCCCGACCCGGCGGGCCGGTCGCACACGGCCCGCCGGTTCCTCCGATCCCCTAGGGAAGGAACCCCACGATGTACACCCGAAAGCGCACCGCCGCGCTGTCCGCCGCCGGCATGAGCGCGGCCCTGCTCCTCACCGCCTGCGGCAACAGCGGGGGACAGGACCTGACCGGCCCCGGCGAGGGCGAGGGCGGCGGCGACGCCCAGGAGGTCAACATCGCCCTGATCGCCTGGGAGGAGGCGATCGCCACCACCGCCATGTGGCAGGTCATCCTGGAGGAGAAGGGCTACGACGTCACGGTCACCGACGTGGACGTCGCCCCGATGTACCAGGGCGCCGCCAACGGCGACGTGGACCTGTTCCTGGACACCTGGCTGCCGGTCACCCACGCCGACTACTGGAACGACTACGGCGACGACCTCGAGGACCTCGGCACCTGGTACGACAACGCCAAGCTGACCATCACCGTCCCCGCCTACATGGAGGACGTGAACAGCATCGAGGACCTGGCCGACCACGCCGACGAGCTCGGGGGCCGCATCGTCGGCATCGAGTCGGGCGCCGGCCTGACCCGGGTCACCAAGGAGGAGGCGATGCCGGGCTACGGCCTGGACGCCGACTTCGAGCTGGTCGAGTCCTCCACCGCGGCGATGCTGGCGGAGCTGGACTCGGCGATCGCCGAGGAGGAGCCGATCGCCGTCACCCTGTGGCGTCCGCACCCGGCCTACGCCAAGCACGACCTGAAGGACCTCGAAGACCCCGAGGGCCTGATGGGCGACGCCGAGGAGATCCACGCGGTGGGCCGCAGCGGCTTCACCGAGGACTACCCGGAGCTCGCCGAGTGGCTGCAGGGCTGGGAGATGACCGACGAGGAGCTGGCCTCCCTGGAGGTGCTGACCCTGGAGGAGCACAAGGACGACCCGCAGGCCGGCGCCCGCGCCTGGCTGGCGGACAACCCCGAGTTCCTGGAGCGCACCCTGGGCGACGCGGCCGAGGGCCTGGAGTTCTAGGCCTGCGCCGCACCCGATGACAGGGAAGGGCCCCTCCCGTACGGGAGGGGCCCTTCGGCATGCGGGGCCGGGTCAGGGGGCGTAGTAGCCGCCCTGCGCCCCGGGCTGGCGCCACTGGTCGATCTGGCGCCGCTTCTCCCGCTTGGGGAGGACGTACGCGGCGATCAGACCGCCGAGGAAGCCGAACAGGTGCGCCTGCCACGAGACCCCGGGGTACTGCGGGAGCACGCCCCAGATCATCGTGCCGTAGAAGAGGACGACGCAGATCATGATGACGATGTCGACGGTCTTGCGCTCGATGATGCCGCGCAGGACGGTGTAGCCGAAGTAGCCGAAGACCAGTCCGCTGGCGCCGACGGTGATGGTGGTGGGGGCGCTGAAGAGCCAGATCCCCACGCCGCTGACGACCGTGACGATCAGGGTGGTCAGCAGGAACCGGGACAGCCCGCTGAAGGCGACGAGCGAGCCCAGCACGAGGAAGGGCAGCGAGTTGCCGACGAGGTGCTGGATGTTGCCGTGCATGAACGGAGCCGTGAGGACGGTCCAGGGAGCCCCGGTGTCCCAGGAGCGCAGGCCGAACTGGTAGTCGAGGGTTCCGAACATGAAGAAGTCGAGGATCTCGAAGACCCACATGGCCGCGAGCATCCCCGCTACGGTCAGGATGGCGGTGATTCTGGACTGCGTCACGGAACCGAGGGTAGATGACCCGGGCTTGCAACGGTATGTCCGTGGTGGGTGTGGTGCGAATTGGACTGATGTGGCCTGAGACGTCCGACTGCGTACCGTTGTGTGCACGGGTTTCGGACAGACCGTTACCCGCCCGGCCGGGACGTCGACCGGGACCCGGGCCACAAGGGCCGGGGCCCTGCCCGCAGGCCCGGCCGGGTCCGGCGGGGGAGCGGCGCCGGGGTCGTCAGGAGGTCAGCGAGCGCTTGCGCGGCGGGATGCCCGCCACCGCCATGAACGCCTCGACCTTGGCCGGGCTGGTGATCCCGGTCAGCGGCAGGTAGGCGCGGGAGGTGCGGCGGCTCTGCAGCGAGGGGAACCGCTTGGGGCGGCCCGCGGTGTCGCACAGGCCCAGGGAGCGCACGCCGCCGGGCAGCAGGTGGTAGGAGCCGATGTCCCCGAAGGGCACGCTGACCTCGTACTTGCCGCGCCGGTAGTGGAACTCCCCGTCCGAGACCTCCAGTACGGGGGCCTTGACGAAGAGGTGGCCGTGGGCCGCGAGCCCGCCGCCGATGAGGAGCAGCAGGACGCCGAGCGTGATGTTGGCCCAGTGGGAGGGGTCGACCGCGATGGCCACGACGCCCAGGGCCGCCAGCAGGTAGCCGCCCCACAGCTCCGCGTGCTTGCGGCCCGAGGGACAGACGAGGCGCACTGTTTCGGACACGGCAGGGGCCTTCCTCGCTGCGGTCTGGGGTGGGCGGTGATCGCCGCCGCTGTCGACTTTATCGGCTCCGCGGGGGTGCCCATGGTGGTTTCGGACACCGGAACGACGGGCTTTCCAGGGAGACGCCCGCGACCTGCGGACGGACGGGCGGGGACGCCGCCCGGGACGTCGGGGCGGCGGCGGGGGACGGCCGCCGGCGCGCGAACGGATCTTTCCAACATCATGTCATCCCATGTTTATATGATCCGCTCGGCCTCCGTCGACGTCGATGGTCGGGCGGATCTTTTCGCCTTGATGAATCGTCTGTGCTCGTATGTCCGTTTTTAATTCGGTAATCGAATAGGAGCTTTGGGTAGTCAAACATCGTTTACTTTTAAGTAAACATTGTTGACTACAATGGTTTTGCCACTTTCTATTTCTGGTGCGACCGAATCCCCGGTACTGAGTACCTGTCCTGGGCGCCCCCCTGGCCTGCGGGAACGCGGGATCCGCCGTTGTGTTACGGGCGCGTTGTCGTGTGATGTCGACGTCCGGGGTCGATGGGCGCGAACCGGTTGCGGATGGATCACGAATCCGGCATTGGGGCTATACAGACATTTCACTCGATGGTCTTCTGAACGACTAATCGCCTAAGTTCGGTGGGGACTGTGCGAACCACTCGATCCCCCACTGAAGGTTCGTATTAGTGATCAAGGGTGTGACTGATGCAGATTCGTAGGAAAATGCTGGGGGCCACGGCCATCGGCGTTTCGGCCGTGCTCGCGGTGAGCGCCTGTTCCCCACCTCAGGAGGAGGGCGGCGCCGCGGGTGAGAACTCGGTCACCTGGATCGTCAACCAGCCCGCGGGCGGCTGGAACCACAACGCCCCCGAGGGCGGCTCGGTCTACCTGATCCAGATGGTCCACGGGATCCTCCCGCCCACGGGTCTATGGACCCCCGAGGGCGAGTGGGAGTGGAACACCGACCTCATCGTCAACACCCCCGAGCTGATCGAGGGCGACCAGATCTCCTGGGAGTACCAGATCAACCCGGACGCGGTCTGGAGCGACGGCGAGCCGATCACCGCCGACGACTTCATCTGGACCTGGAAGATGAACAGCGGCGACGATGAGCTGTGCGCCGACGGCTGCAACTCCCGCGGCTCCACCCTCTCCTCCCTCATCGAGAGCGTCGAGGGCTCCGAGGACGGCAAGACCGTCACGGTGACCATGAAGGAGGGGACGCAGCACCCCGGTTGGTTCACCTTCGGCAGCGACGGTTTCTACCCGGCGCACATCGCCGAGGCCGAGGGCTTCGACCTCGACACCCCCGAGGGCATGCGGGAGTCGTCGGACTTCTTCAACGCCAACCCGATCACCGTCTCGGGCGGCCCGTACATCTTCGAGGGCACCCCCGAGCTCGACGGCCGCGTCGTCAAGGTGGTCAACGAGGAGTACTACGGCGAGACCCCCGAGATCGACGAGATCATCCTCGAGGTCAACACCGAGGAGGGCAGCTGGGTCCCGGCGCTGACCAACGGCGAGGTCCAGGGCGGCTCCCCGGCCACCTGGTCCGACGACGTCATCACCCAGCTCGAGAGCGCTGAGAACGTCGAGTTCGAGATCGCGTCCGGCGGCAGCTGGGAGCACCTCGACCTCAACCTCGCCAGCGAGCCCCTGGACGACCAGGCCCTGCGCCAGGCGATCTTCACCGCGGTCGACGTCGCGAACATCGCCACCCGTACCTACGGCGAGAAGTTCCCGGACATCGAGCCGCGCACCAACCACGTCTTCTCCACCTCCAGCGAGTTCCACGAGGACGTCATCACCCCGACCGGCCAGGGCGCCGGCGACGCCGAGGCCGCGCTGGAGATCCTGGAGGATGCCGGCTACGAGCTGAACGGCGAGACGCTGGAGCAGGACGGCGAGGCCGTGCGCCCGCTGCGTCTGCGCTACACCGCCGGCCACGTGGCCCGCGAGGTCATCGCCGAGCTGATCCAGGCCGACCTCGCCGAGATCGGCGTCACCGCCGAGATCGAGACCACCGACGACCTGGGCGGCACCCTCGCCGAGGGCGACTTCGACCTCATGCTCTACGGCTGGAGCACCACGCCGGAGTTCTACAGCTCCCCGCACCAGTACTGGTTCAGCGAGAGCGGCAGCAACTACGGCAAGTACGAGAACGAAGAGGTCGACGAGCTGGTCGAGAACGCGATGGACTCCGCCACCCCGGAGGAGTCCGCCGGGTTCGCCAACGAGGCCGCCGCCATCGTCGCCGAAGAGGCCTACGTGCTCCCGCTGGTGGACACCCCGGCCTACTTCTTCTACGACACCCAGTTCCTCGGGAACGTGACCGACAACCACAGCCAGTCGCGTCGGGCCATGTGGAACCAGCACGAGTGGACCGCGGTCGAGTAACGCTTTCTGACGGATCACTCCGCTCCGCCTAGTGCTCCGGGAGGAGCACCCCGCCCCCGCGGCGGCCCGGGCCCGCGCCCGGCGCCGCAGGGGCGGGGCAGGGGCCCTTCCGGCCGGTGCAACCGGCCGGAAGGGCCCCCTTCCCGGGCCGGGAGCGTTCATCGAAGGACCTTCCCATGCTCGTATACACCGCGCGTCGCCTCGCCGTGGCGATCCCAGTGCTCCTGGCGGCGTCGGTCCTGGTCTTCCTCATGGTGGACCTGAGCGGCGACCCGCTCGCGGATCTGCGCATGCAGCAACCTCCCCCCTCGGAACAGGTCATCGCCGACGCGGAGGCCCGCTACTACCTGGACCGGTCGATCCCGGAGCGGTACTGGCTCTGGATGACGGGGATCGGCGGCAACGGGGACATCGGCCTGCTCCAGGGGCAGTTCGGCCCCTCCGTCCGTGGTGTGGCGTTCGACATCGGCACCGAGCTGTCGGCGAGCATCGCCGTCACCCTGCGCCTCGTGACCGCCGCCGTGATCGCGGCCCTGGGCCTGGCCATCCTCTCCGGCGTGGTCAGCGCCATGCGCCAGTACTCCAAGCTCGACTACACCCTCACCTTCATCGGCTTCCTCGCCCTGGCCATGCCGACCTTCTGGCTGGGCGCGCTGATCAAGGAGGGCGGCCTGTGGTTCAACCAGACCACCGGCAGCAGCTTCTTCTTCACCATCGGGGCCAACTCGGCCCGGGTGAGCAACATGACCAACTGGGAGTACTTCCTCGACTCCGCGGGCCACCTCGTACTCCCCACCATCACCCTGATGCTCACCAGCTTCGCGTCGTGGAGCCGCTACCAGCGCACGTCGATGCTGGAGGTGCTCAACAGCGACTACGTCCGGCTGGCCCGGGCCAAGGGTGTGCCCAACCGTGTGGTGGTGCGCCGCCACGCCCTGCGCACCGCGCTCATCCCCCTGGTCACCGTGGCCACCATCGGCATCGTCGGCATCATCGAAGGCGTCGTCATCACCGAGACGATCTTCCAGTGGCGCGGACTCGGCTACTTCTTCATCGAGGCGGTCAAGGCACAGGACGCGTTCGCGGTCATGTCCTGGCTCATGTTGAGCGGCACGCTCGTGGTGGTCGCCAACCTCGTCGCCGACATCCTGTACGGCGTTCTCGACCCGAGGATCCGCTATGAGTGAAATGCAGAGCAGCGTCGCGATGAACGACGGCGGCCCGGGCACGCCGGCGAAGGCGCCGGCCAAGGGCGGGGAACGCACCCAGATCCAGCTCGTCTGGAGGAGGTTCCGGCGGCACCGCGCCGCCATGATCAGCCTGGTGCTCCTGGGGCTGATCGTCGCCTTCGCCTTCCTCGGGCCCCTGGTCTGGCCGTGGGGCTACACCGTGAACCCGGACATCCCCAGCAACGCGGGGCCGAGCCTGGAGCACCCCTTCGGCACCACCAAGCAGGGCACCGACGTGTTCGCGCAGACCATGCGCGGGGCCCAGCAGTCCCTCAAGGTCGCCCTGACCGTCGCGGTCGTCTCCACCGTCGTGGGCGCGACCTGGGGCGCCGTCGCGGGGTACTACCGCGGACGCACCGACGCGATCATGATGAGGATCGCCGACATCTTCCTCATCATCCCGCTCATCGTCGCGGTCGCCTCCATCAACGGCGCGGTCCGCGGCGGCACCACCTGGTACGCGGTGGCGCTCATCATGTGCCTGTTCTCGTGGGCGACCGTCGCCCGCGTGGTCCGCGGCGTGGTGCTCTCCCTGCGCGAGCAGGAGTTCATCGAGGCGGCGCGCGCGGCCGGGGCCCGGGCCTCCCGGATCATCTTCCGCCACCTGCTGCCCAACGCCGCGGGGCCGATCATCGTCGCCGCCACGCTGCTCATCGCGGTCGCGGTGCTGACGGAGGCGGGCCTGTCCTTCATCGGGTTCGGCATCCAGCCGCCCGACATCTCGCTCGGGAAGATGGTGGAGGGCGCGCGCACCGCCGCCTTCACCCGGCCCTGGCTGTTCTACCCGCCCGGCGTGCTGATCGTCCTCATCTGCCTGACGATCAACTTCATCGGTGACGGGCTGCGGGACGCCCTCGACCCACGACAGACGATGGTGCGGCGATGACCACGACGGACAACATCAACGACGGCGCCACCGCGACCGTCGACACGGACATCGTCCTGGACGTTCAGGACCTCAACGTCACCTTCTCCTCCGAGGACGGCCCCCTGCGGGCCGTGCGCGGGGTGTCCTACCGGGTGCGCCGGGGCGAGGCCCTGGGCATCGTCGGCGAGTCCGGCTCGGGCAAGTCGGTGACCTCCATGGCGATCATGGGCCTGCTGCCCAAGACCGCCGAGGTGTCCGGCTCGGCCCGGGTGCTCGGTCAGGAGGTCATCGGCCTCAACGACGCCCAGATCAGCAAGGTGCGCGGCGAGAAGATCGCCATGATCTTCCAGGACCCGCTGACCTCGCTGAACCCGGTGTACACCATCGGGTACCAGATCGCCGAGGCGGTGCTCACCCATCGCAAGGTCACCAAGCAGCAGGCCAGGGAGCGGGCGGTCGAGCTGCTCGACAAGGTGGGCATCCCCCACCCGGAGCGGCGCGTCGACCAGTACCCCCACGAGCTCTCCGGCGGTATGCGCCAGCGCGTCGTCATCGCCATCGCGATGGCCAACGACCCGGACGTGATCATCGCCGACGAGCCCACCACCGCCCTGGACGTGACGGTCCAGGCCCAGGTGCTGGAGGCCCTGGAGGCGGCGCGCAGGGAGACCGGCGCGGCCCTGGTGCTCATCACCCACGACCTCGGCGTGGTCGCCGGGCACGTGGACCGGGTGGCCGTGATGTACGCGGGCCGCCTGGTGGAGACCGGGACCGTCGAGGACGTCTTCTACCGGCCCCGGATGCCCTACGCGCTGGGGCTGCTGGGGTCGCTGCCGCGGATGGACGAGGCGCGCAGCGAGAAGCTCACGCCCATCCTGGGGACGCCGCCCTCACTGCTCGACCTGCCGCGGGGCTGCGGGTTCGCCCCGCGCTGCCCGATGGCCCAGGACATCTGCCACGCGCAGGAGCCGGCCCTGGAGGCGGCCGTGGACGGGGACGACCCCGACCCGTTCCGCCGCCACGCCGCCGCCTGCCACTTCAGCGAGCAGCTGGTGGACGCCCGGCCCGAGGACCTGTTCCGGGCCACCGCCCTGGACGCGGAGGCCCCCGCGGAACTCGTCGAGGCCGAGGGTGCCGAAGCCGGCGGGACCGCCGGACGGGAGGAGCGGTCGGAGGCGGTGTCGTCCGAGGTGCTGCTGTCCGCGGTCGACCTGGTCAAGAACTTCCCGATCCGTTCCAAGGGCATCCTGCGGCGCAGGATCGGCGAGGTCCAGGCGGTCTCGGGGATCTCCCTCGAGCTGCGCGAGCACGAGACCCTCGCGCTCGTCGGCGAGTCCGGCTGCGGCAAGTCCACCACGGCGCGCCTGCTGCTCCAGCTCATCCGGCAGACGTCGGGCGAGGTCACCTACATGGGGCAGCCCCTGCACTCGCTCAGCGAGGCCCAGATGCGGCCGCTGCGGCGCGACCTGCAGCTGGTGTTCCAGGACCCGTTCGCGTCCCTGGACCCCCGCATGACGGTCTCGGACATCATCGCCGAGCCCATGCAGATCCACGGCCGGGGCAAGGGCGCCAAGCAGCGGGTCAGGGAGCTGCTGGAACTGGTCGGGCTCAACCCCGAGCACGGCTCCCGCTACCCGCACGAGTTCTCCGGCGGCCAGCGGCAGCGCATCGGCATCGCCCGCGCGCTGTCGCTCAACCCGAAGGTGCTCATCCTGGACGAGCCCGTGTCGGCGCTGGACGTGTCGATCCAGGCCGGGGTGATCAACCTGCTGGAGGATCTCCAGGACGAGCTGGGCCTGTCGTACCTGTTCGTGTCGCACGACCTGTCGGTGGTCCGGCACATCTCCGACCGGGTGGCCGTGATGTACCTCGGCAAGATCGTGGAGACGGGGACGACGGAGCAGCTGTTCGACGCGCCGGCGCACCCGTACACCCAGGCGCTCATCTCGGCGATCCCGCTGCCGGACCCGGTCAAGGAGCGGACCCGCGAGCGGATCGTGGTCACGGGCGACGTGCCCAGCCCGGCCGACCCGCCCTCGGGGTGCCGGTTCCGGACGCGCTGCCCGAAGTTCGCCAACGAGCTGACCGACGAGCAGCGCAACCTGTGCGTCGAGGAGCCGCCGGGCCTGCTGGACCGGGGCACCGGGCACCGGGACGCCTGCCACTACTCGCAGGTGGTGGAGCTGATCTGATCCCGCGCCACCGTTCCCGGGGCTGTTCGGGCCGGGAACGGCGGAGGCGGGGTCCACGGCGGTGCCAGGGGGCGACCCCGGCACCGCCGTGCCGCGTTCGGATAGGTATTCCTCTTCTGTCCACATGTGGACCGCTCTGATGGGTAATCGAGAGCATTGTCCGCTCCGGCCTGCGGCGGGACGGAAAAGGGGGTTGTGCTCCCGGCGTGTGCGCGTGGCGACCCGCGGTGAGACTCGGCTAGGTTCGTGGTCTTCCGTCCGAGCCTTTGGAGATCCATGAGAGCCCCGACCCCCCTGGCCGGCCCCCGCCCCCGGTGGGCCGCAGCCGCGGCGGCCGCCCTGCTGCCGCTCGGCCTCCTCGCCGCCCCCGCACACGCCGAGCCGGTCGCGGAGACCGCGGCCGACCTGCGCGCCGACCTCGACGAGATCCTGGCGGACCCCTCCGTCGCCGACGCCGGAGTGGTCGTCCTCGACCCGGCGACGGGCGAGGAGCTGTACTCCCGCGACGCGGACACGCCCTACGTGCCCGCCTCCAACATGAAGCTGTTCACGGCCGCCGCAGCCCTGGAGGTCCTGGGGCCGGACCGCACCTTCGACACCGAGGTCGTCGTCCCCGCCGGGTACGGCCGGCCGCGCGCGGTCGAGGACGTGTACCTGGTCGGCGGCGGCGACCCCACCCTGTCGGCCGCCGACATCGACGCGCTGGCCGCCGACGTGGCCGCCTCCGGGGTCAGGGTCGTCAAGGGGGACGTGGTCGCCGACGACACCTGGTTCGACGACGAGCGCCTGGTGGACGACTG
The DNA here is from genome assembly GCF_018316655.1 of Nocardiopsis changdeensis. Classification (GTDB taxonomy): domain Bacteria; phylum Actinomycetota; class Actinomycetes; order Streptosporangiales; family Streptosporangiaceae; genus Nocardiopsis; species Nocardiopsis changdeensis. The sequence goes on along the minus strand of NZ_CP074133.1, from coordinate 6,810,179 downwards.
GTGGCCCGAGGACGAGCCCTACGCCTACTCGGCGCAGATCTCCGCGCTCACCGTCGCCCATGGAGACCGGTTCGACACCGGCGTCACCGAGGTCACCGTCACCGCCGCCGCCCAGGGCGAGGCGCCCGCGGTGGACCTGGGCGCCGCCGAGGGCTACATGGAGCTGGACAACCGGGCCGTGACCGGCGCGCCCGGCAGCGGCAACACCCTGGCCGTGGACCGGCCGGTGGGCACCAACACCATCGTGGTGACCGGGTCGATCCCGCAGGGCGGCACCCCGGTCGCCGTGCTGCGCACGGTGGACGAGCCCGCCGGGCTGGCCGGGCACCTGTTCGAGCAGGCACTGGAGGAACACGGCGTCAGGGTGCGCGGCGGGGTCGGGCAGGGCGAGGTCCCCGCGGACCTGGACACGCGCGTGGTCGCCGACCACACCTCCGCTGAGCTGTCCGAGATCCTGGTGCCGTTCATGAAGTTCAGCAACAACGGCCACGCCGAGATGCTGATCAAGGCCATCGGCCGCGAGACCGCGGGCGAGGGCACGTGGGCGGCCGGCCGGGCCGGTGTCGCCGAGGCCGTGGCCGGTCTGGGCGTGGACACCGAGGGCGTCGTGTTCCACGACGGCTCCGGGCTCTCGCGTACCGACCGGCTGACCGCGTCCGCGGTCACGGAGCTGCTGGCCGCCGCGCGCGGGGCCGACTGGTACCCGGTATGGGAGGCGTCGCTGCCGGTCGCCGGGATCGCCGACCCCTTCGTCGGGGGCACGCTGCGCAATCGCATGGCGGGCACCGCGGCCCAGGGCGTGGTGAGCGCCAAGACCGGCACCATGAGCGGGGTCAGCGGCCTGTCCGGGTACGTGCCCGGCGCCGACGGCGGCGACGGCCTGGTCTTCTCCATCCTCAACAACGGGCACACCGGGCCGGCGCCCGTCGTCGTGCAGGACGCGATCGCGGTCCGGCTGGCCGAGCACCTGGGCCACGGGTCGGCGCTGCGGACGCAGGGCGCCCGGGTCCCGGAGGGCGCGCCGGGCGCGGAGACCGGTGAGCTGGAGTGCTCCTGGGAGCTGACCTGCTGATCCGCCACCGATAGCGGGACGGGCCGGGGTTCGTGGGGAGCCCCGGCCCGTCGCGTGCCCGGCGTTGTCCACAGGCCCGGGACCGCCGGTGTCGCCGGAGCCCCGGACCTGGCACCCTGAGATCGGGAAAGGGCCGGAGGAGCCGTGACGGGCCTTCGCGCCGCAGCCCTCCCACCGACCGCCGCCGGAAAGCGAGCCCCCGTCCGTGAACCTCGCCATGGTCTACGTGGGGGAGGGGATCCTCCAGATCTTCTCCCTGATCTTCTTCGTCCTGCTGCTCCTCGGAGTGGGCCTGCTGGCCAGCAGGATGATGGGGGTGCCCTTCAGCCTGCCCCGGCTGCTGCTGGCCGGTCTGGTCGGCCTGATCCTGGGGTCGGCCGCGGGGGCGCTGCTGTACTACGGCTCCCTGGAGCGGCTGTCGGCGGAGGCGCCCATCGTCTCGCCCGGCCCGGAGTACGTCATGGTCACCATGGCCATGTCCGCCGTCGTGGCGATGCTCGCCTTCGTGGGGCTGGAGCTCGCCATCCCGCGCGGCACCCGGCCGCGCCCGCTGCAGACGGTCCTGGCGGTGGCCCACTGGTTCGGGCGGGTGCGCCGCTACCGGCAGATCACGTGGATCCTGGCCCGGCGCGGGCTGTGGGGCTACGTCACCGGCCGCCGCGAGGACGGCGAGGACACCTCCACCCAGCGGCGGCTGGCCCGGTCGCTGGCCCGCTCCATGGAGGAGGCCGGGGTGGTGTTCGTCAAGCTCGGGCAGGTGCTGGCCACCCGGCGCGACCTGCTGCCACCGGTGTTCGTCGAGGAGCTGGGGCGGCTGCACAGCGAGGTCGCCCCCATACCGGCGGAGCGGATCCGGGAGGTGGTCGAGCGCGGGCTGGGCCGCCCCGTGGACGAGGTGTTCGCCGAGTTCTCCGCCGAGCCGCTGGCCGCGGCGTCCATCGCCCAGGCGCACACCGCGCGGCTCGTCGACGGCGAGGAGGTGGTGGTCAAGGTGCAGCGGCCGGGGATCGCCCCGGTGGTCCAGCGCGACCTCGACATCATCCGGCGGCTGGCCGCCCGCTTCGACGAGTACACCGACTGGGGGCCGGCCATCGGGGTGGTGGACCTGGCGGAGGGGTTCGCCGAGGCGCTGCTGGAAGAGCTGGACTTCGAGGTCGAGGCGACCAACATCGCCGCCGTCGCCGAGGCCGCGCCGGACTCGCGGGTCCGCATCCCACGGGTGTACGACGACTACACCGGCACGCGGATCCTGGTGATGGAGCGGCTGCACGGCGTCTCTGTGGGCGCCGTCGACCCCGCCGACGTCGACGGGGAGGGGATCGCCCGCGCCCTGCTGGACTGCCTGCTGGAGCAGGTGATGATCAGCGGCATCTTCCACGCCGACCCGCACCCCGGCAACATCCTGCTGCTCGACGACGGCGGGGTGGGGCTGCTCGACTACGGGTCGGTGGGCCGGCTGGACGGCCAGACCCGGGAGGCGCTGCGGCTCATGCTGGTGGCGCTGGACCGGCGCGACGCCGTGCTGCTCACCGACACCCTGCTGGACGTGGTCACCGACCCGGACGGGGTGGACGGGGAGCGGCTGCGCCGGGCGCTGGGGCAGTTCATGGCCCGCCACCTGCAGGGCGGGATGACGGCGAGCATGCGGATGTTCACCGAGCTGCTGCTCATCGTCACCCGGTTCGGGCTCACCCTCCCGGCGGAGCTGGCCGCGGTGTTCCGCGCCCTGGCCACCCTGGAGGGCACCCTGGTGCACCTGTCGCCGGGGTTCGACACGGTCGCCGAGGCCAAGCGCTTCGCCGGGGAGCGCATGTCGGAGCAGCTGCGCGGGGAGGCGCTGCGCGATCTGGCGGTGGACGAGATCGTCGCGCTGCTGCCCACGCTGCGGCGGCTGCCGCGCAGGCTGGACCGGATCACCGACCAGCTGCACAAGGGCCGGTTCACGATCCAGGTGCGGCCCTTCGCCCACCCTGAGGACCGGCGGCTGCTGAGCGGGCTCGCCCGCCAGGCGGTCCTCACCGTCCTGGCCGTGGCCACGGGCATGATGTCGGTGGGGCTGTTCAACGTCACCGACGGCCCCCACGTGGAGTGGGCGGACATGACCGTCCGCGCCCAGCTGCTCAACGGCGCGGCCTGGCTGCTCCTGGCCGTCGCCGCCCTCCTCGTGCTGCGCCTCCTGGTCGGCGTCGCCCGCGACGCCGCCCGCCACCGGCCATGACCGCCCCGCCGGGGCCGGACGCACCGTCCGGCCCCGGCGGGGCGCCGACCGGGTGCGGAGAGCACCCGCGCCGGAGGCGGTGACCGATGGCTTCGTGGGGTGCCCGTTCGGGACGGGTGCCACCCGGCGGGGCGCCGTCGTCGGGCCCGGGGAGTGTCCGTGCCGGGGGTGGTGACCGGTGGCTTCGTGGGGTGCCCGTTCGGGGCGGGTGTCACTCGGCGGGGCGCCGTCGCGGGGCCCGGGGAGTGTCCGTGCCGGAGGCGATGCCCGGTGCCGATCGCGGCGGCTCCAGGGGGTCCGCCCGCGGCGGGACCGTCCTACGAACGGCCGGTGCCCCCGGGTGCCGGACACGGCCGACCGGGGGCACCGCCGCGGGGCTACCAGGAGCGGCGGCCGAGGTGGGCGAGGAGGCGGGTCTGCTCGTCGGCGTCGGCCGGAGGGGTGAGCTCGGTGCCGCAGACGCCCTCGGAGCGCAGGGAGTCGCCGAAGAACTCGGTCGCCCGGCGGGCCCAGCGCACGTCGTCGGGGTCGATGGCCTCGTCCAGGCCGGTGGCGCGGGCCAGGTCCCAGCGGTGCACGATCAGGTCGAAGCCGAGGAACCGGTCCACGGCCTGGGCGAACGTCGTGCGGCCGAAGAACCCGTCGAACTCTGCCCCCGCCCGCTCGGGGTCGGTCAGGTCGGCCAGGACGACGGCGCGGGCGGCGTCCCAGGCGGCGGCCGGGTCGTCGGCCGCCTTGGGGATGTCCCCCAGCTCGCGGCCGACCAGGCCCAGGAACATGCCCTGGGTGTCCACGACGTGCCCCACCACGTCCCGGGCCGTCCAGCCCTCGCAGGGGGAGGGCGACGCCCAGCGCTCCTCGGGGACCTGCGCCACCAGGTCGGCGAAGGCGTCGGACAGGCGGCTGTAGCGTGCGGCGATCTCGTTCACGGCGTGCTCCTTCTCGCGTTCGCCTCCGAGCATGGCGCACCGGTCCCACCCCGGTCTTGAAGGAACGCGACACCGCGCCCGGGGAGTGTCCGCGCCCCGGGGCACACTGGTGGCATGGACGTGCGACCCGTGGCAGAGGACGCGCGCGGCATCATCGACCCGGACCGCGGGCTCACCCGGTTCCGGCTGGACCGCGCCGCCCCCGAGCCCGGGCTGGCCCGCTTCGTGGACCGCCACTGGACCGCGTCGTGGGAGCTGCGGGAGCCGTACACCCAGCGGGTGCTGGCCCACCCGGTGGTGAACCTCGTGTTCACCGCGGGCACCGCGGTCGTGCACGGGCCCACCACGCGGATCGGCCGGCGGTACCTCGTCGGCCGCGGCTGGGCGCTGGGCGTGATGTTCCGGCCCGCGGGCTTCCGCCCCTTCGCCGACCGGCCCCTGAGCGACCTGGTCGACCTCTCCCTGCCGGCGGGGGAGGTCCTGCCCGGGGCCGCGGAGCTGGAGCGGGAGGCCCGCCGCCTCGATCCCGCCGACCCCGCCTCGGCGGTCCCGCTGACGGCCCTGGTGGAGGAGTTCCTGGCCGGCCTGGCACCCGCCGGGCGGCACCCGGCCGAGGACACCCGCGACATCGCCGAACGGGTGGCCGCCGACCCGGCGGTCACCTCGGTCGCGGAGCTGGCCGAGCGCGAGGGCCTGGGCGTGCGGCGGCTGCAGCGCCGGTTCTCCGACCACCTGGGCCTGTCGCCCAAGACGGTGATCCGCCGGTACCGCTTCTACGAGGCGGCCGAGCGCGCCCGGCTGGGGGAGCGGCCCGACTGGGGGCGGCTGGCCGCGGACCTGGGGTTCAGCGACCAGTCCCACCTGACCCGGGAGTTCACCTCGGTCATCGGGGTCCCGCCGGGCCGCTACTCCGAGGCGACACGAGCCGCACGATGATCCGGTGCACCTCCTCGACCCCGGGCGGCGGGTCCTCCAGGCAGCCGCGCAGGAACAGCCCGTCGACGGCGGCGGCCGCGGCCGCCCGGTCGACCGGGTCGTCCAGGTAGGGGGCGAGGAACGCGTCCACGGCCCGGCTCCAGCGCTCGGCCTCCGAACGCAGCACGGGGCGGCGCGCCGCCATCAGGAACAGCTCGAACTCGGCCCGCAGGTGCTCGCGGTCCGGTGCGGCGACGAGTTCGGCCAGCCCGCGCGGGGCCGTCCGCGGATCCCGCGCCAGCTCCTCCAGCGCGGCGACGTAGGAGTCGTTGACCCGGGTGAGGGCCGCCAGCAGCAGGTCGTCGACCGAGGCGTAGTGGTACATGACGGCACTGGGCGGTACGCCCGCCTCCGCCGCCACCCGCCGCTGGCTGACCGCGGCCACGCCCTCGCGCCCGACGACCCTCAGCACGGCGTCGACGAGCAGACGCCTGCGCCGCTCGCCCTTGAGCCGGCGCCCGTCGGTGGGCGGGGCCGAGCCCGCGCCCCCGCTCAATGGCGGCCGCCCATCTCCAGGGCCATCACCCCGCCGATGATGAGCGCGATTCCGCCGATCTGGACCCAGGTGAGCGACTCGGAGAAGAGCACCACCCCGATGACCGCCACCAGGGCGATCCCCACCGCGGCCCAGACCCCGTAGGCGACGCCCAGGTCCATGCCCCGGCTGAGCGCCCGGCTCAGCATGTAGAAGGCCCCGACGTAGCCGACCACGACCACGATCGAGGGGACAAGGCGGGTGAAGCCCTCGGAGAGCTTGAGGGACGTGGTCGCGATCACCTCCGAGACGATCGCTCCGGCCAACCACAGCCACGGCATCGGGCCTCCTGAAAACCTGAGCAAGTGCTCAGGATTCTAGACGGCGGGCCCCCGCGTGTACAGGGTGGTTTACGGGTGGCCCTAATCTCGTATCGGACGGCTTCGGTGCGGTACCCCCAGGGTGTATCGTCGTCGGTTCCGACCCCTCATCCCCCTGTCGGATAACCGTCCCGTACCGATGTGTGGGATTTCAGAACCTTTTCCGCACATGCGCGTCTTAGGTGGCGTAGACACATGGCGTTCGAGGTGAAACATGGAGGTCCAGACGTGACGGGCAGGACCCACCCGTCGGCGTTCAGCCGATTCGGCATCGGTCTGGCGGTGCTCGCGCTCGCGGCGACCGCCTGTACTTCCGGTGGCGCCGAGACGCAGAGCAACAGCACCGACCCGGCCGCCGGCGCGGAGCCCGCGGCCCTCGCCATCGCCCCCGAGGACGGTGCCGAGACGGTCGCGCCCAACACCCCCATCACGGTGACCGCCGAGAACGGCACGATCTCCGAGGTCAAGGTCGACCAGGTGGTGCCGGACGAGGCCACCGCCGAGGGCGGGGAGGAGGAAGACCCCTCCCTGTACGAGATGACCGGCACCCTCAACGGTGACGGCACCGAGTGGATCAGCGACTGGAACCTGCGCCCGGGCGCCACGGTCACGGTCACGGCCACCGCCGAGAACGAGGCCGGCGAGAGCACCGAGCTGGTCCAGGAGTTCACCACCGAGGCGGCCGTCCCCGGGCAGCGCCTGGAGCTGGACCCCTACGGCACCTATCCGGCGAACGGCCAGACCGTGGGCGTCGGCATGCCGATCGTCCTGGCCTTCGACCTGCCGGTCACCAACAAGGCCCAGGTCGAGAACTCCATCAGCATCACCTCCGAGCAGGGTGTCGCCGGGTCGTGGCGCTGGCTCGACGACAAGCGGGTCGCCTTCCGCCCCGAGGAGCACTGGGACCCGTACCAGCAGGTCTCCGTCGAGGCGCACCTGGCCGGGGTCGAGGCCTCCGAGGGCGTCTACGGCGTCCGCAACACCAAGATCGACTTCGAGATCGGCCGCGAGCTGATCGTCACCATGAACGTGCCCGACCACGAGGCCGTCGTGACGGTCGACGGCGAGCACGAGCGCACCATCCCGGTGAGCAACGGCAAGGCCAGCCGCAACTTCGACACCACCAGCAGCGGCATCCACGTGCTCATGGAGCGCTACGAGCACCTGACCATGGACTCCAGCACCGTGGGCATCCCCGAGGGCAGCCCGGGCTCCTACAAGGTCGACGTCCAGTACGCGGTGCGGACCTCCACCAGCGGCGAGTTCTTCCACGAGGCGTCCTACAACGGCAACATCGGCAGCGCGAACACCTCCAACGGGTGCACGAACATGCGGATGGACGACGCCAGGTGGTTCTTCGACAACACCCTCATGGGCGACGTCGTGGAGACCACCGGGACCGAGCGCATCAAGGAGTGGAACAACGGCTGGGGCTTCTGGCAGCTGAGCTGGGAGGAGTGGCAGTCCGAGAGCGTCACCGGCGAGCCGTACGTCACCGACGGCTCCATCCCGCCGGGCTCCGTCCACGGCGAGCAGTAGGCTCCGCGGACTCCACCGCTTCGAACGCCCGGGGGCGCCGGGGACCGCACGGTCCCCGGCGCCCCCGGGCGTTGTGCGGGAACGGCCCGTTCCGGACATCCGGAACGGGCCGTTCTCCGTCACCGCCCCGGGGTCACTCCCACCCCGGGCCGGATCACTCGCCCCGGGCCAGCCGGGCCACGAGGGCGTCGATGACCGTCTCCGTCACCAGGGCCATGTCGACCGCCTCGGGGTCCAGCAGCCACTGCACCTGGAGGCCGTCCATGACGGCGATGACGGCGGCCGCCGCGGCCCCGGCCGGCGAGTGCCCCCCGGGACCCGGGGCGCCAGCGGGGCCGCGCTGCTCGGGGCCCAGCCGGTCCAGGATCGCGCCCTCGATGTCCCGGCGCAGCACCGTGTAGCGCTCCCGGAACCAGCCCTGGGCCGGATGGTCCTCGGTGGCGCTCTCGGCCGACAGCACCGCGTACAGCTGGGTGGTGCCGGGGCGCTCGGAGTTGCGCTCGGCCGTGGTCACCAGGTGGTCCAGCATCGGGCTGCCCCCGGGTGCCGGCTCGGTGTCGTCGCGCAGCTCCAGCACCGCCGTGAGCAGGCCCGTCTTGGAGCCGAAATGGTGCAGGACCCCGGCCGGGGTGATGTCCAGCATCGTCGCGATGTCGGCCAGCGAGGTGTTGTGGAACCCCTGGGTGGCGAACACGTCGGCGGCCGCGCGCAGGATCTGCTCGCGCCGGTTGACCCGCCGCCGCGGCGGCGGTGGCCCGCCGTCGGGTCTGCTCTCGTCGGGTTCGGGGGGTGTCTCGCTCATGGCTGTTCTCCACTTCTCGTACCCGTGCCGGGCGGCCGCGGCCGGGGGGCGGGGCGTGCCGTCAACGTTAGCGACAACCCCCGGGCCCCTTCGGCCCGCCGAATACCGCGCGGACGGCCCTCCCGCACGCCGGACACGGGGCTCCGTCCGCCGCGCGGCCCCGGGCCCGCGTCATCCCCGCGCAGTGCGAGGGATCGCGAGCGAGGCCGCCATCAGGGCCGCCGCCGGTTGCAGGAGCAGGACCAGCGGGATCTCGGCGGCCGTGGCCACCAGGAGCCCGAGGACCGCGTCGTCGGCGAGGACCGGCGCGAGCGTGGTCGGCAGGGCGTTGAGGGGAAACGCCGCCAGGGAGAGCAGCAGCACCAGGAGGGAGCGGATCCGCCGCCCCTTCGCCATCCTCCAGGCGTCCCGGATCCCCACGCCCAGGGGGAGACCGTGCAGCACGGCGGTCGGCAGCGACAGGTACACGGCCGCCAGGACGGGCAGGCAGAGCAGGACCAGGACCGCGGAGACCGCGCTCCCCGGCAGCGAGAAGCCGGTCAGCAGGGCGGGCGCGGCGGCCGCGAGGAGCAGCACGGCCGGTACGGCGCCGCACAGCAGCACCCACGCGATCAGGGCGGGGAGGCGCCGGAGCACACCGAGCAGGGCTCCGCCGAACCCGACCGGCCGGCCCACCCGGTGGCCGAAGCCGAGCAGGGCGGTCAGTGCCAGGAAGACCGGGAACCCGGCCGTCTGGCACAGCGCCGCGGCCAGGTTGAGGCCGTCCAGGGGCCCCACCGCTCCGGGGTCCGGGGGGTGGAGCTCCTCGCCGATGAGCACAGCGCTCAGCAGGAGCCACCAGGGCAGGAAGAACAGGGCCGCGGCCGCTACCAGGGGCCCGCCGCCCCTCCGGAGGCCTTCGCGGACCAGGGCCGATGTGCGCGGCGGCGCGGGGGAGCGGTCCTCCTGAGGCATGAGAGATGGGAGAGACGGGGGAGGCGGAGGAGACGGCAGGGACACGGGTGCTCCGGGGGATGGGGAGGGCGAACAGGGTGATGACGCCGACGGTCGTCCCCCGGTTGTCCCGTGGGGAGGTCCGGGGAGTGCCCGTACGGGGCTGTTCTCGCCGGTGGGAGGTGGGGTGCCGTCTGTGCGGTGCCGACCCCTGCTCCCGGTTCGCTCCCGGCGCACCCCGGCACAAGGCGCGGGGCGCCGTCCGTGCGGTGCCGTTCGTGGTTGCGCATTGCTCCCGGCGCGCCCCGGTACGGGACACGGGGTGCCGACGGTTGTTCCCTGGTTGTCCCGCGGGGAGGTTCGGGGGTGCTCGCACCGGATCGTTCTTGCCGGTGAGAGGCGGGGCGCCGTCCGTGCGGTGCCGTTCGTGATTGCGCGGCGTTCCCGGCGCACCTGGCACGGGGCGCTGCCCGTGCGGTGCCGACCCCTGCTCCCGGTTCGCTCCCGGGGCGTTCCCGCCGGGGGCACCGGCTGGGCGGCGGGGTCAGGCGTGGGGTGTGCAGTCCGGGGGTGTGCAGGAGGGGGCGTCCGCGCCGGTGGCCGGGGCGGGGGTGCTCCGGCCGGTGACGGCGTCGGCGGGGGGCAGGGGATCGGGGTCCGTGTCACCGGGCCCGCCCTCGGGCGCGCCGCCCGAGCCGGTGTCCGGGCAGCCCGTCTCCGCGCAGGTGAGCAGGACCAGCCGCATCGACTCGGGCCCGGTGGCGGTCACGTCCAGTGCCTGCGGGGCGCCGTCCTCGCAGGACTCCGTCACCGGGCACACCCGCAGGTACAGGGTGGGCGCTCCCTCGGCCGGGCCGCTCCGCCAGAAGGCGTCCACCTGGTGGTCGCCGATCCGGGCGTCCGCCCGGGAGCCCTCGTCGGGGACCGCCAGGTCCACCGAGAAACGGCGCTCGACCCCGTCGGACGCCTCGATGTGCACGGTCTCCGGGCCGTCCGGGGCCTGTGCGCCCGGGCCCGCGGCTCCCCACGCGGCACCGGACACCACGACCGTTCCCAGCAGCAGCGCCACCGGGACGGGTGCGGCGATCGACGGCCGGTCCGCCGTGCGCCCGGGGTCCGGGATCGCGGAGCGCAGCCCGCCGAGCAGCGCGCGCAGCCCGCGCGGGGTCAGGGTGGAGGGCAGAACCCGGTGCAGCGGTCGGCCGGTCACCACGGAGACCGGGACCGCCAGCAGCAGGGCGGGTAGCAGCGGGAGCAGCACGGCGGCCGCCGCGACCAGGTGCCACGGCGCCGGGTCCAGGAACAGGAGGGCCGCGGCCGGTGCCGCGAGGAGCACCGCCCACAGCAGGACGGCCGGGGCGGCGCGCACCGCGCGGCGGCGGACCCCGGCCGGGTCCGCGCGGCGGCCCAGCACGGCGGCCGCGCCCACCAGCAGCACGGCGGCCACCGAGACCGGGGCGCCCGCCACCAGGGCGACCAGCGCGAGGACGGGCAGGACCGGCGACACCGGGGTTCCCGTCGCCGCCTCCGCCGACAGGGCGGCGCAGGCCGCGGCGGCGGACAGTCCGGCGGGCAGCAGCGGCGGCACCGCGGCGCGCGCGAGGTCGCCGAGCACGGCCGACGGCCGCAGACGACCGTTCCCGGTGCGACCGTCCATGGCGTTCCCCTCACTCGTGACCCGAAGGCAGATTACACATGCTCTCCGTGATCACGACAGCGCCCGAGGTCACACGGTCCCGGCCGAACGGCGTACCACCTCCGGCGCCGGGACCTCCACCACGTCCCCCGGGCCGCACGGGGCCCGGCCCGGCCGGAGGACGGGCGTCCCGTCGGGGCTCGGCGGGGCCTGTCCGGCCAGCCGCAGCAGCGCCCGCTCGGTGTCCGACCCCGGCTCGGGGCAGTACAGCATCACCCGCTGGTCCCCGTCCGGCACGTGGAGCACCTGGCACTCGAACTCCAGCAGCCCCACCGCCGGATGGTCCATCCGCTTGGTGAACCCGCGCCGCTGGCGCACCACCTGCGACTCCCACATCTCCCGGAACCGGGGCGAGGCCCCCAGCAGCGAGGTGACCAGCCGGGTGATGCCGGGGTCCCCCGGGTACCGGGCGTAGGCGGTGCGCAGGTCCGCCACCGAGTAGCGGGCGAAGCAGTCGGTGTTCTCGTCGTCCCAGTGCGGGTCCGGCTCGGGTCGGGCGAACATCCACTCGATGATGTTGCGCCGCTCCCGCGGCAGCGCCCCCATGTCGCCGATGAAGTGGACGGCCACCGCGTTCCAGGCCAGCACCTCGTACCCGGCGTCCAGCACGTAGGCGGGCGTGGTCGGCAGCCCGTCGATGAGGTACCGCACGGCGGTGGACACCTCGCGGTTCGGGGTCCGGGCGGCAGGGGCCTCCGCGTCGGCCAGGCGGAACAGGTAGGTGCGCTCGTCGGTGTCCAGCATCAGGGCGCGGGACAGGGCGGACAGCACCTGTCGGGACGGGTGCGGGCCCCGGGCCTGCTCCAACCGCACGTAGTACTCCACCGAGATGCCGGCCAGCTGGGCGACCTCCTGCCGGCGCAGCCCCGCCACCCGGCGCCGCCCGGTGTCGGGCAGCCCCGCGTCGGCGGGGGTCAGCCCGGCGCGGCGGGCGCGCAGGAAGGCCGCCAGTCCGGTGCGGTCCATGGCGTCTCCTCTCCCTCGCGTCCAGCCTGCCCGATCCCGGACCGGATGACAGTGGTACCGCCGGTACCACGCTGCGCGGTGCCCTTATGCCCGGGCCGCGGGCGGGCGCACGATGGCGGCATGAGCGAGACGAACACGAGGATCGCCCTGGTCACCGGGGCGAACAGGGGTATCGGATTCCAGACCGCGCGTCTGCTGGGGCTGGAGGGCATGACCGTGCTGGTGGGCTCCAGGGACGCCGGGCGCGGTGCCGAGGCGGTGCGCGCGCTGGAGAAGGAGGGGGTGACCGCGCACCCGCTGGAGATCGACGTCACCGACGCGGCCGGCGTCGCGGCGGCCGCGGAGCGGGTGGCGCACGACCACGGGCGGCTCGACGTGCTCGTCAACAACGCGGGCGTGGCCCTGGGCTGGGGCGCGGCCGGGGCGACCGACCTCGCCGCCTTCCGCGAGGTGCTGGAGGTGAACCTGCTGGGCCCGGTGGCGGTGACCGACGCCTTCCTGGGGCTGCTGCGCCGCTCGCCCGCGCCCCGCGTGGTCAACGTGTCCAGCGAGATCGGCTCGATCGGCACGCTGACCGACCCGGAGGGCCCGTTCTTCGGGCTCAGCGGCGGCCTCCCCTACCCGGCCTCCAAGGCGGCCCTGAACATGGCGACCGCCCTGTACGCCAAGGAGTTGGCCGGCGCCGGGGCGAAGGTCAACGCCGCCAACCCCGGGTACTGCGCCACCGACCTCAACGGGCACGCGGGGACCCGCACCGCCGAGCAGGGGGCGCGGGTGGTCCTGCACCTGGCGACCCTGCCCGGGGACGGCCCCAACGGCGTGCTGTGGGGGCACCTGGCAGGCGCGTCCGATCCGGACGCCCACGGGGTCCTGCCCTGGTAGGGGTGTCCCGCGGGGCCCGGGCGACCGGGCCCCACCGGGTCACCAGGCCCGGACGCCGCCGATCGGAGCGGGCAGCCGCTCGTTGAGCCAGGTCCAGGTCCCGTCGTTCTCGGTGAAGCGGCGCTGCACCCGCGCCACGTCGGTCAGCGGGTTGGCGAACACCTCGCGCCAGTTCCCCGCGGTGCGCTCCTCCAGGTAGAGGCTGCGGGCGTCCGTGCGCAGGCGCACCGCCTGCACCGTGTGGGAGGAGCCGTCGCTCAGCTGAATACGGTAATAGGCCATCGGAATTCCCCGATTGTGGTTCGTCCTCGTCGAAAAGGAAGAACGGTGCTTCCCGGAAACGGCGCGACATCGGCCGTATCGGTGATCGGTCTCCCGGAGTCGGCGGGCGCCACGACGGGCGGGCGTCGGCTTGTGCGTGCCGGGACCCGAAGCGCTCCGGGGAACGGGACCAGGGTGCCGGGGGCACCGTACTGTCCGCTTTTCGGACTCTACTCCTCCATGATCCGGCTCGTGGCCGGAAATCGGACAAGGAGGCGGTGAAATCCCCATGATCTTCGGGTGATCCCTTTCTCGATATCGGACTTAAGGGCGTATTGTCTCCAATCGGGTTGAACGACTCGGGGGTCCCGGGCGTCCAACGGGACGGACCCGACCCGACCCGAGCGGGCCACGCCGAACCGAGGACACCCATGCGACAGCCGGCACCCGACCTCACGCCCCTGCGGGCGTCCGACCCCCGCACGATCCCGCCGTTCACCGTGCACGGCAGACTCGGCGCCGGAGGCATGGGGGTGGTCTACGGGGCGACCGGCCCCGACGGCCGGTGGGCGGCGATCAAGGTCGTCCGCGACGAGTTCTCCGGGGAGCCCGAGTTCCGGGCCCGTTTCGCCGCCGAGGTCGAGCTGATGCTGCGGGTGCGTGCGCTGTGCGTCGCACCGGTCCTGGCCCACGACGCCCACGCCGAGCACCCCTGGTACGCGACCGCCTACCTGCCGGGGCCCACGCTGGCCCGGCGGGTGCGCGTCGGCGGCCCCCTGCCCGCCGGGCAGGCCCGGGTGGTGGCCGCGGGCATCGCCGAGGCGGTCGCCGCCATCCACGCGGCCGGGGTCGTCCACCGCGACCTCAAGCCCGCCAACGTCATCCTGGCGCCGGACGGCCCCAAGGTGCTGGACTTCGGGATCGCCCGCGCCGCCGACCTCACCTCGCACACCCGGACCGGCGGCCTCATCGGCTCGCCCGCCTGGATGAGCCCCGAGCGCTACCGCGGCGACAGCGGCCCCGAGGCCGACGTGTTCGCCTGGGGCGCGGTCGCCGCCTACACCGCCACCGGGCGCTCCCCGTTCGGGGAGGGCGGCGCGGAGACCCTGATGTACCGCATCCTCCACGAGGAGCCCGACCTGGACGGACTGCCGGCGGAGCTGGCGGAGCCGGTGCGCCGGGCCCTGGCGAAGGACCCGGCGCTGCGGCCCCGGGCCTCGGAGCTGGTGCACGCCGTGGCGGGAGTACCCCGGGAGCAGGACGACACGACGATCGTCACCGGGCTCATTCGCGCCCACTGGGACCAGGGGGACACCGCGCCCGGCGGACGGCCCACGGGGGCTCCGCCGGGAGCCCCGACCCCGCTGCCGGGGAACGGCCCGTCACCGGCCCCGGGCGGGCCGCCGCCCCACGGACCCGTGCCGCCGGGGGGCCTGCGGCCCGCGGGGGCGGCGCCCCCTCCCCGCCGCAGGCGGGTGTGGCCGCTGGCCCTGGGAGCCGGGGCCCTGGCGGTGACCCTCGTCGGCGGGGTCGGCGTGACCGCCCTACTGCTCGACGGCCTGAGGGGAGTGGAGGGCGACGACGGGACCGGGGACTTCGACGCGGCGGTGGCACCGAGCGCGGAGCCCTCCACGCTGAGCGGGGTGGTCACGGGCAGCGGCTCCACCTTCCTGGGGCCGACCCTGGAGGCATGGGCCGCGCAGTACGGGGAGCGGCAGCCCGGGGCGGAGATCTCCTACCAGCCGGTCGGATCCGGGGCCGGAGCGCAGGAGTTCGTCGACGGAGCCACCGACTTCGGTTCCTCCGAAGCCCCTCTCACCGCCGACCAGGCGGCCGCCGCCGAGGAGGCCCGAGGCTGTCCCGTGGTGCAGTTCCCCGTGCTGACCGGTTCCGTCGCCATCATCCACAACATCGAGGATGGCGAGGAGGTGACGTTGTCGGCGCAGGCGCTGGCCGACATCTTCAGCGGTCGGGTCACAGACTACGGGGACCTGGCCGACAGCGAGTTCACCGGGCCGGACGGCTACTCGGGGCCCATCACCGCCGTCCGCCACGACGACGGCGCCTCCACGGCGCAGGTGTTCGAGCGCTACCTGGAGACGGAGGCGGAGTGGGCCCCCGGCGGCTGGGGCGAGTCCGTGCGGGTCGCGTCCGGGGACGAGGGCGTGGCCGAGATGGTGGCCCAGACGCCGGGGGCCATCGGTTTCGCGAACGTCGCCCGCGCCCAGGAGATGGGCCTGTACGTCGCGTCCCTCTACGGGCCCGAGCAGCAGGTCCTCTTCCCGGAGGGGGAGGCGGCCCGGGCCGCCGCCGAGCAGATCGACCTGACCGGCGGCGACTTCTCCCTGACCGGCCGTGTGACGGGGGACGGCTACCCCATCATGCGGGTCAACCACGTGTTCGCCTACGAGTGCGGCTACGACGACGGGGTGGGAGAGGTCATGCGCGACTTCTGGACCTACTCCCTGGGCCAGGAGGGGGCGGACCTCGCGGAGGGGACCGGCAACCTCCCGCTCCCCCCGGAGGTCGCGGAAGGCGTCCTCGAACGGGTGGCCCTCATCGGATCGTCCTCCTGACGGCGGTCCGGGACCGGAAATCCCCTTGCGCCGCACCGGCGCCCGGGGCAGGGTGCGGAGCGGACCGCCCCCTGGAGAAAGCGACCCCGACATGCCCGCTTCCGACATGCCCGCCCCCGGCACATCCGGCACCGCCCGCACCGCGGTCGTCTCCGGAGGGGGCACCGGTGTCGGCCTGGCCACCGCCCGCGCCCTGGCCGCCCGCGGCTACCGCGTCGGGCTGACCGGCCGCCGCGAGGGCCCCCTGGACGAGGCCGTCGGTGAGCTGCGCTCCCGCTACGGCGACGACGCCGCGCACCGCGCCGCCCTCGACCTGGCCGACCCGGCCGCCGTCGGCGAGCACCTGCCCGCCCTGGCCGAGCGCCTGGGCGGGGTGGACGTCGTCGTCAACAACGCCGGGGGGCTGCGGCCGGCCCCCGACGACACCCTGGCCGGGATCGCGCGGGGCTGGTCGGACGACTGGGCGGCCAACGTCCTCACCGCCGTCCTGTCGACCGAGGCGCTCCTGCCGTACCTGCGCGAGGGCGGCGCCCGGGTCGTCAACGTCGGCTCCATCGCGGCGGTGCGCGGCGGCGGGGGCTCCTACTCCGCCACCAAGGCCGCCCTGCACGGATGGACCTTCGACCTGGCCGCCCGGCTGGGGCCGACCGGGTGCACGGTGAACATCGTGGTGCCCGGCTACATCTCCCGGACCGGGTTCTTCGGCGGGGGGATGACACAGGCCCGGCACGACCGGCTGGTCTCCCAGACCGTCACCGGCCGGGCCGGGCTGCCCGAGGACGTGGCCGAGACGATCGCCTGGCTGGCCTCGCCCGGGGCCGGACACGTCACCGGCCAGGTGATCCAGGTCAACGGCGGCGCCGTCATGGGCCGTTGAACCCGACGCGGGCCTCCCGCACCGCCACGGGGAGGGAGGCCCGCCTCCGGGTCAGGCGTTGATGCCGCCGTCGACGGGGAGCACCGCGCCGGTGATGAACCGGCCGCCCGGCCCCACCAGGTGGGCGACCGTCTCGGCGATCTCCGCGGGACGGGCGAACCGGCCCAGCGGCACCAGGGAGCGGATGCCGTCGGCGTTCGGGCCGTCCGCCGGGTTGGTGTCGGTGTCGGTGGGACCCGGGTCGACCTGGGCGACCGTGATGCCGCGCGGGCCCAGGTCGCGGGCCAGCCCGCGGGTCATGCCGGCCAGCGCCGACTTGCTCAGGGTGTACAGGGTGAGGCCGCCGAAGGGCACCCGGGTCGCCACGTTGCTGCCCACGGTGACGATCCGGCCGTCGCCGTCCATGTGGCGGGCCGCCGCCCGGGACGCCAGGAAGGGCGCCCGGACGTTGACCGCCAGCACCCGGTCGATCTCCTCGACGGTGTGCCCGTCGTGGGGGCCGACGGGGAAGACCGCGGCGTTGTTGACCAGGACGTCCAGCCTCCCGAACTCGGCGGCCGCCCGGTCGACGGCCCCGGTGACGGCGTCGGCGTCGGAGGCGTCGGCCCGCAGGGCCAGTCCGCGCCGCCCGTGCTTCTCGATCAGGGAGACGACCTCGGCGGCGGCCTGTTCGTCGCGTTCGTAGGTGAGGGCGACGTCGAAGCCCGCCTCGGCCAGCCGGACGGCGACCGCGGCCCCGATCCCCCGGCCGCCGCCGGTGACGAGCGCGGCCTCGGCGGTGTGGTGCGTGTTCTCGTTCATGGGAACGATCCTGGCCGCTGCGGGCCCGCGAGTCCGGCGGGAATCGGACGCGTCGTTCCGGCCGTATCCGGGCCCCGGGCCGTGCCGGATCCGACCCGCGCAGACCCGGCTCCGCCACGCGGGTCAGGCCGCGGCGGCCAGCCGGGCGCGGGTCTCCATCAGGGCGAAGCCCAGCAGGTTGTGCCCGCGCCAGAGCGCCGGGTTCTCGGCGTTCTCGTGCGAGGCGGACATCCCGATGCCCCAGATCCGGTCCCGGGGGCTGGCCTCCACCAGCACCCGCCGCCCGGTGCCGAGTAGGAAGTCCCGCAGGTCGGCGTTCTGCCCGAACTTGGCGACACCGCCGTCCACCACGATGCCGAACCGGGCCGCCTCCCAGGCCTCCTGGTCGAACCCGCGGACCTTGCGGCCCAGCACCTTGGCCTCGCGCGGGTGCTTGCAGGCGAGGATCTCCCCGAGGACCTCGTCGTCGCCGAAGAGCCGTGCCTTGCCCGCCATCATGTAGTGCTCGGCGGTGCGGTAGAGGACCCCGTCCACGGTGAAGTCGGCGGGCCACCACTGCGACAGGCAGCTCGCCGAGACCTCGCCGGAGGGGTGGGGGTGGTGGCCCCAGAAGTGCAGGTACTTGATCCGGCCCTGGACCCTGACCAGGTCCGCCACGGAGCGCGCGTTTTCAGGGGTGTCCGACATGGGACGAGTCTCCCGGACACCCCGGACACTCCGCCACGCGTTTTCGGCGTTCCGGCGGGCCCTAGTCGAACTGGAAGGAGCGCTTGGCCAGCCCGTGCCAGAACCCGTCCACGGTCGACGCGGACCCGCGGTGGTCCGCGAGCCCGGCGCCCAGGGCGACGAACAGCGGCGCGAAGTGGTCGCTGCGCGGGTGGGCGATCGCGGCCGCCGGCGCCTTGTGCCCGAAGTCCAGCAGGGCGTCGACGTCGTGGTCGGCCACCGCGCGCTTCACCCAGTCGTCGAACTCCACCGACCAGGCCGGGGCGGTGCCGTGCGCGCTGCGGGACATCTCGCGCAGGTTGTGGGTGGTGAACCCGCTGCCGACGATCAGCACGCCCTCGTCGCGCAGCGGGGCCAGGCGCTCGCCCAGCCCGAGCAGCTCGACGGGGTCCAGGGACGGCATGGAGACCTGGAGCACCGGGATGTCGGCCCCGGGGTACATCTCCTTCAGCGGGACGTAGGCGCCGTGGTCCAGGCCCCGGGCGGGGTCCTGGTGGACCGGGCCGCCGACCAGGCCGCGCACCTTCTCCGCCAGCGCGGGCGCTCCGGGAGCCGTGTACGTGACGTCGTAGTAGCGTTGCGGGAAGCCCCAGAAGTCATAGGTGAGGGGGACCCCGCCGGCGGTCGCGCCGAGGGTGAGCGGGGCGTCCTCCCAGTGCGCGGAGACCACCAGGATCGCGGTGGGGCGGGCGATGCGGCCGGACCAGTCGGCGAGCTGCCGGGTCCATTCGGCGTCGTCGGCGAGCGGCGGTGCTCCGTGGCTGAGGTAGAGGGTCGGCATGCGCGCCGCTGTCGTCTCCATGTCGTCCTTCCGGGGTCGGGCCGGTCGACGACGAGAACAAGGTTGAGAGTTCAAGTATTCCGGGGGTGCAAGGGTGGCCGAAGTCGTGTGGCTGGACGACGGGCAGCAGCGGACCTGGCGGACCTTCCTGGCCGCCGTCCATCTCCTCGACGCCTCCCTGGATCGCCAGCTACGGCGGGACTCCGGTCTCCCGCACACCTACTACCAGGCGCTGGCGATGCTGTCGGAGGCCCCCGAGCGGTCGCTGACCATGACCGAGCTGGCCCGGCTGCTGCGCTCCTCGCCCAGCCGCCTGTCGCACGCCGCCGCCAAGCTGGAGGACGACGGCCTCATCCGCCGCTTCCGCCGCCCCGGCGACCGGCGCACCACGTTCGTGGAGCTCACCGAAAAGGGCGAACGGGTTCTGGAGGCCGCCGCCCCGGGCCACGTGGCCGAGGTGCGCCGGGTCCTGTTCGACGTGCTCGAACCGGAACAGGTCGGACAGTTGCGGGCCATCGCCGAGGCGATGCTCGGCGTCCTGGACCCCGAGGGGGCCGAACCCCGGTACACCGACCCGGGGGGCACCCGGACCCGGAACTGAGCCCCGTTCTGTCAGGGGTTTTGAGCAGGGGGTATCCGAAAGTCCGCGTTCTTTCGCAGGTTGCACTCTATGTGTCCGGCCGACTGCGGGTTACCATCCGACCACCCGGTAAAGACCGCGGTCTCAACGGTGCGACGCGGTACCTCCGGGTGACCCGCTCACAGAACACGGAGTTCCCATGATCCGAGCACCGCATCGGAGATCCATCCTCCCGCCCGCCGTCGGAGACGTCGCCGCCCTCATCGCACGGGTCGCCGTCGGCGTCGTCTTCGTCGCCCACGGCCTCCCCAAGGCCGCCGACCTGGAGGGGACCGCACAGGGCTTCGCCTCCCTGGGCATCCCCTTCCCGGCCTTCTCCGCCCTGCTCGGGGCGGCCATCGAGGTCGGCGGCGGCCTGGCGCTCATCGTCGGCCTCGCCCTGCCCCTGGCGGGGCTGGCCCTGGCGTTCATGATGGCGAACGCCTACTACTTCGCCCACCTGGGCGACCCCCTCGTCGGCGGCTACGAGTTCCTGCTGGTCCTGGGCGCGACCTCGCTCGCCCTGGGCTTCGCGGGCGGACGCTACTCCCTCGACAGCCTCCTCCCCTGGGGCCGTCGCGGGCGATCCCGTGCCGCCGAGGCGGTCACCGCCTGACCGAAGGGTGACCGGGACGCGCTCCCGGTGACCGGGCCGTCCGTGGCCGGAGACGGACGGCTCGGGATCGCGCACCACGGTGTTCCCCAGCGCACTCGCGCACCGCAGGGAACACTTTTCTCATTTCCGGGGTCCGTGAGCCCCAGGTCCCCGGATCCGCGGCGCGGCCGCTCCGGCCGCTGCTTAACATGCTGGACATGCGCATTCTCGTGGTGGAGGACGACGACCGGGTCGCCCGCGGGCTGGTGACGGCACTGCGGTCGGCCTCCTTCGAGGTCCAGCGGGTCGCCACCGCGGAGCGGGCGCTGGCGGCGCCGCCCGCCGACGTGGTCCTGCTCGACCTGGGGCTGCCCGACGCCGACGGGATCGACCTGCTGCGGCGGCTGCGCGAGCGTCCGCAGACGGCGATCATCGCCGTCACGGCCCGGGCCGAGGAACGCGACCGGGTGCGCGGGCTGCGGGCCGGGGCCGACGACTACGTCGTCAAGCCCTTCGGGGTGGCCGAGCTGCTGGCCCGCATCGACGCGGTGCTGCGGCGCACCCGCAGCGCCCGCTCCGAGGTGGAGCCCGAGGAGCCGCCGGTCACCGTCGGGTCCCTCACCCTGGACGCCGCCTCGCGCACGGCCGCCGTCGGCGGCGAACCGGTGCGGCTCGCCCGCAAGGAGTTCGACCTGCTCCTGCTGCTGGCCTCCCGGTCGCCCTCGGTGGTGGCCCGCGACCAGATCCTCGACCAGGTGTGGGGCACCGCCTGGGAGACGTCCTCGCGCACCCTCGACACCCACATCGCCTCGCTGCGCGCCAAGGTGGGCCACGCGGTGCGGATACGCACCGTCCGCGGGGTCGGCTACCTGCTCGACGAGGCCTGACGTGCTGCGGCGCCTGCTCCTCATCCTGGTGCCGACCGCGTTCGTGCTGGTCGCCGCGGTCCTCGTCCCGTTGGGCACGGTCGTGGCGGGGCAGCTCACCCAGGAGATGTACGTGGACCGGCTCGGCGACGCCGGGCGGTTCACCGCGCTGGCCCGCACCGCGCTCGACACCGGGCGGGTGGACCCGCTGGCCCGGGAGATGGAGCGCTACGAGGAGCTGTACGGGATCCCCGCCGTCGTGGTCGCCCCCGACGGGGCGGTGGTCACCGGGTCGGGCGACCGCGCCCGGATGCGCGAGCTGCTGGACGCCGCGCAGGCCCGGCCCATCGTCACCGCGGCGATGGCGGGGGAGCGGCCCGCGCCGCCGGCCACGGTCTGGCCGTGGAGCGGGGAGCCGCTGGTGGTGGCCGAGCCGATCGGCCGCGACAGCGAGGTGGCGGGCGCGGTCGTGGTCGTGTCGCCCACCGACCGGCTGGGGGCGGAGATCCTCGGTTCGTGGGCGCTGCTCGCGCTGTTCAGCGTGCTGCCGCTGACCCTGCTGGTGTCGGCGGTGGTGCCGCTGTCCCGGTGGGTGCTGCGGCCCATCAACCGGCTCGACGCGGCCACCACCGCGGTCTCCTCCGGCGACCTGGAGGTGCACGTGGACGCCGCGGGCGGGCCGCCGGAGCTGCGCAGGCTCACCGACTCCTTCAACACGATGGTGGGGGTGGTGAGCCGGGCGCTGGACCGCCAGCGCGCGTTCGTCTCGGAGGCCTCGCACCAGCTGCGCAACCCGTTGGCGAGCCTGCGGCTGGCGGTGGAGAACCTGGCGCCGTACCTGGAGTCGGAGGAGGCGCGGGAGGCGCACGCGGTCGCGATCGACGAGACCACGGTGATGCACCGGATGCTGAACTCGCTGCTGGCCGCCACCCGGTTGGAGAGCCTCACCGGCACGGAGCCGGTGGAGGCCGCCGAGGTGCTGCGCAGCCGCGAGGAGCGGTGGCGGGCGCTGGGGGAGGGCCGGGGGATCGCCGTCGAGACGGACGTCCCGGCGGGCCTGTGGGTGCTGGCCCCGGCGGGCGGGCTGGGCAGCATCCTGGACGAGCTGGTCAGCAACGCCCTGAGGCTGTCGGGCGGCACCCGGGTGGTGGTGCGGGCCGACCCGGGCGACCCGGTGCGCCTGCGGGTCCTCGACGACGGGGAGGGGCTGCCGGAGGCGGAGTACGCCCTGGCCCTGGACCGGTTCTGGCGCTCTCCGCGCCACCAGAACACCGAGGGCACCGGGCTCGGCCTGGCCATCGTCGCCGATCTGATGGGGGAGGCGGGCGGGCGGCTGGTCCTGGGCACGGGGCTGCCCGGCACCGGCCGGCGCGGTTTCGGGGTCACCCTGGAACTCCCCGCGGCCGACCCCGCCCCCGACCGCCGGGACGCCGACTAGGGCCCGCCCTTCGAACGCCCTCCGAACGCCCTCCGGTTCCGCCGGAGGGTTCGCGAGGCGCCCGGCGGGTTTCCGGAGGCCGGGGGAGGCGGCTCAGGAGGGCTTGTTCTCCCGGTACCACCGCTCGGCGCCGGGGTGCAGCGGGACCAGGCCCGTGGAGATGCCGGTGCGCACGTTGATCTGGGCGGCCTCGGGCCGCTGGGCGGCCAGCCGGGCCGCTCCCCGGTACACGGTGTCGGTCACCTCGAACACCAGGTCGTCCGGCAGGTCGGAGCGGCACAGCAGCAGGTTGGGCGTGGACATCGTGGGGCAGGCGGGCACCCCGTGGTAGGTGGTCGCGGGGATGGTCGCCTGGAAGTAGGACTCGGGGTAGGCGTCGGCCATGACCCCGGCCGTGCCGCTCAGATCGATGAAGCGGACGTCCCGCTCCCGGGCCAGGCCGGCGATGGCGGGGGTGGGCAGCCCGGTCAGGGAGAACATGGCGTCGATCCCCCCGGAGGCCAGGGCCTCGGCGGAGGCGGCCTGGTCCATCAGCACGGTCTCGGCGGACAGCCCGGTCTCGCGCAGGATCCGTTGGGCGGTGAACTCCGTGCCGGAGTCCTTGGAGCCCACCGACACCCGCAGCCCCGCAAGGTCGTCCAGGCCGCGGATCGCCGACTCCTCGGGCACCACCAGGTGGACGAAGCTGTCGTAGAGGCGGCCGACCGCGCTGAGCACCCCGCCCTCGGAGATCTCCGACTCGTGGTCGAGCGTGGAGTCCAGGCTCGACAGCCCCAGGTGCGCGTTGCCGTCCTCCAGCAGGTACAGGTTGTCGTGCGAGGCGTTGGTGTCCACCGTGACCACCTCGGTGCCGGGCAGCCGCTCCCGCATCAGGACGGCGATCTCGGCGCCGATCTCCCGGAACACGGCGCCGGGCGGGCCGGTGGCGATGACGAGTTCGGGCACGCGCACACCGGACTCGCGCGCGCACCCGGCGAGCACGGCGCCCGCGGCCGCGCCGAGCGCCCCCAGCAGCACACTCCTGCGATCCGGTCCCATGACAGCAGGGTAGGCGGCGCGGCACGGGACCCGCCCCGTCGCCCCGGGCGCCCGGGGCGGGGTCGCGCCCGGGCCGGACCCGCGCCCGGGCCGCTCCGGCGGGAGCCGAAACACGGCGAAACACAGCCGGGCACCGGGAAACACAGGCTTCACCGACGGACAGGACCGCCGAAACACGCCGTTCCTAGCGTCTGGGGCCATGGACACACCGCTGTATACACGCCCGGCCGGGCCCGCCGCCGACCCGGCCGGCTCCCGCCGGGACCGGGTCTACGCCCTGCTGCGGGAAGAGGTCCTCAGCGGCCGCATCGCCCCGCACACCCGGCTGGGCGAGGTGCGCCTGGCCGAGCGCTTCGGGGTGTCGCGCACGCCGGTCCGCGAGGCCCTGGCCCGGCTGTACTCCGACGGCCTGGTCGAGCGGCGTGAGAACGGCTTCCACATCACCGTCCCCGACCTCGCCGAACTGCGCGACCTCTACGAACTGCGGGTCACCCTCGAACTGCGCGGCATCGCCCGCGCCATCGAGGACCCCGCCCTGCGGCACGACCCCGCGATCCTCCGCGCCCAGCGCGAACGCTGGGAGGCCATCGGGGCCGACCCGCCCGTACCGGACGCCTCCTTCGTGCTGCTGGACGAGGACTTCCACACCGACCTCTCCCGGGCCTGCGGCAACCGGGCCCTCACCGACTCCCTGGTCTCGGTCAACCGGCGCATCCGCCGGGTGCGCATGTACGACTTCCTCACCGAGGACCGGATCGCCTCCACCATCACCGAGCACCTCGCCATCGTCGGCCACCTCCTCGACGGCGAACCGGACGCCGCCTACCGCGCCCTCCACGAGCACGTGGGGGGCTCCATGGAGGTCGTCCTGGAGCGCGCCCGGCGCGCCCTCACGCAGATGGCCCTGCACTCCGGCGCGTTCTGACCCCGCCCGCACAGGGCGCCCACCCGGCGCCGCCGACCGGCCCACCGAACCCGGACCAAGGAGAGCCAGCGTGTTCGATTCCGTGCTCGTCGCCAACCGCGGCGAGATCGCCTGCCGCATCATCCGATCCGCCCGTGCCCTGGGGCTGCGCACCGTCGCCGTGTACTCCGACGCCGACGCCGGCGCCGCGCACACCCGGCTGGCCGACGAGGCGGTCCGCCTGGGGCCCGCCCCGGCCGCCCGGAGCTACCTCGACGCCGAACGCGTCCTGAGGGCGGCCGCCGACACCGGGGCCGGGGCGATCCACCCCGGCTACGGGTTCCTGTCCGAGAACGCCGCCTTCGCCCGCGCGGTGGAGGAGGCGGGCCTGGTCTTCGTCGGCCCGTCCCCGGACCACCTGGAGCGGTTCGGCGACAAGCACACCGCCCGCAAGGCCGCCGCCGCGGCCGGACTGCCCATGGTCGCGGGCAGCGACACCCTGCCCGACGCCGACGCCGCGGTGGCCGCCGCCGAACGGATCGGCTACCCGGTCATCCTCAAGGCCACCTCCGGGGGCGGCGGCATCGGCCTGCGGCCGTGCGACGACGAGGCCGGGCTGCGCGCCGCCTTCGAGCAGGTGGAGCGGACGGCCCGCACCCACTTCGGCGGGGGCGGGGTGTTCCTGGAGCGCTTCGTCTCCCGGGCCCGGCACATCGAGGTCCAGGTGTTCGGGGACGGGCACGGCCGCGTGGTCACCCTGGGGGACCGCGACTGCACCCTCCAGCGCCGCAACCAGAAGGTCGTGGAGGAGGCGCCCGCCCCGGGCCTGACCGACCGCGTCCGCGACGAGCTGCACCGCACCGCCCGCGAACTGTGCGCGGGGGTGTCCTACCGCAGCGCCGGGACCGTGGAGTTCGTCTACGACGTCGACCGCGGCGAGGCGTCCTTCCTGGAGGTCAACACCCGGCTCCAGGTGGAGCACCCGATCACCGAGGAGATCACCGGCGTCGACCTGGTGGCGTGGATGCTGCGCCAGGCCCGCGGCGAGGACGTGCTCGCCGGCGTCCCCGACGAGGGCCCGGTCCGCACCGGGCACGCCGTCGAGGCGCGCGTGTACGCGGAGGACCCCGCCCACGACTTCCGTCCCAGCCCGGGCCTGCTCACGCGGGTGGAGTTCCCCGAGGGCGTCCGCGTGGACGGCTGGGCCGCCACCGGGCGCCGGGTGACCGGCGACTACGACCCGCTGCTGGCCAAGGTCATCGTGCGCGGCGGTGACCGGCGGCAGGCCTGGGACCGGCTGGCCGCCGCCCTGGCGGACACCCGCGTGGACGGGGTCCAGACCAACCTGGGGCTGCTGCGCGCCCTGGCCGCCCACCCGGACGTGCGCGCGGTCGGCCACACCACCGCGACCTGCGCGGGGGTGGGCGACCCCGAGCCGCGGATCGAGGTGGAGCGCGCCGGGACCCTCACCACCGTCCAGGACTTCCCCGGCCGCACCGGCTACTGGCAGGTGGGCGTCCCCCCGTCGGGCGCCATGGACGACCTCGCCCTGCGGCTGGGCAACCGCGCCCTGGGCAACCCCGAGGGCGCGCCCGGCCTGGAGTGCACCATCGAGGGCCCGGCCCTGCGGTTCTCGCACGCCGCCACCGTCTGCGTCACGGGCGCCCCCGCCGAGGTCACCGTGGACGGGGTCCCGGCCGCCCAGTGGGAGCCGGTGGAGGTCCCGGCGGGCGGCCTGCTCGACGTCGGCCCCGCCCGCGGCCCGGGCATGCGCACCTACGTGCTGGTGCGCGGCGGCCTGGACGTGCCCGAGTACCTGGGCAGCGCCTCCACGTTCACGACCGGCGGCTACGGCGGCCACAGCGGCCGCGCGCTCCTGCCGGGCGACGTGCTGCGCCCCGCGCCGGTCGCGGAGGGGGCCCCGGAACCCGCCCCCGTCCCCGCGGCGGAGCGGCCCGCCCCGCCCGTCCCCACCGAGGGCGGGGCGCACTGGGACATCGAGGTGTCCGAGGGGCCGCACGCCGCCCCCGAGTTCCTCACCCGGGAGGGCATGGACGCGTTCTACGCCACCGCCTGGCGGGTCCACCCCCAGTCGGCGCGCAACGGCGTGCGCCTGTCCGGCCCCAAGCAGGGCTGGGCCCGGCTGGACGGCGGCGAGGCGGGCCTGCACCCCTCCAACGTGCACGACACCGCCTACTCCGTCGGCGCCGTCAACCTGTCCGGCGACACCCCGGTGCTGCTCGGACCGGACGGCCCCAGCCTGGGCGGGTTCGTGTGCCCGGTCACCGTGGTCTCCGGCTCCCGGTGGAAGGTCGGCCAGCTCCGCCCCGGCGACACCGTCCGGTTCCACCCGGTCACCGAGGCCGCCGCCGAGCGCCTGCACACCGAGCCCGCCGCGGCGCCGCTGCTGCGCGGTGGCGGCGGCGACGGCGACGACGGCGTCCTGGGCCGCGTCCCCGCCGGGGCGGACTCCCCGGAGGTCGTCTACCGGCGCGGCGGGCACGACAACATCCTCGTCGAGTACGGGCCGATGGCCCTCGACCTGGGGCTGCGCATGCGCGTCCACGCCCTGATGACCGCCCTGGAGGAGGCGGGGACCGAGGGGATCGTCGACATCACCCCGGGCGTGCGCTCCCTGCACCTGCACACCGACCCCGAGCGCCTGCCGCTGCGCACCCTGCTGGGCCTGCTGCGGGAGGTCGAGCGGGACCTGCCGTCCGCCGCCGACCTGAGGGTGCCCAGCCGCACCCTGAACCTGCCGCTGTCCTTCGACGACCCGTCCATCCACGAGGCCATCGCCCGCTACGGCACCGCCGTGCGCGACGACGCCCCCTGGAACCCCGACAACATCGAGTTCATCCGCCGCATCAACGGCCTGGACTCGGTCGACCGGGTGCGCGACATCGTCTTCGACGCCTCCTACCTGGTGCTCGGCCTGGGCGACGTCTACCTGGGCGCACCCGCGGCCACCCCGCTGGACCCCCGCCACCGGCTGGTCACCACCAAGTACAACCCGGCCCGCACCTGGACCCCCGAGGCCGGGGTCGGCATCGGCGGCGCCTACCTGTGCGTGTACGGCATGGAGAGCCCCGGCGGCTACCAGCTGATCGGCCGCACCGTCCCCATCTGGTCGGGGCTGGGCCAGTACGGGCCGTTCGAGCCGGGCGTGCCCTGGCTGCTGCGGTTCTTCGACCGGATCCGGTGGTACCCGGTCGGCCACGAGGAGCTGCTGGACCTGCGGGCCGACCTGCTCGCCGGGAGCCACGGGCTCGAGATCGAGGACGGGGAGTTCGTCCTCGCCGACCACGAGCGCTTCCTGGCCGACAACGCCGGCTCCATCGCCGCCTTCCGGGCCCGCCAGGCCGCCGCGTTCGAGGCCGAGCGCCTGGCCTGGGAGGCGTCCGGGGAGTTCGACGACCGACCCGAACCCGAGCCGGTCGCCCCCCTGGCGCTGGAGACGCCGCCGGGCGCCGCCGTGGTGGAGGCGCCGCTGGCCGCCTCCGTGTGGAAGGTGGACGTCCGGCCGGGCGACACCGTCGAGGAGGGCCAGCCGGTCGTCCGCCTGGAGGCGATGAAGCTGGAGGTCGTGGTGCGCGCGCCCAGAGCGGGAACGATCTCCGACATCCTCGTCACCCCGGGCCAGCACCTCGACCCGGGGAGCGCCCTGGCCGTCATCACGCAAGGAGAGACCGCCTGATGCACCGACCCACCGACCGTGTCCGCGCCGCCTACCGGCGGATCGCCGAGGCCGACCGCCCCGAGGTCTGGATCTCCCTGCGCCCCGAACCCGAGGTGCTGGCCGACGCCGCGCTCCTGGAGGAGCGGCTGGCGGCGGGGGAGGACCTCCCGCTGGCCGGGCTGCTGCTGGCGGTCAAGGACAACATCGACGCGGCGGGGCTGCCCACCACAGCGGCCCACCCGGGGTTCGCGTACACACCGCAGGAGAGCGCGCCCGCGGTGCGGAGGCTGGCCGGGGCCGGGGCCCTGGTCCTGGGCAAGACCAACCTCGACCAGTTCGCCACCGGCCTGGTGGGCACCCGCAGCCCCTACGGCGCGGTGCGCGGGGCCGCCGACCCGGAGCGGATCTCGGGCGGCTCCAGCTCGGGTTCGGCGGTGGCGGTCGCCCTGGGGATCGCGGACCTCGCCCTGGGCACGGACACCGCCGGCTCGGGGCGGGTGCCCGCCGCCCTCAACGGCATCGTCGGGATCAAGCCCACCCTGGGCCTGGTCCCGGCCTCGGGGGTGGTCCCGGCGGCCCGGCCCTACGACTGCGTCACCGTGTTCGCCCGCGACCTGGGCACCGCCCGGGCGGCGGTGGCGGTGATGTCGTCCCCGGCGGAGGACGACCCCTACTCCCGGCCGGTGCCCGCCGACGTGCGCCTGGCCCCGCGCGGGGCGGGCCGGGTGGCGGTGCCGTCCCCGGAGGGCCTGGAACCGCTGTCGGAGGCGGAGCGGGAGGCCTTCGCGGCGGCCGCGGCCGTACTGGAGAAGACCGGCGCGGAGGTCGCCGAGGTGGACGTCGCCCCGCTGCTGGAGGCGGCCCGGCTGCTCTACGACGGCGCGCTGGTCGCCGAGCGGTACGCGGCCGTCGGGGACTTCCTCAGGGCGCACCCGGAGGGAGCCGACCCCACCGTGGCGGGCATCATCCTGGCCGCGGAGGACCTCCCCGCGCACCGGCTGGCGGCGGACCAGCAGCGCCTGGCCGCCTACCGGGCGACGGCGGCGGGGATCCTCGACGGGTCCGACGCCCTGCTGCTGCCGACCACGGTCGGGCACCCCACCCTGGCGGAGGTGGCCGCGGACCCGGTGGGGGTGAACTCCCGGCTGGGCACCTACACCAACTTCGTCAACCTGCTGGACCTGGCGGCGGTCGCGGTCCCGGCCGGGGAGGCGGAGGGCCGCCCGTTCGGGGTGAGCCTCATCGCCCGGGCGTTCGAGGACCAGGTGGCCCTGGACCTGGCCGGAGCGCTCACCGGGCAGGACCCGGGGGAGCTGCACCCGGGCGCGGGCGTGGAACTGGCGGTGTTCGGCGCCCACCTGCGCGGACAGCCGCTGCACCACCAGCTCACCGGGGCGGGCGCCCGGTTCGTGGAGGCCACCGCGACCGCGCCGGAGTACCGGATGGTCGCCCTGCCCACGACCCCGCCCAAGCCGGGGCTGCAACGGGTCGCCTCCGGCGGGACCGCGGTGGCCTGCGAGGTGTGGAAGCTGTCCCCGGCGGCGCTGGGGGCCTTCCTGGCGGCGCTGCCCGCGCCGATGGCCCTGGGCGCGGTCACCCTCGCCGACGGGCGCACGGTGGTGGGGTTCGGCTGCGAGGCGGTCGCGGCCGAGGGGGCGCGGGACATCAGCGGGTACGGCGGCTGGCGCGCCTACCTGGAGGCGTCCCGGGACTGAGGCGGGGGCGGCGCCGCGCGCGGTCCCCGCGGGCCGGGCCGGTGCTCCCCGCCCCGGCCGCCGAGAGGGGCCGGGCGGACGCGGAGCCGTTCCCACCGCCCCCTCCGGGCCGGACCCGGAGCGGTCCCCGGGCACGGAACGGGCCCTGGGCACGGGACGGCTCTGGACACGGGACGGTCCTCGGACATGGGACGGGACCTGGACACGGGACGGCCTCCGAACACGGAACGCCCCTGGACACGGGACGACCCCTGGGCACGGAACGGCCTCCGAACACGGGACGGTCCCCGGACATGGGACGACCCCCGGGCACGGAACGGCCCCGGATACGGAACGGCTCCGGACACGGAACGGGCCCCGCGACGAGGTCGCGGGGCCCGTTCGGGTCACGGTCAGCGGCGCGGGCGGCGCCGCCCGCGCGGGGCCCGGTCGCGCCGCGGCTCGCGGGGCTCCGGGGACCGCACCGTGACCGGGACGCCCGAGGGCTCGCGGGCCCCGGTCACCTCGGCCAGGTCGGCGGCGTTCGCGCCCCCGCCCAGGGTGCGCGGCTCGATCCGCGCCCGGCCCATCAGCCGGGTCATGTCGCGGCGCTGGCCGGGCAGCACGAGCGTGACCACGTTGCCCCGCTCCCCGGCCCGGGCGGTGCGCCCGCCCCGGTGCAGGTAGTCCTTGTGGTCGGTGGGCGGGTCGATGTTGACCACCAGGTCCAGGCCGTCCACGTGGATGCCGCGCGCCGCGACGTTGGTCGCGATCAGCGCGGTGACGTCGCCCCGCTTGAACTGGTCGAGGGTGCGCGTCCGCTGCGGCTGGCTGCGGCCGCCGTGCAGGGGCGCGGCCAGGATCCCGTTGGCCAGCAGGTGGTCGGCCATCCGGTCCACCGCGCGCTTGGTGTCCAGGAACATGATCACCCGGCCCTCGCGGGCGGCGATCCTGGTCACGACGTCCTTCTTCTCCGTGGGCGACACGTGCACGACGTGGTGCTCCATGGTGGAGACGGCGCCCTCGGACAGGTCGACCGAGTGGACCACCGGGTCGTTCAGGAAGCGGCGGACCAGGGTATCGACGTTGCGGTCCAGGGTGGCGGAGAACAGCATGCGCCGCCCGTCGGCCGGGACCTCCTGGAGGATGGCGGTGACCTGCGGCATGAAGCCCATGTCGGTCATCTGGTCGGCCTCGTCCAGGACCGCCGACTCCACCTTGTCCAGCACGCAGTCGCCGCGCTCCATCAGGTCGCGCAGCCGCCCCGGGGTGGCGACGACCAGGTGGACGCCCTGGCGCAGGGCGCGGGCCTGGCGGTGGATCGGCATGCCGCCCACGACGATGGCCGAGCGCACCCCCACCGAACGCGCGTAGGGGTCCAGGGAGTCGGCGACCTGCTGGGCCAGCTCCCGGGTCGGGGCCAGGACGACCGCCAGGGGGCGCCGGGGCTCGGCGGTGCGCCCGTCCAGGCCGGCGAGCAGGGCCAGGCCGAAGGCCAGGGTCTTGCCGGACCCGGTCCGGCTCCGGCCCAGGACGTCGCGTCCGGCCAGGGAGTCGGGCAGGGTCGCCGCCTGGATCTCGGACGGGGTGGTCAGGCCCTGCTTGGCCAGGGTCCGCTTCAGGGCCGCGGGCATGTCCAGGGCCTCGAAGGACTCCGCCGGCGGCAGCGCCGGGGTGACGGTGACGGGGAGGGCGAACTCCCCGGAGGGCCCGCCGCCGCCGGTGCGGGGGCGGGCGGCGGCGCGGGGGCGCTGCCGGCCGTACCCCCGGGCGGGGCGGCTGCGGGTGTTCGTACCGGTGCGGTACGGATGACTCATGTGTGGCCTTTCGCCGACGGCGTTCGCCGGGCGGGAGGCCTTGCGGCCTCGCAGGGGGAAACCGGGGTACGCCGGATGAATGAGACTGCCGAATGAAAACAGTGGGCGCTCGTCCGGCGGATGTGCCGGGGCGCGGGGCCGGTCGGGGCACGATGCCCGGAGAGCCGGCCGGAGAAAACCTGGGAAAAAGAAGAGCGACGGGGTCCGGCGCCCGAAGGGCGGACCCCGTCGCTGGAGGAGCTCGCGCTCCTGAGGATCAGACTAGATCAGGGTGATGTTCTCGGCCTGGGGGCCCTTGGCCCCGGCGACGGCGTCGAACTGCACGGCCTGGCCCTCGGCCAGCTCGCGGAAGCCCGTGGCCTGGATGTTCGAGTAGTGGGCGAAGACGTCGGGGCCGCCGCCGTCCTGCTCGATGAAGCCGAAGCCCTTTTCGGAGTTGAACCACTTGACCGTACCGGTCGCCATATGGATGCCTCTCGTTCGAAGAAATGAAGAAAACCGCGTGTGACGATTTTCCCGTCACCGCGGTGATCTCCCGAGAGATGACTCCATCGGGGGTTCACGACTGCAACTTCCTAGAACGTAGCACACGGAAATCACCCTGTCCCGGTGATTCCGGTGTGTCACATGGCACCGCCGGATGTGGTATCGGAACCGTCGGAAATGTGTTGGGCCCCGGCGGAGGACCGCCGGAGCCCGGACACGGTGGGACGTCCCGCCCCGGGGCCTCAGCCCCGGTCGCCGCGCTCCTGCTCGGCCAGGGCGTCCATCCTGCCCTTGTAGTGCCGCGACCGCGCCCCCAGGATGACCGCCGCCAGCGCGGTGGCGATCAGCGAGGCGGCCAGCACACCGGTCTTGGCGTGCGCCAGGTGCTCGGGGGAGCCCGCGAAGGTCAGTTCGCTGATCAGCAGCGACACGGTGAACCCGATCCCGGCCAGCTGGGACATGCCGACGATGTCGATCCACTTCAGGCTCGGGTTCAGTTCGGCCCGGGTCACCTTGGTGGTGATCCACGAGCCGCCCGCGATGCCGACGGTCTTGCCGACGACCAGGCCCAGGATGATGCCGAGGGAGGCCGGGTCGCTGACGATCGCGCCCATCCCGTCGATGACCACGCCGGCGGAGAAGAACGCGAAGATCGGCAGGGCCAGGCCCGCCGACCAGGGCCGCAGGATCTGCTCCACGCCGTGGCTGGGGTCGTGCGCCTCACCGGGCAGCGCCTTGGTGCGCATCAGCAGGCCCATGGCCACACCGGCGATGGTGGCGTGGACGCCGCTCTCGTGCATCAGCACCCAGATCAGCACCGCCAGCGGCACGTACACCACCCAGTTGGGCAGCCGCGAGGCGTTCAGCGCGGCGGCCAGGCCCTTGCCGCGCTGGAGGTACCCGAAGACCACCAGGCCGACCAGGGCGGCGGCCAGCATGAGCAGGTCGATGCCCGAGGTGTAGAACACCGCGATCACGATGATGGCGCCCAGGTCGTCGACGATCGCCAGGGTCAGCAGGAAGGTCCGCAGCGCGGGCGGCAGGTGCCGGCCGATCACCGCGAGGATGGCCACCGCGAAGGCGATGTCGGTGGCCATCGGGATGCCCCACCCGTGGAGGGTGTCCGGGGAGGAGAAGTTGATCGCCGCGTAGATCGCGGCGGGCACGAGCATGCCGCAGACCGCTGCGATGATCGGCAGCATGGCGCGGCGCGGGTTGCGCAGCTCGCCGTTCACGAACTCCTGCTTGAGCTCGTTGCCCACGACGAAGAAGAAGACGGCGAGCAGGGCGTCCGCCGCCCAGGTCTCCAACGAGAGGTTCAGGTGCAGGGACTCGGGTCCCACGGTCACCGATCGCAGGTTCTCGTAGACCCCGCCGAAGGGCGAGTTGATCCAGATGATCGCGACCAGCGCCGCACCGATCAGGAGGAAGCCCCCGACGGTGTCGCTGCGCAGTGCTTCGGCGAGTCGTGCGAGGGGCGTCCGGGACGTGGAGTGTGCCAGCGGGTCGATGCTCATAGGCGGCTTTCTGGAGTCGGCTGTCGGACCGCCGACCAGTCTTCCCGGCACACCTAGGACCAACGGTTCACGCCCCGTGCTCTGTGGGGACGATGGGAAAGTCCGATGCAGAGCATATACGCCCGTTTTTCATGAACGGTGTCCGGGGCGTCATGTACGCTTGTCGGCCGGTGTGCCGGGAAGACTGGTCGGCGGTGGCACAACTCTTATCCGGAAACGAGCAGGTGTCCGATGCCCGACACACACCTCCACGGTACGCACGTCTACCGCTCCGAGACCGGCGCCCGCGAGATCCGGACCTGGTGCGAGGAGCGGCTCGCCTCCTGGCCCGCGCTCACCGCGCTGCCCCCGCTCGGCACCGGCCTGGGCACCACCCGCGCCTTCACCGCCCCGGGCGGGGACGCCCCGCCGGTCGTCTTCCTCGGCGGCACCAACTTCAACTCCGCGACCTCGGTGGACCTGGCCAGGGTCCTGGCCCGCGACCGCGCGGTCACCCTGGTCGACCTGCCCGGGCAGCCCGGCCTCAGCGAGGGGCTGCGCCCCCGCTCGGGCCGGGCGTCCGCCTACGGCGCCTGGTTCGACGAGATCCTGCCGATGCTCACCGGCCGCCCGGCGACCGTGCTCGCCCACTCGCTGGGCGCCGCCGTGGCGCTTTCCGCCAGACCCTCCGAGCTGGTCCGCGCCGTCGTGATGGTCGGCCCGGCGGGCCTGACGGCGGCGCCGGTGAACTCGGACCTGATGCGGGTCACCCTGCCGTGGATGATCGGGCCGCGCGACGACAAGAGCACCCGCCTGCTCGACTACATGAGCGGGCCCGGGTACACGTCCAGGGCGCGGGGGACGGCGGTGCACCCGCTGGCGCCGTGGATGACCCTGGTCGGACGCCACTGCCGGACCAGCCTGGCCCCGGGGCCGCTGCCGATGGAGTGCCTGCGCCCCTGGGAGGACACCCCGGTGGTCGTGGCCACCGGTTCCGAGGACGCCTTCTACTCGCCCGCCCGCCTGCACGGTCCCGCCCGTCGGCTGCTGGACTCCGAGGTCACCGTGCTGGAGGGGGCGGGGCACCTGGCCCCCTACGAGGTCCCCGAGGAGATCGCCGGACTCGTGCGCTCCCTGGACTGAGCGCGCCGCCGCCCCGGGTCCGTCCGGCCCGGGGCGGCGGGGAGGGCCCCGGAGGGCCCTGGTGGGTCAGTCGCCGGCCGGCGCGGCCTCGTGCCGCTCGGCGCGGGAGGCCTTGCGGGCCAGCGACACGGCGACGATCGAGATGACCGCGGTGAACACCAGGTACCCGGCGATCGGCACCCACGAGTCGTCGTACCTCGACAGCAGCCAGGTGGCGATCAGCGGGGCGGTGCCGCCGGCCAGGGCGGCGCCGATCTGGTACCCGAGGGTGACGCCGGTGTAGCGGACCTGGGTGGAGAAGATCTCCGAGCACAGGGTGCCGATGGTGGCGGTCACCGGCGGCCAGAACACGCCCAGACCCAGGACGGTGGCCAGGACCAGCAGGGCGGTGCTGCCCGTCCCCAGCATGAGGAAGTACGGGGCGATGAACAGGGCCAGCAGGACGGCGCCGGCCAGGTAGACGCGCTGGCGACCCCAGCGGTCCGACAGGGCGCCCGAGACCGGGATCAGCACGCTGGCGACGATCGCGCCGACGGTGACCGCGTTCAGGGCCTCGGTGTTCTCGAAGTCCAGGGTGCCCGTGGCGTAGCTCACCACGAAGGTGCCGAAGATGTAGAAGGGGGCGGTTTCCACGACCTTGGCGCCCACGGCCACCAGCACCGCGCGCCAGTGGTAGCGGAAGGTCTCCACGACGGGCAGCTTGGCGACGGTGCCCTCCTCCTTGGCCTTCTGGAAGGAGGGGGTCTCGTCGATCCCGGCGCGGATCCACAGGCCGAGCAGCACCAGCAGGATGCTCGCCACGAACGGCACCCGCCAGCCCCAGGCCTCGAACTGGGCGTCGGGCAGCAGGGACATCAGGGTCAGGGCCAGGCTGGCCAGCAGCATGCCCAGGGTGATGCCCATCTGCGGGACGCTGCCGAACAGGCCGCGCTTGTTCGCCGGCGCGTACTCGTAGGCCAGCAGCAGCGCGCCGCCCCACTCGCCGCCGATCCCCAGGCCCTGGACGATGCGCAGGAGGATGAGCAGGATCGGCGCGAGGATGCCGATGGTCTCGTAGGTCGGCAGCAGGCCGATGAGCATCGTGGCCCCGCCCATCAGGGACAGGGTGATGACCAGGGTCTTCTTGCGGCCGATCTTGTCCCCGATGTGGGAGAACACCACGCCGCCCAGCGGGCGGATGAAGAACGTCAGCGAGAACGTCAGGTACGACAGCATCAGCGAGACGAGCGGGTCGTCCGACGGGAAGAAGAACTTGTTGAAGATGAGGGCCGAGGCGGTCCCGTAGAGGAAGAAGTCGAACCACTCGATGGTGCTTCCGGTCAGACTCGCGACGAGGACTTTCGTCCTGGGCGGCCCGGGCCGCGCGGTCTCCGTGCTCATGTCCGATCACTCCTGGTCAGATGGGGTTCCGCGGCCCGGGGAGAACCGCGAGTACGCCGGAGCCTAGAACGCGGTGGCACGGATCACCGTTGTGCGGACGGACGATATGAGGGCCCCGGCGGTGTCGGGAACGACAATCGGGGCCCCGCGGGGCGTCCGGCCGCCCGCCCCGTGACCGGTCGGAGATCCGGCGGTGGCCGGATCTCCACCTCACCTGCGGGCGCGCAGCGTCAGGGACGCCAGCAGCCGCTGGTCGGCGTCGTCCAGGTCCAGCCCGGTCAGGGTACGGATACGGCGGATGCGGTGGCGCAGAGTGTTGGGGTGGACGTGCAGCAGCTCGGCGGCCCGGGTGACGTCGCCGAAGGTGTCCAGGTACACCGCCAGGGAGCGGCACTGCTCCTCGTCGAGGCCGTCCAGGCGGACGTCGCGCAGGTGCGGGCGCTCGGCGAGGTCGTCGATGAGCTCGCGCAGCACGACCGAGGAGCGGACCTCCTCGAAGGACGTGACGGTCAGCTCCGGCCGGTCCCGGACCACGTCCAGGGTGCGGCTGGCGACCTTCTTCAGGGAGGGCACGGCGCTCATCCGCGGGGCGACCCCGGCCAGGGCGGCCTGCACGGGGGTGCCCAGGTTCTGCCGCAGGGCCGTGACCAGGTCGCGGACCCACGAGGCGGGGGCGGGGTTCCCCGACGGCGCGGGCATGAGCAGGTACAGCAGCCCGCAGGCCGGGATGACCAGGGCGTCGCTGCGGTAGGAGGCGGCGTACACCGAAGCGGTCTCCGTCGCCCGGTCCAGCAGCCAGCCCCCCTGCCCGGCCTCCTCACGCAGGGCCAGGGCGATCACGGACACCGGGGTGCCGGGGTCGGCGCCCAGGTGGCGGGCGAGGGCGTCGGTGTCGAACGCGCCGGTGAGCAGCCCGACCGCCAGCTCCGCGGGATCGCCGCCGGAGCGGGCGCCGTGGGTGCGCATCAGGTGGGTCGCCGCCAGCCGGGCGGCGCCGAGCAGGACACGGGTGGTCGCGGCGGGCCGGGGCGCGTCGCCGATCTGCACCCAGATGCTGCCCAGCATCCGGCCCCCGGCCAGGACGCCCACCACCAGGCGGCGCTCGGCCCCCAGGTCGGGGCGCTCGGCCACCTCCACCACCTCTCCGGCGGCCAGGCGCTCGTTGACCCCCCACGCCCGCAGGTGCGCCAGGAACGACTCCGGGCAGCCGCGCCCCAGGATGGTCCGCCTCCGGAGCTCGTCGGCCCCCTCGTCAGCTGCGGAGTAGGCCAGGACCGCCCCGGCGGAGTCCTCGATGCTGACCAGGCCGCCGGTGAGCGTGGCCACCGTCTGTGCCAGGGAGAACAGGTCGCGGTGCCGGGGCTCGTCGCCGGGCGTGTCCAGGACCGCGCGGACCAGGTCGGCGAACTCCTTGCCGGTCAGCCGGGGGTCGACGGACAGCACGGGCAGCCCCAGGGCCCGCAGCCGCTCCGCGCCCCCGTCCGGGACGCCGGTGACGGCCACGGCCGCGACGCCCTCGGGGTTCCGGTCGGCCAGGGCGTCGGCCTCCTCGCCGGGGACGACCGCCAGCGTGCCGACGGGCAGCGGTGCGGCGTCGTCGACGACCGTGACCGAGCGCACCACCGCGCCCAGGCCGCGCGGGGCCGCCATGAGGCCGTGCACGGACTCGTCGAGGGCGTCCAGCAGGGACTTGAGGGTGCGTCCGGGTTCAGCCATGGTCCACCTCCGCGGTGTCCTCCTCCAGGACGACCTGGTCCAGGGTATGCGCGCCGATCGCCGCCAGTGTCGGGGCGTCGTCGGAGTGGGCGGACAGCAGGACGCCGAAGAGCAGCGCCCAGGCGCGGGCCCGGTCCCACACGTGCGCGTCGACGGTGCCCGCCGCGTCCACCCGGGCGCGGAACGCGGCCCGGCCCGCGGGGCCGAACAGCATCCAGGCGACGGCCAGGTCGGTGGCCGGGTCGCCGGCGGTCAGGTCGCCGAAGTCGAGGACCGCGGCCGGTCCGTTTCCGTCCGGGGACACCAGGAGGTTGGCGGGGTGCAGGTCGCCGTGCAGCCACAGCGGCGGGCCGGACCACACGGGCGCGGCGGCCAGGCCGTCCCAGAGCCCGGCCAGGAGCTCCCGGCGGGGTGGGTCCGCGGCCTCCAGCCGCCGGTGGAACCCGGCGGACCGGGCGGCCAGCGGCACGCCCCGGAAGGGGTTGGCGGGTGCCTCCGCGGGCGCGGGCACGTGCAGCCGGACGACGAAGTCGGCCAGCGGCGCGGCCAGCACGTCCCGCCCGGCGACGGGGACCTCGGCGGCCGTGCGCCCCTCGAACCAGGGGACGACCGACCAGTGCCAGGGGTAGTCCCGCCCGGGGGCGCCGACCCGCACGGGCGCGGGCACCGGGGTGCCCAGGCGCGCGGCGATCGCCCCGAGCCACCGCTGCTCGTTGCGGGCGAGCGCGGCGGCCCGCTCCCGGCGCGGCAGGCGCACGGCCAGCGCGTCGCCCAGCCGCAGGATCGTGTTGTCCCACCCGTTGGCGACCGGCGTGAGGGGGAGGCCGGCCAGGTCCGGGTGCTGGTCGGCCAGCAGCCGCCGGACCAGCCCGGGGGTGATGTCCACCTCGGCCTCGGGGATGTTCATCCCCCCATCCTCCGCCACCCGCAGGAGTGGACCCCCGGGGAGGGTCCGGGAAGCCGCCGGAATCCCCGGTGTACCAAAGGTACACATGGTACCTTCGGTTCCATGAACGAGGTTCAGGTGGAGACCATTCGCCAGGTGCGCGACCACATCGCCGACGTCGTCGACAGAGCCGACAGAGACGACTCCCCGACGGTGATCACCCGAAGAGGCCGTGAGGTCGCGGCCGTGGTCCCCATCGAGATGCTCCGCCGCTACCAGCGGCTGGAGGAGCAGGAGATCCTGCGCCTCGTCAGGGAGCGCATGGCCGACCCCTCTCCCGGTATCCCGATGGAGCAGGTCATGGCGGAGATCCTGGAAGGGCCGGAGTGACCTACAGGACGATCTTCCGCCCCGAGGCCCGGGAGGAGCTGCGCAAGCTGCCCCGCACCGTGGCCATGAGCGTGTTCCGCAAACTGACCGAACTGGAGGCCGACCCTCTGGGCTTCGGCACCACGGCCCTGGTCGGCTCTCCCGAGGTGCGACGCCTCAGAGTGGGCGACTACCGGGTCATCTACACCGTGGAGCACGACCGGCTCATCGTGTGGGTCGTCCATGTGGGGCACCGCTCCGGCGTCTACGACTGACACCGATGGACGGCGGGCGCGCAGGGGAGCGGCCGGGACCCGGTGGTGGAGCCCGGCCGCGGTGTTCAGCGCTGCGGGCGCTCCTGGGCGCGGGCGGACTCGGTGTGCGAGCCCGGCTCGGCCTCGGGCAGCGGGACCGCCCGCAGGACCTCCTCCGCCTCGTAGAAGTCGGCGGGCGGCATCGCCCGCAGCGCGCTCACGACCTCCTCGTCGCCGCCCGCCTCCAGCGCGGCGGCCACGATGCGGTCCTTGTCCGCCGGAAAGTCGATGCCCTCCAGGATCCGGCGCAGGCCTGCCAGGCCGCGTTCGACCCCCATGGTCCCTCCCCCGTGCGCCGCGGGCCCCTCCCGCAGCGCACGGGGTGACTACCCGGGGCCCGGGAGCGTCAACCCCCGGCCCGCCACAGCCCGGTGACGGCGTCGACCGTCGCCACCACCGCGGCGTGCCGGGCCAGCCCCTCCAGCGCCGCGTCCTGCCGGGCCTGCTCGTAGGTGCCGACGGCGTCGGCCGCCACCACCACCCGGAACCCGTGCTGGAAGGCGTCCCGGGCGGTGGCGTCGACGCAGCAGTCCGTGGTGAGCCCGCACACCACCAGCCAGGAGACCCCGGCGGAGTAGAGCATGCGGACCAGGTCGGTGCCGTGGAACGCCGAGTAGCGGCGCTTGTCCACCACCTCCTCGCCGTCGAGCGGTGCCGCCCCGAACCACTCCGGGCCCGGGGTGCCCGCCAGGCACGGCTCCTCGGCGGCCGCCCGCTCCGGCGGGAGGTCCGCCAGACCGCGCAGCCACCGCGAGGAGTCCCACGGCTCGTCCGGGTCCTGCACGAGGCGGGTCCACACCACGGGGACCCCCGCCGCGCGGGCCCGGTCGACCAGCAGCCGGGTCCCGGCCAGGGCGGCGTCGATCCGCTCCCGGGCGCCCGCGTCCGACCGGGGCGGCCGCTCCGGGGCGGCGAAGTCCCGCTGCGTGTCCACGACGAGCACGGCCGCCTCCCCAGCCGGTCCGGGCGCCGGGCGGCGGTGTCCCGCGGTGTCGACGAGGGAGGCGGCGGTCACCCCTCCCCCCGGGCGCCGGCCGGGCGCAGGAGCGGCATCACCCGCTCTCCGAAGTCCGCCAGGTCCGTGTGGTAGTCGGGGAAGATCAGCATCAGGCCGTCCAGCCCGGCGAACTCGACGATCTCCCGGATGCGCTCCGCCACGGTCTGCGGGGAGCCGGTGACGAACGGGGTCTGGAACGCCTCGTCCTCGGGCCGCTCGGCGGTCAGCGACAGCGCCTTGTCCTGCGGCAGCCCCCAGGACACCTTCATGTTGACCAGCGCCTCCACGTCCGCGCCGCGCCCGTACTCCAGCCTGCGGGCCTCGGCCTCCTCGTCGGTGTCGGCCATGACGACCGTCAGCATCGAGTAGGTGCGGATGCTCCGGCCCTGCTTCTCGGCGCGCAGCTTGACGTCCCGGCAGGCGTCGCGCAGGCCCGGCAGGTCCTGGGCGGTGAGGAACGAGCCGTCGCAGTGCCGGGACTGGAAGTCCAGGCCCGCCTCGGAGCGGCCCGCGGCGATCAGCGTCGGCCGGGTCGCGGGGTGCGGCAGCGACCGGCAGTCGTCCAGGCGGAAGTACTCGCCGTCGTGGTCCACCGCCTGCTCCGACCACAGCCGCTCCAGCACCGAGGTCCACTCCTCGGTCCAGCGGTAGCGGTCGCCGTGGGCCAGGGACTCGTCCCACAGGCCCATCTGGGCGAACTCCTTGGCGTAGGCGCCCACGACGATGTTCATCCCGGCGCGGCCGCCCGCGATCTCCTGAAGGGTGGTGAACATCTTCGCGGCGATCGCCGGGTGGAACAGGTTGGTGTGGACGGTCGCCCACACCTTGACCCGCTCGGTGGCCTCGGCCAGGCCCGCCATCATCGTGATGGACTCCAGGGTCCGGCCCCAGTGGTCGGTGGCGCCGCCGTAGCCGCGCCACTTGCCCATGGACATGATGAAGTCCAGCCCGTACTGCTCGGCCAGGACCGCGGCCCGGCGGTTGTAGGCGTAGGTCGCCTCCGGGTGCGGTGCGGTCTCGGAGACGATCCACCCGCCGCTGCCGATGGGCAGGAAGATCCCGTACTCGGTGTCGGCGGCCGGTGTCCCGCCAGATTCTGACAACTCGGTTCCCTCGCTCTGAATGAATAGGGGGGGCACCGGGGCCGTCGCCCCGGTGCCCGTGGCCGTTCCCCGTGGTGTGGGGGGTACTGCTCGGGAGCGCTACTCCTTCTCCTCCTCGGCGGGCCAGCTCACGTTCCCGGCGACGTACACGGCCTCCAGGTAGTGCGGCTCGAAGAGGGGCTCCAGGTCGGGCATGTCATCGAGCACGCCGTTGTCGACCAGGTTCTGCGTCTCGGCCTCGGTCAGGTTCAGGTCGATGTAGCCGACGGCGGTCTCGTCGGGGGTGGAGGCGCGCACCAGCTCGCTCTCGGAGGCCCAGACCTGGAGGTTGTGGTCGACGTCGAACTCGCCGGTCGGGTCCAGCGCGGCGGCGTACTCCACGCACTCGCGCTCGTTCTCCTCCTGACCGCAGTACTCGAACGCCTTGCCGATCGCCCGCAGGAAGTCCTCGACGACGGTCCGGTTCTGCGCCGCCCACTCCGGGTTGGTGGCCATCACGCCGAAGGAGCCGACCACGCCGAAGTCCTCGGGCAGCCACTCCCGGTACTCCTCGCCCATGGCGTCGAGCTGGTGGGGCTCGTTGGAGCGGAAGGCCGTCAGCGCCTGCACCTGGTCCCGGGGCAGGACGCTCGGGTCGTACCCGGACTCGACCTGCTCGATGGACTCCACGTCGACCCCGGCGGCGTTCAGCATCGCCTCCAGCGGGGCGGCCAGCATGCCGGGCCGGCCCATGGTCTGGCCCTCCAGCTCCTTGAGGTCCTCGACGTCGGGGCCGGTCAGGAGGGAGGCGATCGGCACGTGCCCGTAGGTGGCGATGCCGATGACGTCGTGGTCCTCCTGGTTGGCCTGGACGACCTCGGCCTCGTTGGCGATCGGCGTGAAGTGG
This sequence comes from Nocardiopsis changdeensis, assembly GCF_018316655.1. GTDB lineage: Bacteria > Actinomycetota > Actinomycetes > Streptosporangiales > Streptosporangiaceae > Nocardiopsis > Nocardiopsis changdeensis. The sequence continues at coordinate 6,767,864 of NZ_CP074133.1, read as the reverse complement.
GCGGTGCCCGCCGACACCAGCTGCGAGTTGGCCATGATGTCGCCGACACCGCCCTGGATCTCCACGTCCAGGCAGACGGCGTCGAAGAAGCCCAGGCTCTCGGCGGCGAACACCTCCAGCTGGCTCACCGAGGCCTGGTAGAAGTAGCCGGAGATGTAGGTGATGGTGCCGGCGTCCCGGTTGGTGGAGCACCGCTCCTCGTTGATGGCGAGTTCGGACTCGGCGGGGGGCTCGGCCGCGGCCTCGGAGCCGCCGCAGGCGGCGGTCGCCAGCACGGACGCCGCCAGGGCCGCGGCACCGAGGTACCGGGTCAGGGGTGTGGTGGGGGTGGTCATCTGGGGGGCTCTTCCGTTCGTTGTGCGACGTGGGATCTACGGGGACGGGAAGTGTCGGTGCGCTGGGGGGCGCGGGTGCGGCGGGAGGCGCGGGTGCGCTGCGACTCGTGCCAGAAGAGCACGCGGCGCTCGACGGCCGAGACCAGCGCCAGCATGAGCACGCCCATGGTGGCCAGGCAGGCGATCGCGGCGTAGACGGAGTCGAGCTGCGCCGAGGAGGCGGAGGTGCGGATCAGGGTGCCGAGCCCGCCGCTGCTGCCCGCGGCCACGAACTCGGCGACCACGGCGCCCACGATGGACAGCGGCATGACCACGCGCAGCGCGGCCAGGGTGTAGGGCAGGCCGTAGGGGATGCGCAGCCGCCACAGCACCTCCAGGCGGGAGGCGTCCAGGGTCCGGAACACGTGCAGGACGGGCTCGGGGACCGCGCGCAGCCCGGTGGCGACGTTGATCAGCACGGGGAAGAACGTGATGATCGCGGTGACGATGACCTTGGGGGCCAGGCCGAACCCGAACGCCACCACCAGCCCGGGCGCCAGCGCGACCACCGGGGTCACGTTGAGGACGACGGCCAGCGGCATGAGGGCGCGCCGCACCACCGGGATCTCGGACATGAGCAGGGCCAGGACGAACGCGGTGCCCGCCCCGCAGGCCACCCCGATCAGGGCGATGGACAGGGTGCTCCAGGCGTTGGCGAGGAAGATCTCGGGCCGGTCCGCCAGGGTGGCCCCCACGTCGGCGAGCCGGGGCAGGATGTAGGGGTGCTCGGCGGCCACCGCCGACCAGCCCATGCCCAGCAGCACCACGACGAAGGCCGTGGGCATCCAGGTGGCCGGGTGCAGGGGGCCGCGCGGCCGGGCGCGGCGCCGGGCGGGAGCGGCGCCCGGGCCGGGCGTCGGCCCGGGGCGGTCGGGGGCGTGGCGCAGGGGGCGGTCGCGGTCATCTGGGTGCTCTCGCTCATAGCCGGACGAGGTCGTCGGGGGCGGCTCCGCTTTCCCAGGCGGACTGAAGGGAGGCGCGGACGCGGTCCTCCAGGGCGTGCATGCGCGGCCCGGTCACGACCTCGGCGTCCCGGGGGCGGGGCAGGTCGATCGGCAGCACCTCGTGCACGCGGCCGGGCCGGGCGGACATGACGACGACCTCGTCGGAGAGGGTGACCGCCTCGCGCACCGAGTGGGTGACGAAGACGACCGTCGTCGCGCGGCGCTGCCACAGGCCCAGGAGCTGCAACCGCAGGGCCTCGCGGGTGAACTCGTCCAGGGCCGAGAAGGGCTCGTCCATGAGCAGCAGCCGGGGGCGCAGGCCGAAGGCGCGGGCGATGGCCACCCGCTGGCGCTGGCCGCCGGAGAGCTCGTGCGGGTACCGGTGGGCCACGTCGGACAGGCCCACCGCCCGCAGCAGGTCGTCGGGGTCCTCCCCGTCGGCCCCGGCGCGGCGGTTGACCCGCCGGGGCAGGACGATGTTGCGGCGCACGGTCTGCCAGGGCAGCAGGGCCGGGGTCTGCGGGACCAGGCCCACCCCCTTGGCGGCGCACAGGGCGCTGGGGGTGGAGCCGAAGAGCGAGACCTCTCCGGAGTCGTGGTCCTCCAGCCCGGCGATCACCCGCAGCAGGGTGGACTTGCCGCAGCCGCTGGGGCCGATGAGGCTGACGAAGCGGCGGACCCCGATGTCCAGGTCCACCGACTGCAGGGCCGGGTGGGCGGGGTCGCCGCCGTCGTAGGTCTTGGTGAGGCCGCGGATGCGGATGCCGAGACCGTCCGAGAGAGGTGTCATGACGGCTCCCCGTCCTGGGTGCGCACGTGCGGGCACGGGGCGGCGGTCCGGGTCCGGGGCGTGTCGGAGACGCGCACGGCGGCTCAGTCCGCGTCGGGGAGTGGGGGGCCGGACGGCGGTCCGGCTGTCACGGTCGAGAAATCCACGGGGGCACCCTCCTGTCGCTCCCCGGGTACGGCGAACCGGGGGCTGGCGGTTGGAGAGCGGGTGGAAGATCGGGGATCGACGGCCCGCGGGGGTCGTGTGACGGGTTGAGACGTTGACGTTAGGGAGCCGGTATTAACTCTGTATGAAGGCTCCGTCACGTACCGATATCGAGGACGCGTACTCGTAGGTCCGCGTCCAGTAGGGCGACGGTGATCCGGTGGGTGGCGAAGGCGCTGGGCAGCCAGGCGCCCCGGCCGAACAGCCGGGCCATGGGTTCGCCCAGCACCAGCAGCACCCGCGCCTCGGGGAAGTGCGTGTCCCGGATCCAGGACAGTTTGAAGGCGTCGGCGATGACCTTGTTCCGCTGGGACGACTTCACCTGGCCGGCGAAGGGCGAGCACTGCACCAGCAGGCTCGGCGGGTCTCCGTCGGCGCAGTCGACGCCGACCCGGACGCCGTCGGCGAGCGTGAACTCGCGAGGCGCCAGGTCAAGGCCGAGTTGGGCGGACAGGGCCCGGGCCAGTTCGGTGTTGTCGGGTCGCCGGGCGAGGGTGTCCGCGGGGTCGCGTACCGCTGTTTCCCTCATGGGAAGAAGACTTTAGTGCACAAGGGTCCCATCGGTCTCCGCCATTAGTCCTTTGTCCGCTGTGTTCAGGGGTGGGTCCGGTGTGGCCACCTGGGGTTTTCTCGAGGGCAAATTGTGATGTGTTTCACATATTTGGGAAATGGGTGAGGTTCTCGCGGATCCCCGTGCTGGTGGGGGTTCTGGTAGAGGGGGCTGGTGGGGGAGGGGGTGCGGCTCCATGGGGGGCGGGGGTGCCTCATTCCTTTCGGGAATGAAGAAGTTGAAAGGTGAACCATAATCACGGGACCCGTGGCCGTGGTGGGGTCGGGTCTTCGGGGGTGGATCTGGGCTTTTCGTGTATATGGGTAGCAAATGGACATATAAGGCAATCGAATGCCACCGCCGGGCGGGGGTCGGAACGGTCGTCCGAACCGGGTGTCCGCCCTGGTGGAGCCCGGAGCCCTCGGCCGGGGGCCCTGGGGGCCGGGCACGGCGGCGGGCGCCCCGGGGAGTACCGCCCCGGGGCGGGTGCTGTGCACGGAGAGCGCCCGACCGCCCCGGTCGCCGGCGCGCGGGGCGGCGGGGCGACGACCGGGGCGGCCGGGCGGGGGGTGGTAGGGGCGGGGCAGGGTGGAAGGTGCGCCGGGTCGTCGGCCGTGCGTGTCCTCCCGCGGTCCGGAAGCGGTCGAGACCCCGAGGCCGAATCCGCGGACGGGCTGAGGAGGCCCGGCCGGCCCTACGGCTTCGCGGAGGAGGCCGCCCGCAGCAGCCGCAGCTGGCCCAGCTCAGCGGCGTTCTTCATCAGCTCGGCGTTGACCCACGCCGCCGTGTCTGCCACCGTCATCCCCGAGCCCTCGGGCCACGGGAAGGGGGCGGGCGCGTCGAGGGACACGGTCGGTAGTACGGCGGCCCACTCGCCGCGCAGCGCGGACAGCCACTCCACCACACCGTCCGGGCCGGGCCAGGCCACCGCCTCCCGGTCCCGGGGGACCCGTCCGGACAGGTGGTCCAGGGTGACGCCCCACCACCAGCCGATGTGCCAGGTCACCCAGCCGATGGTGGGGACGGGGATCGGGTCGGGCTCGGAGTCGGCCCAGTCGGGGACCCAGCCGTCCCCGGAGCGGTGCATCGTCCAGCAGAGGGGCGAGGGCTCCCACAGGACTTCCTCGGGGACCAGGCGGTCCAGGTGGTACTCCAGCAGACCCCAGGTGAGGTCGAACTGGCGCTGCAACAGGTCGGTACGGGCGTCGTTCATGCCCGGCAGCCTCGCACACCGGACCTGCGCCGACCATCGGTTTTCCCGGCGGCGGCCCGGCGCGGCGCCGCCGCCCCGGACGGTCGTAGGGCGCACTGGGCCGCCACCGGCCACGCCTTTCGGATACTCCCTACGGTGCCCGGCGCACCGGCTGCACCAGGTCGGTCACCCACTCCTCCTGCGGGCGGTCGCCGGGGGTCCAGTACACCTCCCGGCAGACCCCGGCCAGCTCCAGGCCCTGCTCACGCACCCAGTCGACCAGCGCCGCCCAGGTCTCCCCGATGCCGGCGACCTCGCCCCGGTGGGTGGTGACGGCGGCCTCGCCGCCGGGCAGCTCGGACACCTCCAGCCCGGGCACCCCCTCCACCCGGGAGGGGAGCACGAAGCCCGCGGTGACCGTGATGCCGTCCCCGGCGGACTCGTCGTAGCCGTAGAACGCGACCCCGGGGCCGTGGTCGCCGACCCCGGCGGCCGCCAGGGCGCCGGCGGCCTCGGGGAACATCGGGCCGACCACGGGGCCGACGTTCTCCGGCCCGTGGCCGGGGGCCGTGCGGGTCAGCGTGGCGATCCGCTGCGGCTCCACCCGGCGCAGCTCGGCGGTGATGGTGTCGGACGTGGACATGGCGGGGACCCCTTCCCTGCGCCGGAGGTAGGCCTCGACCCTCGCCAGCCGGGCGCGGCGTTCGGCGATCTCCCGCCGGATGCTCTCCCCGGCCGCCTCCAGGATCTCCCGCTCCAGCCGAGGATCGGGGTCACCGCACACGATCCGCGCGATGTCCTCCAGCCCCAGGCCGAAGCCGCGCAGCTGCACGATGCGGCTCAGCCGCGTCAGCTGCCCGACCTCGTAGAACCGGTACCCGGTCACGGGGTCGACCCGGGCCGGGGCGAGCAGACCGATCCGGTCGTAGTGCCGGAGCATCCGCACGCTCACCCGCCCGATCGAGGCGAACTCTCCGATGGTGAACATGACACCTCCACGTTCGGGGCTGACACGGTGTCAGGGTCAAGGGGCACGGGAGCCCCCTTCCCGCCGGGCGCGCGGGGGAATACTCGGCTGTGTGCCCCCGGTGGTATCCGGTAGACTCAGCCCTCGGTGGTGAACCCCCTGGTCAGGCGGGTCATGCCACGGGCCTCTAGCTCAATTGGCAGAGCAACGGACTTTTAATCCGTGGGTTCAGGGTTCGAGCCCCTGGGGGCCTACCCACAAAACCCCAGGTCAGAGGCCTTTTGCAAGGTCTCGGTCCTGGGTTTTTCTCGTTCCAGGCCCCCGCCGATTGCTCGAAGCTCGCTCTTTTGTCTTGACCGTGCCTCCCACCTCCCGAGCACCCTCGCCCCGCGCTCCTCCGCCGCGTTCGTTGTCATGTCGCTCCGGCCCTGGGCGCTGAGCGACAGAAGCCTGTCACCGGTCGCAACAGCACTTGTCACCATTGCTCAGGTGATAGAGGTGGGAACGCAGTTCCTCGGGCCTGTAGCCGGGGCAGTAGAGCCCTCCTGCCTCCTGTGTGACAGAGAATGTTTCGCTCTCTGTCACACAGTGCGCGGCTCTGGCCACTCCCACGACTCGGCCAGAGCCCCGTCCGGCTTCAGCCCGTAGCGCTGATACGCCTTCGGTGACCCTCCCCGTAACCGGGCCAATGCCGCCAGGGCAGAAGTTCTCCCGGCGTTGAGGGCTTGGAGGGTGAATTGTTCGGCTGCTTCGTGTTCTCCGGCCTCCTCCCGCAACCGAGCTAACTCAGTCAGGGCTCTGGTGTGTCCGGCTTCGGCGACGCTCTTGAGAAGCCGTTCGGCCCCCTCCCGGTCCCCTGACTCCTCCAGTCGCAGGGCTAGCTGTGTGAGGCTGAGCGGATCCCCGACCCCGAGAGCTAGATGGGCGTACAGTTCGGCTTCCTGGTGTTTTCCGGTCTCCTCCAGTAGCAGGGCCAGCCGTGTGAGGGCGAGAGGCTCACCGGCCTCGACGGCGCTCTTGAGAAGCCGCTCGGCCTCCTCTCGGTCCCCGGCCGCCTCCCGCAACCGGGCCCGTACCGTCAAGGTGAAAGGCTCCCCGGACCCGAGAGCTTGGTCTCCGGCCCCCTCCATTAGCTGGGCTAACTGCGTTATGAGGGTGTTCTCAAGGTCCAGGGCCTGGAGGGCGAACTGTTCGACTACTTCCCAGCCTTCGGCCTGCTCCCATGTCCAGACCAACTCAGTCACGACGTCGAAGGTCCCGGCTTCGGCGGCTCTCTTGAGAAGCTGCTCGCTCCCCTCTCGGTCCCCGGCCTCCTCCCGCAACCGAGACAAATGCATGAGGACGAGAGGGTCCCCGGCTTCAGCGACACTCTGGAGCAGTCGCTCGGCCCCCTCCCGGTTCCCTGCCTTTTCCCACAACCGGGCCAGTGCCGTCAGGGCTCTGGTGTTCCCGGCTTCGGCAGCGCTCTGGAGAAGCCCCTCCGCCCCCTCCCGGTCCCCCGCCTTCAGCCGCAACAGGGCCAGATCCGCTGTGGCTCCGACGTTCCCGGCCTCAATGGAGGCACAGGACAGCCGGGCGCTGTGGCGGTACCGGCATCGCGACTTGGCAGCGCGGGCCAGCCTGTTGAGGTCGGCCGGGTCGCTCATGTGGGCCATAGCCGCGTCCCAAAAAGACGTGGGAGGACACAGGGTGTGGCGACTGCGGCGACCGTGCTGCCGGAGGAAATCGGTCAGGAGCACCACATTCGGAAGCGCCCCCATCCCCGTGGAGCGGGGCACATTCTGCAGGGGCCGGGCCGTGTCCTTGACCAGCGTGCAGGCGTAGGCCAGAGCGCCAGCGAACCAGTCTGGGGCGGCGCCACCGCGTTCGATGTCGGTGAGGTAACCGGGAGCCGCCGCCTGGAGAAAGTCCAATGTCAGCGGCCCCGTCACACCCAGGCGGTAGGCGTCCATGGCAGCGCTGATCAACGCCTGGCCGTAGACACCATGTTGCCCGGCCGGGTGCTCGTAGTGATCGACCAGATCCGGGCCGGCGGCCAGCACCTGGGTGAGATCAGCTGCACCGCTCTCCACCGCTTCGGCCAGGGACGAATCGTGGTGGGCTACTTCACGCGCCACGCTCAGGTGCTCAGCGAAAGATCCGGGGACATTGATGTAGCGGGCCTGGCTGAGTAGTTTCCGGGCGTTGCTGTGCTGGTCCTCCGTGCCCGGGGCAGGGCGCTGGGTAAGGGCCTGGGCATGCTCGGGCCACAAGGTAGCGATCACGAGGAGGGGACCTGCAGCGTCCAAGCGGCGCAGCAGTGCGGCTGCGACCGCCTCACCTACGGGCCCGTCCAGGTATTCCTGGGCTTCGTTGAGCCACAGTACGGTGCGCGGTCCCACCGCGTCAGCAGCCAAGGCCGCGAGTAGCCCCTCGGCGTCGGCGGGAAAGAGCAGATCGAAGTCGTTGGGCGCGGCTGCGGTCACGGCTTCGTAGGCAGTGCGGGTCTTGCCGGTGCATGATGCTCCTCGCACCACCACCATCTGCGGCCGCGCCCCCTCGGCCGCCGCGGCGGTCAGGTGGGCGCGCAATTCGGCGTCGTGGGGACGGGGCACGTACCGGGGAAGAACGAAGTCGCTCTGCTGCGCCCCCGCGGAGTGGCCTGGGATGGCCGGGTGCACTCCGAGGCGCTGCGCCGACCAGGAGCCCACTGGGCGTGGTCGGTCAGCCAGAGCCGCCTGGCGGGCTCGCCGCTCGTTCTTCTCCAGAGCCGCGTGGGCGCTCTGGCGTCGGGCGGAGTCCTGGTTGGCCTGTATCCGGCGGCGCTGTTCGGCCTCCCAGGACGCGCGCCATCGGTCGGGATCCATCAACTCGGCGACGGTGCAGTCGTCGGCGGAGTCCGCAGGGTTATCCAGCAGATCCCGGCGGGCAGCCTCGGCGCGGATCTGCGCCAGGACGCCCAGCAGCGGTTCCACCTGCTGGGGGAAGCGCTTCCCACGCAGCCAGGCCCCGACCGTGTCCCGAGAGGCCTGCACGTCGGTGTGCTTGCCCAGGGCGTTGTCCGAGGGTTTGCGATCCAACAGGCCGCGTTTGAGCGCCCCTACCTTGCGCAGGTCCTCAAAGATGTCCGGCTGCGCACCCATCGCCGCCCTTCCGGTGTCCGATGTCCGGGAAGGGGGCCCACCGGACACGATCAGTCTACGGCTGTCAGCAGCCATGTGACGAGGATTGATCTGATTTCACGGCAGACAGCTGCAGGACACGGCACCGGACAGGCAGTTTTTCTCACGACCCGCCCTACCGGCGGACCTCTCCACCTGAGAAAGGCACCCTGATGTCCGTACTCCAGTTGCTTGCGCTGCTCTTGGCCCTGTCCGTGGCCGTGCACATTGGCTGCGCCGGAGCCTTCATTGCCTGGCGGGGCGGCACTCGCCCCGCCAGTGCTCTTCTGGTCGGTGCGAGTGCCGCCGGAACCGTCTGTGCCCTGTACCTGACGGCTGTGGGCGCCTACTACTGACTGCCCCTGTACGCCCTGCAGCTCGGCAGTCCTGCCTGTTCAGGTGCTGCCGAGCTGGGGTTCGTTCGGGTTCCTCCAGCCCCTCGGAAAACTGGTGACAGATGCTGTGGCAGTTGGTGACGTTCTCCCGCCGTTCAACAAGCGTGCTGCTGTGGCGTTGAGCCCTCTGACACAACCCAGCGGGCGGGTCGCCCCCGGCGTGGCCGCTGTTCGCCCCCCGGGCGTTTTCCCTGTTGGTGCGGACGCCGAAGGGCCCTGCAACGGTGCAGGGCCCTGGCGTGTTGTGGTGCGTCAGCGTGTTGCAGGGGCACGGTTGGCGGTGAACATCGCGGCGGTGGCTTCGGCGGCGGCTTTGGCGACGTCGGGGAACACGGTCTGGTACGTGTCCTGGGTGAAGTGGGTGGTGGCGTGGCCGAGTTCGGCGGAGACCACCTTGACGTCGACGCCGGCGGCCAGGGCGGTGGAGGCGGCTCCGTGGCGCAGCCCGTGCAACCCGATCGGGGGCAGGTCCGCCGCCCTGCCGATGCGGTTGAACCAGTCGGTGACCTCCGCCGGATGCCACCCCTCGCCGTTCTCGCGGGTGAACACCAAACCGCTGTTCACCCAGTCCTTTCCGGCGGCGAGTTTGGTCTCCAACTGGTGGCGGCGCCACCGCTTCAACACCCGCACGGTCGTGGCATCCAAGGTGATGGTGCGAGAACCCGCATCGCTTTTCGGGGTACTCGTGATGGTCTTCCACCCCACCTGCACGATTTGGGTGGTGATATCGACCTGTCCATCGGTGAGTCGCACGTTCCGCCAGGGGAGCCCGACCGCTTCGCCGCGTCGGAGCCCTTTGATGGCGATGAGGTGGAACAGGGCGTAGAGCCAGGGGTATTTGCGGGCGTGGGTGAGAAACGCGGTGGTTTGGTCAGGCGTCCAGACCATGACCTCACCGGGGACGGTGCCGTCCTTATGCCACTTCGTCACCCGGTCGGTGGTCCACACCAGGGGCTTTTTCCTCGGGCAAGACGGGAGTCGGGCGTGGGAGGCGACGTTCACCGTGATGGGCAGTTCGGGTGAGCGGACCGCATCCGACAGGGCGCTGCGCAAGGTGGCGCGGATGCGGTGCTTGGTGGACAGCGAGGTGACCCTTTTTCCTTTGACCTGGGCGCGCACCTGCGGGTCGGAGGATTCGCGGCATTCCAGGACGTGCTCGTTGTTCTCCTCGATCGTGGCGAACATGGCCTCGACGTGGCGGGCCTGGAGCTTGTTCAACGCCAACTGCCCCAGGTGGGGGATGAGGTGGTTACGCAGGTGCCCGGCATAGGAGGAACGGGTGCCCTCGGCCAGCCCGGGCTTGCCCTTCAACCACTCGGTCAACCACTCCGCCACCGTGGGGACGGTGGTGCGCACGTCCACACCGAGGTTGATCCGCCGCCTCACTTCCTCAACGTTCGGTAGGGGTGTGCGGGCGCGCAGGGCGGTCTGGATGAGGTCGGCGACCCGCACCAGCGTTTCGGGTTCGTCGCCGTGGGCGGTTTCGAGCAGGATCTTGATGTGGGCGAGCTCCGTCAGAGCATCCTCCTGGGATGCCAGGCCGACCTTGCGGGCCTGGCGGCGTTTGCCGTCGGCGGTGGGAGGGAGTTCGATCTGGTAGCCCCACCGGCCGTGGGTGGAGCTCCAGGTGCCGTTGCGGCGCCGCAGCTTGGGGCAGCGCGCCCCGACGGGTGTGTGGGTGTCGGGGTGGCGGCAGGTGCAGCGTTTGAAGGTGGAGCCTTCGCGTACGGTGCTCACCGGTCCTCGTTCTCCTCCGGGGTAGTGGTGCGCGCACCGCATCCACAGGTTGTGGACAGGCCGAGGAAAACAAGGAGACCAGCGGTGGGGATCCGCCAGTGGCGGCCCACCTTGTAGACCGGGACCGGGAAGGTCCCGTGGTTGAGGTGGCGGTAGACGGTGGTGCGGCTCATCCCGAGCAACCGCCCCGCGTGTGCAGGCGTGACCCACACGGGCAGGGCACCGACCTCGGCCAGCACTGGCACGGTTCTGTTCACCTCATCCACCTCGTTCCCGACCTCGTTTTCCCTGGTCGCACACGGTGCGCGGCCCCGCCGATCGCGGGGCACCACGTATCCACGCTCGACCTCGGCGAGCATTGCAAGCGGATCATCGAAAAATCCCAACGGATGTCTCCTCCACCTCCCCACCTGGGCCGATACCGGGCCCGATGCCGCTTGCGGGCCTGTGCGGCCGCTGCGGCCCTGAACACCCCCGGACGGCCCCCGTGGGCCCTGTCCGGGGGCGTGGGGCCGTGTGGGGCACCACAGCGCCCCACACGGCCCCGACCGCCCTACCCGGCCGGTATCAGTCGGGTCGGACGTGCCCGGTGTACGTGGCCCAGGCCCGGTGGGCGGCCCTGACCCGCTCAGGGATGGCGACCGCCCGGTACCGGGCCGCCCCGTGCTGGTGTTCGACCATGTAGTGGTCGCCCTCCCACGCCGGGATCCGCTTCAACAGGGCCCCCACGTGGGCGACCTCGGCGAAGGCGTCGGTGTCGGTGGTGGTGTGCGGGAAATAGGTGATGTCCAGCGTCGTGTACTGGCTGACAGGCAGGTCCGGGTTCTCAGCCAGGAAGTCCGCCAAGGCTCGCAGGTCGGCGATGATCCGGGAACGCAACGCGGGTCCGGCGGTGTCGGTGAACGGCATGCTGGTCTTTCCCGTCTCGGGCTCGGAGGTCTGGTCGGGGTCCGGGGTGTTCACGCGGCACGCACCTCCCGCTCCTTGTTCTTCTGCGTGCTCGGGTTGGTGAACACCAAGGCGTCCTCGTGCTGGACCACGTGCACCGGTACTCCGCCCTTGCGGAGCCTGCGCACCTCGACAAGCTGGAAGAACGAGGTCCGTCCCACCACCTCGCCGTCGCGGACCGCGCACAGCAGGGCGGCGCACCGGTCGATCTGCACCAGCCCCGCCTCCTGGCACGCTTGGGTGATCTGTCCGGGGAAGTCGATGAGCTTCCCGTCCTTGCGGAAGGGGCGAGTGGTCACCACCACGACCCCATCGGGCGCGAGCAGGTCCCGGCAGGCCGCCATGATCCGGGCGAACGAGTCCGCGAGCGCTTGCGGCCGTTGGTAGGCGAGGTTGGCGGCGCGCCGGTCGCGGTCCCGGGAGTAGGTGTAGGCGGTCTTCTCCACCGTGTCCGCGCCGTCGCGACGGGAACGGACCTGGCCGTGGGTCATCGACCCGTACGGCGGGGAGGTGATTACCAGCCGCACCCGCCCTGCGAGCGCGGTCTTGGCCAGGCGTGCGGCGATCTCGGCGGCGTCGCCGGTGTGCACCTCGCCTGACCCGGTCGCGCCCTGCACTGCGGCGGTCTCCAGGTTCAGCCGGGCGATGGACGCCCACTTGGGCTCCAGCTCGATCCCGACCGCCCGGCGGTCCTGGTGGGCGGCTTCGACCAGGGTGGTGCCTATCCCGCACATAGGGTCCAGCACCACATCACCGGGACGGGTGTAGGTGGCGATGGCGTGTGCGGCGATGGCCGGAAGCATGCGCGCGGGGTGCTCCAGGGATAGGCGCGAGTACCGGTTGCCCCTTTGGCGGGCGGCCTGCTGTTGGCCGGTCTCCCACACCGACCTTCCCGACGTGGACACGCGCGGAGCCGAGGATGAGACGGAACCCTCGTTGTTCTCGTGGTGCATCAGGCCGCCACCTCCCCGGAGCGGCCGGCGTCGGGGCGGTGCGCCGACCTGCGCAGCCGGAACACGCTGATGTTCAGGTGCGCGGGCGAGGTGACGGTCACCGCGGCCTCGGCCACCGACGGCGGCAACCCCACCTCCTCCACCTCGGGGTCGTTCTCCCACCAGCCCAAACCGGAGTCGTCGTCCTGGCCACGGACGGGGACGGTGGTCCCGAGCCCGCCCTGGCAGATCGGCGCGGTCAGCGCGATGACGTGCTGGAGGTAGACCAGGTTCGCGCAGGCAGCGGCGCGTACCACCGCCGGGGCCGGGTCGATCAGGGCCCCGGTCCGGGTGTGGTCCAGGCCGGTGATCACGGCGACGATTCCGCCGGGGCGGGTCACGGTCGCGGCGAACAGCAACCGCGCCCGTACCGACGCTCCTTCGGGCCGGACCCGTTCGGAGGGGGCGGGTACGTGCAGGACAGCGAGGTCGGCCCATCCCACCTTCTCCGAGCTCTCCTCGCCCGGTTCTTCGTTGTTGCCGGTCGTGGTGGGTGTGGCGGCGCGCCCAATCTGAAGGGCCGCGCTGGCGACGGTCAGCGTGCCGGTCAGGTCCGCGACCGCCTGTCCGGAGCGGGTGTACTCGACCACCAACCGGTCGGCCAACCGGGTAGGAACGAGGCGCTGCTCGGTGTCGTGGTCATGGGTGCCGCAGGACCACACCGCCAGCGGCGGCCTGCCCGGGGTGTCGGGCCACGAGGTCGGCTTCTCTCCCAAAGGGTCCCTCCTCCTTCTTTGTTGTGACGCCCTTGAGGAAGTCGGCCAGGGGTGGGGATGCGACACCTCGCGGGAAAGAAAGCTGAAGCCCCGGGACCCGCACCAGCACGAGGCTGGTGCGGGTCCCGGGGCTTCACCCGGTCGTCGGTAGAGGTCAGGTGCGCCGGTGTTCGATCCGGCAGGGGCAGCCCGCCTGCTGCACGAGGCTGCGCAGGATCAGCGGCATCGGGAGGGCGATGATGGCGGCGAGCCGGTCCAGGGGCAGGCCGTGGCAGCAGCGGCCGGTGGTGCGGTCGTGGGCGGTCAGGTGGTGTCCGCAGTGGCCGCACAGGGTGCCGGGTCCGCGCTCGGAGTGGTGGACCATGCCGGGCCAGTCACCTTGCACGTAGTAGCGGTCCAGGAGCCGGGCGGTGCGCGCCACCGTTCCGGCGAGGGTGACCAGGACGCACGCTCCGGCCAGGAACAGGGCGGTTCCCCATCCGGGGCAGGGGTCCCAGTAGGGGTTCATGATGAACACTTCTCATACCTCCCAGGGGTATTAGCGAGATGGGGGTGCGGGCTGGTTCGGGCCCGCACCCCCGGGGTGGCGGGTCAGCTGCCGGTCTTGGCCGAGCGGTAGCGACGGGGCTTGTCGCCGGTCTGCGCCGCGCGCCCCTCCTTGGCCAGGCGGGCGAGGTTGTTCTGGATCGCGCCGATGGACCGCCCGCCCAGGAGGTGGCTGATCTCGGTGGCGGTGAACTCCTCCTCGGGGGAGGTGTCCAGGAGGGCCTTGACCATCACCTTGAGTTCTCCGGGTGCGAGCCGGGGAGACCCGCTGACCGGGTTGGGCGCGCCGACCTCGATGAACACCGCCTCCGAGGTGGCGGGTTCGGCGGTCGCCGCCTTGCGGGGCAGGTCGCCGTTACCCGGAGCGGGACTGTCCTTCTCCGCTTTCGTCTGGGAGGGGGCCGGGTCCTCCGGGGACGAGGTGGCCGGGGCGGACTTGGCGGTCTCCTGCGGGGAGGCGGGCGCCGGTGCGGGGGCGGCGTGCCAGGTGTCGGGCAGCCGCTTGTTCCCCTCGCGCCCGCCCTGGGTGCGCACCGCCTTCTTCTCCTTCCCCAGCGTGTTGAGGTGCTTGGACAGGGTGGAGGTGCCCAGCCCGGTCTCCTCCGCCAGCGCGGAGACCGTGACGGGGCCGGAGGTGTGGGTGAGGGCGGCCAGGATCAGGGCGCGGGTGTGCTCGGCAGACCGGTGCGGAGCAGCGGTGGTGGTCATGGTGAACGTGTTCCTTTCTGCGGGTTCGGGTTGGTCGCCCGGGGCCGCCCCGCCCCTCGCGGGGCGGCCCCGGGGGTCAGGCGCGGGTGTCCGGGGCCGAACGGGCCTGGTCCTTCAGAAGCCGGGTGAACCGGGGATCTGGGGTGTCGTAGGTGAGCGTTTCGGTCCAGGTGGTCAGGTGCCGGTCCTGGTAGTGCAGGTCCACGGTCACGTCGAGGTCCTCAGGGCGGCGCCGGGCGCTGCGCAGGGCGAGGGTGAACCTTCGGTCGTTGCGCCAGGTGAGGAGGTCGGTGACGTAGCGGGTCTCGTCCTCGCCGGTCTTGTACCGGGGGCGCCGGTCCATGTACCAGCCGAGCGTGTTGAGGTGCTGTCGGAGCTTTTTGTGCAGGCGGCAGGTGTGCAGGTTCTGGCCGATCCACCGGGTCGTCTCGTCGCGGGCGTGGTCGGTGAGCGCGGCGGCGATCTCCTCCAGGTCCCCGCGGTAGTGGACCAGGTCCGAGACGAGGTCGCCGTGGCCGTAGACGACCACGGTGGGGCGCCGCCAGTCCTCGTGCCGGGAGTGGGTCACCGCATAGTCGGCCTCGCGGTAGGCGACCCTGATCAACCCTCCCGGTCCCCGGGCAGCTAGGTCGTCGAGCAGGTCCACCGTGATCTCCGCGTCGGAGAACCTGTCATAGGGCGGGGTGAAAGCCATGGGATGCGTCCTTTCGGGCATGCCGAGCCGAGACTCGGCGCTACGGGGGTGCCGGGTGTCGGGGCCGTCCCGCCCCTGTGCGGGGCGGCCCCGGGGGTGTCAGGTGCGGGTGCGGCGCAGGTAGGCCTGGATCGCCTCGCTCACCCGGTGGGCGTGGTGCGCGGCGGTGAACTGGTTGCGCATCCGAGCGGGCCACCCACTCACGTGCCGTCCCCGGTCGGTGATCCTGATCAGGGAGAGCGCTCCGGTCGTCTCGTCCACCGGGCTGGTGACCGTGACCGTGATGCTGGGTGCGGCCCGGTAGGCGTACCGGTCGGTGACCGTCCGCCGTGTGGCGGTCGGGCCGCCGGGGCGCAGGCGCTTGTCCCGGTAGTGCGGGACGGCGGTCAGGTCGAGGTCGTAGCGGCGCAGGTGATGGCGCATGCGGGTGACGACATAGCCGGTGGCGGCGATGTTGTCGAGCTGGTCGTCCATGCAGTCGATGGCGGTGCAGTCCACCGCCGCGACCAACTCCTCCCAGGCCCGCTCCCCGTAGTCCCAGCGGAACGCGCGCAGGTCCCAGGTCAGGTCGTGGTGGCCGTACACGATGAAGTGGGTGCGGTTCTGGTCCGGGGCCAGGGTCTGGGCGTGGGTGACCCGGTAGTCCTGCCGGAACAGGTCGGCGATGATCACGCCGCCGGGTCCGATCCTGTCCAGGGCGCGCAGCATCCCCGAGGTGATGCGGGCGTGGGTGAACCAGTCGGAGATCGTCACGTCGGGTTCCTCGTCGTACACGGAATGTCCCTTTCTGTGGGCGCGCCGAACACCGGGCACGGCGCGGGTAACGGGTCGGGTGGTGGGGCCGCCCCGCCCCTCGCAAGGGCGGCCCTGGTGGGCGGTCAGTCGCGCAGGTCCAGGTGCAGACGGGCCCGCTCCCCGGCCAGACCGGCGAACCGGGGCACGCCGCTGGTGCGGGTGATGCGCTCGGACCAGCCGGTCACGTGGCGGCCTGCGCAGTACAGGTCCAGGACCGCCAGGAGGCTGTGCGATTGGCGCTGGACGGTGCACAGGGTGACGGCGACCCTGCGGTCCTCGCGCCAGGTGAAGGTGTCGTCGGTGCGCAGCCCGCCGTCCTCGGTGGTGCTGAACTGGGGCCGGGCGTTGAGGTGCAGGCCGTGCCGGTGCAGGTCCTCGCGCACCCGCCACACCAGGGAGGTCGCCCACCGGGTGCGGTCGACCCAGCCCGGGAGGTCGGCGCGTGCCGTCCGGGTCAGTGCGGCGGCGGCCCCGGTCAGGTCGCGGTGGCGCAGGGCCAGGTCCAGGCACAGGTCGCCGTACCCGTAGATGAAGATCCGGCGCCGGTTCCAGTCCAGGTGCTCGGCGCGGGCGACGGCGTACCCGCTGCTGTCGGCATCGGGGACGATCACGGCGCCAGGGCCCGTTCCGGCCAGGGCGAGCAGGTCCTCAGACGTGACCTCGGCGGCCAGGAGACGGGTCAGGTTCAGATCGATCACGAGAATGCGGTTCCTTTTCGGGCATGCCGAACACAGGCTCGGCAGTGGTTCGGGAAGAAGGGGGCCGCCCCCGCCCCTCGCAAGGGGCGGCCCCGGTGACGCGGTAGGTGGCTACAGGTCCAGGTCCAGGGCGCCGTCGACCGCGGCGGCGATCAGCCGGTGGACCTTGTGGGCCTTGAAGGTGCCCGCGGCGCTGACCGTCAGGTCCGCGACCGGCCGGGGGACCTCGCCCGGGGCGCACACGGTGATCCGGGTCGCCTCCAGGTAGCCGAAGGTGACCGTGACGCACGCGGTGATGCCGGTGTGGGTGCGCCGGTAGTAGTCCGTCATCCGCGGCAGTCCCCCGGCCTCGATCTCGAAGGTCGGGGCGGCATCCAGATAGACCCGGGCTCCGATCAGCGCCTCGCGCAGCCCCTGCACCTGGAGGTTCATCGCGCGGATGCCGGGCCAGTCGGTGAGCTGGTCGTTGGCGATGTCGGTCAGGTCCCGGGCGAGTTCCTCATCGGTGGCCGGTCGTCCCTGCTCCTTGAGGTCCCGGGCCAGGTGCTTCAGCCCGCTGCGGCCCGTGATGATCATGTGAGAGGGGGCCGGGGCCTTGTCGCCGCTGACCGCGTGGACCCAGGAGGTCGCCTCGTCCCAGACCAGGCAACCGGCGGTTCCCTGGTCGTGCAGCTTGTCGATGTTGGCGGGGGTGACGGTGATCCCTGTCTTGTAAGGCATACTCGTGCTCACAGCACACTCCACTTCGTTGGTTGTGTGGGAACCGCGCCCGTCATCGGGCTCCACACCTTGCGGCGGGCGCGGTCGTTGTAGGTGGGGCCGGTCGGAAGATGACCGTCTTCCGGCCGGCCGCATCACTCGACCGGGGGCGCCCGGTCGCCACTCTGTTCTTCTGCGCGGTGTGCGCATGTATTCACGGGAATTTCCCCCTTTCCATTCCGTCGTTCCGTTTTCTGCGGTCCGAGGTTCGCTTGGGTATCTCGGGTTTGTCAACTCGCCCCGTGAACCTTTTTCCGCACCCCCGGGAAACGGTTCCGTTCTCCGGGGCGGACCCTAGGTGACCTTGGGTGGCGCGGGTTTGTCAACTCGTGCTGCGGAAAACTTTTCCCGCCCGCCCCGGGGGCCGTGTTCCGCCCTGGTGGCACGCCAATAGCACCTTGGGTTCAGCGGGGTTGTCAACCCGCGGCGCGAGATTTCTCGCGAGAATCTTTCCCGCCCGCATGCCAGAGGAAGGAACCACGCGCGCGTGAGGGAGTAAATTTCACGTTCGCGATTTTTCTGGATGATCACCATTTCCATGATCTGATCAATGATGGATGATCATGAAAGCGGTCATAAATGTGTCCTGCTGTTGTTTTTGTGGTGATGGAGAGTGGTGCTGTCAGTAGGGATGGGGATGGGGGAGGGGGAAGCAGGTCGGCAGGAGAGGAGGGGTGACCGCCCGGCCGGTCGGGGCGCGGAGGAGGGGGCGCCGCCCGCCCTACGTGAAGAGGAACTACCCACTTGGGTATGTGTCTGGATAGCGAAGGGCCCACCCAGGGCGGCTTTGACCTGCACTGATAACGCCAACAGGGTGGGCCGCTCTAATGGGCCAGGTCACGGGCGGAGTCACAGGCCCATGGTGGGGCCCAGTCACAAGCGGAGTCACAGGCGGAGTCACAGGCCCGCCCCGTTTTCGGGCGTGGGCGGGCCGCCTCGCAAGGTCCCTCAGCCGGTGAGGTCCCTGAAGAGATCCTGGGAGATCGCGTCAGGCCGGGCTCCGAAGTGGGACAGGATTTCCTTCATTTCTCGGAAGGAGCGGTGCACCATCTCTTTCCGTCCCATTTGCGAGTACTGGATCATCTTCTCCCGGTGGAGCACCTCGTTCATCGGGTCGACGTGCAGGGCAAGATCGATCAGAGAAACCTTTTCCTCTGCATCCTTGGTTCCCTTGATAAGCCTCGTGCAGGTGTCGGAGAACTCCATTTGCAGGCGGCGCCGGTATCTTCCCAGCCACTCCTCGTCGCTGTCCGAAAGGAGATCCGACTTGTAGAGCCCTATGGCCTCCTTGAGTGCCCGAGTGCTCGCGCCATCCTCTTCCTTGGAGGCTTCCTTGCGCAACTTCCAAAACCGATGCACATCGACGTCGAACAACCCGTCCTGAAGTCGGTAGAATCCGCCCTCCTTCTCAATGACAGGCGCTTCGCTACTCAAATCCAAGGCTTTGCGTACCGTGTTGCGCAGGCTGGTGACCGCGTTGGATCGGAGACGGCGAGCCCGCTCGACATCCGTATCCGGTGCCAGGCAACCAAGCAGCTCTTGGTCGGAGATCCCCTTCACCCCACCCTTCAACGCCAGCACCGCCAGCAGGGCGAGGCTGCTGGAGCGGAACCCCTGGACGGCTTGACCGTCCACCTCGCATACGAGATGGGGGGAGAGCAGCCGAACCTGTACACGTTCCGGCGAAGTCTGCTCTGCCTCCCCGCCAGGGTGTGCCGGGGCCGGTCCGTTCACAGCCTCCGCCGTGTCCCCCTTCGGGAGGTCGGTCTCGGCCGGTTCTTCACCGGAAGAGGTGCCCCGGGCGGAGAGCCGTGGCCGATCGGAGATCTCCCGGTGAATCGGTGCGGTCATCGACACCCGGTCCGGGCTCTGGAATTCCAGGACGACACCGGCCCCGGTTCCACCGAGCACGCACACGACCCCGCCGGAGGAACCGGCCGGCCGGGGGGACTCCCTGGCGGTGAAGTCCTGGTCGGTGCATACGACCAGCGGGGCTTGTCGGCCTTCAACCGCCTCTGTGGACCTCTCCCCGCTCAAGCCTTCTCGCGCCGTGTGCAACATGAGGATGTCGACCTCGATCAGCGCTTCGTGTGCGCTTTCGACCTTCTGGACCCCGGTTGGCACGGCATCCGGTCCGCCCAAAGCGGTTAGCGCCGACTCGGTCGCGATCACCGGGCCGGGGAGGTGATCGGTGACCATGGCCCGCAGCGCGGCCTCGGCGTGAAGTCCTGTCAAGCCGACCCCCTCATTGCCCCGGACACGTGTCTCCTCGGCCACCAGGACGAAGCCGTCCACGTCGACGACCCCCCGTGCGACCCCTTCCGGATCACGGCGCACCAGATCATCGTCGGGCTCAGGAGGGGGCGCGTCACCGGCGCTCGGAATGCTTCCTTCTCTCTCATCGGTGCCACTCGGCGAATGGCGATGCCGCAGTGCGCCCTTATGCCTTCCCGCCGCGTATCCCACGCCCAACCCCGCAGCTCCGGCGGCCGCACCGATCAGAACCGGATGGGCCGCGGCGGCCGTCTCCTCGGAGGCCACCACCTCCACCTGGACCGTCTCTCCCCGGTCCTCGGGCGAAGAGCGCTGCTCCTGCGTGTCGGCAGAGGGAGCAGAGACAGGATCGGGTGCCGGGCGCAGGGTGTAGGCGATCTCCACACGCCGGTACCTCTCGTAGGAGACACCTGCCTCCTCGGGCGGGCGGTCCTCGCCTGCTCCTTGAACCTCGAACCGCACGTCGTCCCTACCGGTGCGCTCTTTGAGGTGGTCGACCACCACCTGCGCCCGCCGTTCGGACAGGTCCTGGTTGTAGACCGGGTCGCCCGTGGGGTCGGTGTGGCCGGTCACGACCACCGGAGCATCCGGGTCGCCGAGCTCGGAGATCATCTCCACCGTGGCGGCCAACGACTCCCGCATCTGCGGGGTGAGCTCGGCCGAGTCGAACCCGAAGTGGCTGAGCGTCCGGACCCGGTGGATCCGCTCATCCCCCGCCTGTTCCCCGCCCCGGCCGGACATGGCCTCCTGCGGGCCTGCTTCCTCCTCACCCGCCACGAAGGTCGTGGTGTCCGCCCAAGAAGCCGTCGTCGTGGTGGCAGCGGTCGCACCCCCGGCGGAGAGCACCCACACCAGCCGGATCAGTCCCACGCGCGGGACCAGGCCGCGCAGCACGGCGACGACGTCCAGGACCACGATCACCAGGTGCGCGGCCCACACCGCCCACAGGGCCACGACCGCAGCGGTGATCACGGCCGCTGACGGAAGAGTTCCGCCGCGCAGGTACTGCATCAGCCATGTCCACGACATCTCCGTCCGCTGCGGGGGCCAGCCCAGAACGGACGCCAGCAGGGGAGGCCCTACCAGCATGAGCACGGTGGCCAGGGCTTCAGCGGCGATCGACCACGGGCTGCGCGACATGTCGTCCTTCCTGATTGTTCATGACGGGCTTTCGGGTGATCGGCTCACCCGTTACTGACGACGGTCGCGGTCGCTTCGGCCTCGATCTCCCAGGGGCCGAGGGGGAGGAGGACCGGGGTGTACGAGGTGCGGGCAAGGACCGTGACGCCGTCCTCGGTGACGGTGACCAGGCCTTCCGCGTCCACCGCCCGCAACTGCCGGGCCGCCGCCTTCCGGGCTCCGGCCTCGTCCAGTACGGGAGCGTTCCGGGCGAGCGTTTCGCCTTCGTCCAGCCGGTGGGTCGCGGCCCGTGCCGCCTCGCGCGCCGCTCCCATCAGTTCGGTTCTTACGGTGAGCATGTGCCCGGCCTCCCACACCAGGGCGAAGACGACCATGAGCACGGGAACGAGCAGCAGGAGGAACACCGAGGCGTGCCCGTCGTCCCGGCGGACCCATCGGCACCCGCGGGTTCGGGGGTCCTTCACGGCAGCGCCTCCCGGTGCGGGTCCACCGGCGAGACCGCCTCGGACCGGACCACTCGGCTTCCACCCCACCCGCCGAGGTCCACCACGGTCACGGTGCAGGACACCCGCACCCCCACCGAGCCCGCCGGTGCGAAATCCGACGTGTCCACTGCGGTCGAGAACGGCTCGCACACCACGCCCCGGTCCCGGAGTTCTCGGGCGGCAGCACGGCGTGCCCCCTCAGGGGCGGCTGCCGCACTGTTCTGCAATGACGCCGTCCGGGCCGCCGTGTAGGCGGCCTCCTGCACGATCAGTGATGCCGACACCTGCCGTCCCGCGATGACCATCAGCAGCAGCGCTGCCACCAGGACCGGTGCGAGCAACAGCAGTTCCACCGAGGCACTGCCCCGGTCGTCCGCCCGCTTCGACTCTGAGGAGGGCATCACGGCACCAGGCGTTCCACCGGGCCGGTGATCTCCGAGGACACCGGCACACCCACACCCGGGACCAGGCTCACGGCTCGCCCGCTGACCCGCACCTGCGCCGCCTCCGGCCGCCGTTCCACCTCCACCTCGGTGCCCTGGAGAATCCCGCCGCCCAGCTGCTCCTCGGCCCGGGCCGCCTGCTCCCGGGCCTGGTGCACCGTCCCGTCGAACGATCGGGCGGCGGCCAGCGCCTGCGCGGCGATGACCTGGGCGCGGTGCTGCGCATGGGCCCACAGCCCCACCTGCACCACCGCCAGGACCATCACGAAGACCAGGGGGAGGACGAACAGGGGCTCGGCGCTTCCGCGATCGTCCCCGCCCACCGGCCTCCACCGCTGTCCCAGTGGCCCCTGGACGGGCCTCACCGCGTCACGCCCAGGTCGATGGACTCCGCCGCCGTGGTGAACTCGGTGACGAGAATGCCTCCGACGACCGTGGCGATGGCGATTGCCACCATGATCGTGAGCAGCCACTCGGTGCTGGCCGACCCCCGGTCGTCGGCCACATGCTGCCTTGACGCGACCCACGTACGTATCCGCCGGTGGGCACGGCAGACCAGCTCTTCCATACCGACTCCTCCTCAGAATCCCGCCATCACGTGGGTGAGGGCGATGAAGCAGACCAGGACCAGGAACCCCGCCACCAGGCCCATGGTGGGCAGCGCCATGCGCTCGGTCGCCGCATGTGCGTCGGCCTCCGCCTCGGCCGCCTGCCGGATCCGCAGCGACGCCGCCTTGGCGGCCAGGGAATCCCGCGTACGCGCCCCGGAGCCGCCCAGCCGCAGCGAGGCCGCCAGCTCTTCCAGTTCCCGCACCCCGGCCTGGGCCCCCAGCCCGGCCAGGCCCTCCCACTGGGGCTGGTGGCGCATCTCGCTGGCCCGGACGGCCAGGCGTATCCGCTGCGGGTTCTTGCCCCGCGCGCGGTCGAGCGCCCCGTTCAGGGCCCCGACGGGGCCCAGCCCCGAGGCGAGGCCCATCGCCGTCAGATCGGCCAGGACCGCGGTGGCGGCCCGAAGCTCGGCGCGGCACTCGGCCGCCCGGCCACGGGCCGCCAGATCCGGACTGAGGAAGCACCCCGCCCCCACCAGGAGGGCGAGCCCCCAGCCCACCGGTGCGGACGGCATGACGAGAGGGCCGAAAACGGCGACCAGACCGCCGACCACGATCGCCGCCCCGATGGCCGTTGCCTTCTCCGCCCGGTAGTCCTCCACCGGAATGTCGGCCGCGGCCAGGGCCCGCCGCATCCCCGGCCCGGGAAGGCCGACACGGGCCAGCACCCGCCGCACCGGGGCACCGAACCGGTACGCCCATCCGGCGTCGGCGCTGGTGGCCTCCTGCGGCCTGTGGGCCGGAACCACAGGGCTGAGCCGTTCGACCAGGCTGAGACGTCGCGACCCGTAGGCCGCCATCCACAGACCGGCACCGACCAGGCCACCGGCCGCGGCGAGCAGACCCGCACTCATCGCCCACCCCCGTCGGCAGTCACCAGGGTGAACGGGCGCACAACGGCAGGAGGTGCCGCCAGGCGGGCCATCCACGCGAACGAGGCGGCCCAGATCGCACCGGTGAGAGCGAGCACCAGCTGCCCTATCGGCGTCCCCAGGGGTTCGAGGACCGCCGGTTGGAACACGGCCGTGCCCACGACCATGAGCAGGGTCGCCCCGGCGATGATCCGCACCGAGGACCGGACGCGCGCCCGGGAGGCCGACACCCGCGCCACGGTGACGGCCCGCTCCCGCGCCGTCTTCGCCAGCCGCGACAGCGCTCCGGCCACATCGCCGCCGTACTGCGAAGCGCCCATGGCCAGGGTGATCGACACCAGGTCGGCCAGATCGCAGTCCACCTCGTGGGCGAACTCCGCGGCCGCCCGCTCCACCGGCTGCCCGGAACGCAGCCGAGCCTCGAAGGCCCGCACCTGCTTTCCGATGACCGCCGGAGCCGCCGGAACCGTCGCGGCCACGGCCTGGTGCAGACCGGCCGCCCCGGTCAGCATGTCCCGGAGCTGCTCGGCCCAGGTCGCCAGGGCTTCAGCCAGGTCGGCCTGCCGCCGGGCTTCGGTGTCCGCCCCGAGCAGGGACGGCAACCACCAGCCGGCCGCCGCCGCGAGCACGGCCCCCACCGGCCACCCGGTCACCAGCCCGATCACCACCCCGGCGGCCGCCGCCGCGGCCACGCGCACGCACAGCTCCCGTGAGATCCCGACCGAAGGGAGAAGCCGCCGAACAGGTGTCGAGGAACCCCCGGTGACCAGGCCGCGCACCGCGCAGAGGACACCCGCCCCGATCAGACCGCCGCCAACGGCGAGAACACCGGTCTCCCAGTCCCACCAGAGCGGCATCACACCCACCCCCGCACCGCGTACCCGGCCCGCATCAGCCGTCGCGCCACCTCACCGCTGGGCGGGCAGACCACCTCTCCGGTCGCCTGGTCGGCGTCGCGCAGGTACAGCTCGTCGGAGATCACCTGCTCGCCCTCCACCCCGACGACCTGGCGGATGCTCGCGACCACACGGTCCCCCGACGGCGCAGTGTCCAGGTGCACCACCAGGTGGAGGGCGGACGCAACCAGGGCGGCGGTCGCCGAGGGGTTCAACCGCTCGGCGGACTGGGCGCAGTAGGCCGCCAGCTTCGTGAACACCTGGCGGGACCCGGAGGCGTGGATGGTCGACATCGAGCCGTCGGTGCCCATGGACATGGCGTTGAGCAGGGCCAGGGTCTCCGGCCCCCGCGTCTCCCCGACGATCACCCGGTCCGGGCACATCCGCAGCGCGGCGCGCACCAGCTCGGCGAGGCTGACCTCGCCGACCCCCTCGATGTTGGCGGGCCGCCCCTGGAGGGCCATGACGTTCGCGTTCGTGCCCAGCCGGTGCAGCCCCAGTTCCAGGGAGTCCTCGATGGTGATGATGCGCTGGGCGTCGACCGTGCCGAGCAGGGCGCGCAGGAGCGTGGTCTTGCCCGCGTTGGTGGCTCCGCTGATGAGGATGTTCAACCGGGCCCGTACGGCGGCGACGAGCAGGTCGCGGGCGGCCTGGTCGACGGTCCCGGCCCTGGCCAGGTCCCCCAGCCGCAGAAAGCCGTCGCGGTGCAGGCGGATCGTCACCGAGGGACGGGTGGCGATCCCCGGCATGATCGCCGACAGGCGCTCCCCTCCGGGCAGCTCCATCGACAGGATCGGGGCGGACAGGTCGAAGCGGCGTTCCCCGCCCAGAGCCCGGGCGGCCGCACGGCGCACCAGCGCGACCAGGTCGTCGTCGGTCTCGACCACCGGAGGCCGCTCCTCACGGCGTCCTGCGCCGAAGTCGACGATCACCGGTTCGCTGCCGGTGATGTGGATGTTCTCCACCCCCGGTTCGGTGAGCAGCTCCTCCACCGCACCCAAGCCCAGGACGTGGTCGGTGATGAGCTTGCGCAGGCGGCCCTCCTGCTCGGGGGACCAGCCGCCGCCCCGGGTCACCGCCTTTTGCGCCTCGTCCTCCAGGACCTCGTCCACCAGGCGCGCGACCGTGTCGGGGGTCTCGCCCAGTTCGGGGAACGCCGAGAGCCGTTCGGTGATCTGCGCGGCCAACACGAGCGCGTGCGCGCGGAGCTCATCGGACCGGGAGGACGCGGGCACCAGGTGGGGAACGGTCGCCGTCATGCCGCACCCGCCTTCGCCAGCTCCGGCCCCAGGGTGTCCAGACCGACCCCGGAGAAGTCGTCGCACAGCTCGGCCAGGCCCTTGGCCGCCTTGATCAGTGGCATCCACTCCAAGCCGTCGGGATCGCGCCGGTGTGCGGACCAGGCCGCCCACCGGTCCCGCCACCGGACGGGCGGGCGGTGTTCCCCGCGTACCAGGGCGGCTCCCACCGGGTCATGGGGGATCCGCGCCCACACCGGCAGGTCGGCGGAGAACCGCGACACCTCGGCGTCGGGGTGCGGGCAGTTCCCGGTCACCACCAGGCCCACCCGGGTGCCGTCCTCGCGGAGCGAGGCCAGGACCGGGGCGCAGGACCGCAGGCGGGCCGCCTGCCCAATGTCGCCGGGAGCGGTCACCACCAGGACGAGATCGGCGTGACGCAGCAGGGCGGCTCCGGCAGACCCCGGTACGGCCCGGCCCACATCCACCACCGTGGCCCGCCCCGAGGCGAGCAGCGCCGGGTTCTGCGCCAGCACGGCCACCGCGTGCCCCGCCTCCAACGGGTCACCCGGGGCCGCCACGACCCGCAGGCCCCCGGGAACCTCCACCGCGAACCGGGCCGGCGCAGGGTTCGCCTGCTCCTCGCCGGAGAAGACATCGAGCGGACCCTGCACCGTTTCCTCCCGTGGGACGAGTGCCGGAGTGCGGGAAGCCGCGGCCAGCGCGACCAGGCCCGTCCGCGGCGCGCCCTCCAGACCGTGCCAGGCAGCGATGTCGCCCCCGGAGGCGTCCGCCTCCACGATCACCGGCACGGTCACCGGGCTCGCGGGCCAGCACGCGGCCAGAGCCACGGCCAGGCTCGTCACTCCCGGGGCTCCGCTGAGAGAGCAGACAGCGACGATCATTCGGCTTCCTCCTCGCCGGTCAGGGCGTCCTGTCGATTCACCAGGACCACATGGGCCGCTTCACCGGCCAGGGACCGGGACAGGGCTGCGGCTTGATCCCTCGGCACCAGCACCTCCACCACGTGCCCGCCGGTACCGAATCCGTCGTCGTGCGAGGCGACGTGGTGCACCAGCCCGGTGATGACTTGGGCTCCCGAATCATCGCTGTGCACGGACGGGATCACGTCGACGGTCGTGCCTGCGGTCAGACCGCGCGGCACCGTGGCCACGGGAACGGCCACGAGGGAACTCCCGGGCTCGGGCCAGGCGGCCTCCTCAGCGAGGGCCCCTTCGACCAGCGGCGTCCCGGCGGAGACCGGCTGCGCCAGCACCATGCCGGTGACATCCTCGGTGGACAGCAGGTGCAGGCCCTCGGCGGGAACGGTCTCCACCGTGGTCACGTCCTGGGCGGTGAGCACATGGCCCGCGGGCAGGTCGGCCCCCGCCACGGCGACCTGGACGGTGTCCTCACCAGCCCACCCGGCCCAGGCTCCCAACCCGATCCCGGAGGCGACCATGAGCACCGCCGCCGCTCCCCACTTCCACCGACGGCGGGATGTGGCGGCCAACCGCACGGACTCCCACTCCTGTTGGCCTCCTTCGGAGTATTTCCGATTTTCCCGGTCTTTTTGCTTAGGATTAGCGAGCGCGACCATCGCGCATCCTCCCTCTCGTTCTTCGTCGTATCCGCTGGATCAGCGGCTGTCGGTGACCACCGAGTGCAGTTCCGCCACCGACACCGGAACCGAGGAGGCGGTGACCAGATCGGCTAGCTCCCCGCTCTGCCCGTCCGAGGCCGACCAGGACACCGTCCACTCCCACGACGCCACCAGGTCGACCGGAACCCCTGGGCCGGTCGGCGGAACGGACGTGTAGGTGTACGAGCAGTCCGAAGCTCCGTTCCGCCGGTGCGCGGAAACGGAGAAGGGGGTGCCGGGGCCCGGACACACCACCTCGCCCCCGTCACCGGTCGCCCACACCACACGGTGCGGGGCGGCCACCACGGTCACGGCCCCGGTGCTCACCGACGCCGACACCGACACCGGCTCCCAGTCGGCGGCGTCGATCCACAACCAGGACGGCAGGTTCACGAACCGGGGCTTGCCGGGGGCCGGAGCGGTGCCGATGTCCGGAACCGGTGGGGCGAGCCTTGCCCGCGCCTGCTCCGCCAGAACCCGCGGCTCGAAGACCGGTGCCGTGTGGGTGGACGCGGACCGCTCGCACTCGGCCGTGCCGCCAGCGGGAGCGAGGGCGTTGCCGTCAGAGCCGGAGAACTCGACATCAGGCATGACACAGGGCGGCGGAGCAGTCGTCGTGGCCGCACCCCGTGGAGTGCTCCCACCGGGGTTGCTCGGAGGCTCCCCGGGGGCTCGGGCGATCACGTCGCAGCCCGAAGCGGAGCAGGAGGTGTGGTGGGAGAAGTTTCCTCCCTCGGCCCATGCCGGCGGGCACAGCAGGAGAAGGGCCGCGATCGTCGGTGCGGCACCGATGCCTGTCCTCAGCATCCGTCGATCTCACCGAGCCACAGCTCGCCGACCTTCCACTCACCCTCCTGCTCGGTGACCGTCGCGACGAACAGCCGTGTGCTCCGCTCCCCGGCGGACGTGGACTCGTAGCCCTCCATGACCCAGTCGGTCTCGTCCACACAGTCCTCAACGACCACCCGGGGCGGGTCTTGTCGAAGGTCGACCTCCGCCGCCTGCGGCGTCAGTACGGGCTCGCCCGTGGCGACGGAATCGTGGCCCGCCAGCATGTCCCTGGTCAGCTGCAGGGCCTGGCCGTCGGCGAACCGCTCCAGGTCGGGGTGATCGTCGGCCCCTTCCAGGGAGGCGTCGACCAGGGCCCGCATCATGCCGAGGTAGGCGTCCACGGCACGCTCCTCCTCGGGCCGCTGGGAAGGGGAAGGCAGAGCACTGGGAAGGGTGCGTGGGACTTCGGCCGACGAGGTGTCCCCGCCGGGTGCGGAACACCCGGTGCCCAGCACCGCCATCAGGGCGAACACACTCACTCCAGACCTGCTGCGCACACTCCACCACCGATTCCGTTCTCAGGACCGACTCCGCACCGCTCTTTCGAAGAGTGACAGTAGCCACACTCAATGTGACCGACAATCGGTTTGTGGATACTCAGAGTGACGAAAATTGTGGAGAATAACACGCCTGGTAGATGTCGCACGCTCTACCTGCGAAAACGCCGAAAACACGAAGGAGGGGCACCGCTCGGCGGTGTCCCTCCTCGGTCGGGATTGCTCACGCGAACGCCGGTTGCCCGACTCCCCACAGGCGTATGAGGTCCGCCAACTCCCGCCACTCGTCATCGGCCGGGGGTTCCGGTGCGAGGCCGCCCGGTGCATCGACGAGGAGGTCCCCCGTGTGGCTCTGCTGCTGTTTCCGCTGTTCGTGCGCGACGAGGTAGGGGCGAACCGCGGCCATACCGTCGTCGTCCACGCACCCCCCGGTGGAGAACGGTTCCTGCGTCGGGGGCGTGGGGCGCGCCGACTCGCGCTCACGGAATTCAGCCCTGCTGCCCTGGCGGGTTTCCGCAGAGAGCAGGCCTTGTCGCGGGGTGTCCGTGCGGCGGAAGGTGCGATACTCCGGCGGCCGCACGGGAGAAGCAGAAGCCGCCCTCCCTGCTGCGGGTCCGGGGGTGGGGGCAGGGGTCTTCCAGAAGGCGCTCCACGTTGCCTCGATCAGGTGTCGGAGGTGTGAAAGCGGCCGCTGTCGCCTGCGGTGCCTGCCCGTACGATGGGTCATGGTTCTCTCTCCTGCTGTCTCAGGTGGGAGGCCGTGCCTCGGGCGGCGTTGGAGCGCCGCCCGAGGCGGTTTCTCTTCCGGGTGTTCGGATGCCAGGCGCACACGGGTGTCATTGGCCCCGGATGTGGAAGTCCGGGGCTGCGCTTCCCTTGGGTGCTCCTTCGTCTCCCGGTGTCGAACTGGTCGTTATCGGGCGTTGGTGGAGGTTTCGTGGTCCAGCGGGCGGACCTCCCCGTTTCCCGTTCGCGCGCGGTGGCGCGGCCGGGCCGACTGCGATGGTGCACCATTCTCGCGAGAAGGATCAATGCGGAATTTGGGAAATTTCCCAAAAGGGAAATCACGTGCTTTCAGGCTTCATATGTGGCCTGTTTCGTTTTTCGCCTGAAAGCGGTTCGCGGTCACCCCGGGCGCACAGCGGCGACGAACACGCTGCTGTAGTACGGGCCGTCGACCGGCTCGACACGGATCACCTGTCCGCTTCTCGGGGAGTTCACCATCTGACCGCCGCCGACGTACATGGTCACGTGCGACGGAGAACCCCCGGGCGCTCCGGTGTCGTAGAACAGCAGATCGCCAGGCCGCAGCTCACCGAGCCCCACCCGCGTCCCGGCGTTCACCTGGTCTGTCGTCACTCGGGGGATTGCCACCCCGGCCGCCTCCCACGCCCGCATGACCAGGCCCGAGCAGTCGAACGCCCCCGGCCCGGTCCCGCCCCACAGGTAGGGCTTGCCGACCTGCTGTAGCGCCCACGCCGCCGCCACGGCGCCCGATTCTCCGCTGCCCCCTGCTGCTCCGACGGGAACCTCGGTGGGGACACTGGCGGCCAACGCCGTGAAGCGTTCGATGTGCTCCCGCACATCGCTCACGTAGGAGCCGCTCCGGTTGTAGCGCAGCAGCGCGGCTTCGAGGTCGTCGGCATCGGTGAAGTCGACCCCTCCGGCCTCCGGGTTGCTCACGCACAGGTAGACCGCAGCGCTCCAGGCGGCGTCGAAGACGTTGTGCGGGTCCGCGATACCGTCCCCGGACGCGTCCAGCCCGTGCGAGGCCCAGGTGGCGGGCAGAAACTGCATCGGCCCCACCGCCCGCTCGAACTCGGTCTCCCCGTCCCACCGGCCGCCGTCCGAGTCGGCATGCCGGGTGGTGTTGCCCCCGACCCCGGAGCCGTCCAACAGCGGCCCGGTGAAGGGCGGCGAGACCTCGCCGTCCGGGGATATCTGCCGGTCGGCCACGTGCCCGGACTCGACCTCACCGATCCCCGCGAGGACCGGCCAGGACATCCCGCGACAACCGCTGTACTCCTCTTCGAGTCGTAGGGCGGCCCGGACGTACGCGGTCAGAACGATCGGCGGAATGCCGTCCACCTCCAGCGGAACCCTGCTGCTCTGACCGCTTCCGACGACTGCACTGATGAACACCGCGGGGAACAGGAAGAACCCGCCGAGAGCGCCGGCGACCAGCCGGATCACTCGGCCTCCCCCAGCTTGGGCATGAGGTCGACGAGCCGCACCCGGTCCGCAGCGCTCGGCGCCCGCCACACGCGCTGGTCCGGTCCGGGCGAGGCCACCCTGGCGTGCGTGGTGACATAGGCGTTCGCCTCCTCGGAAACGACGTCCACCAGCTTTTTCACGAGATTGGTCTCCCGCTGCCCTGAGTGGACGATGAAGAGCACGAGCGAGGGCCGCTCGGTGTAGTGGGACAGTGCCTGGTAACCCCGCATCTTGCGGCAGACCGTGGCCAGAGACTCGCTTCCGGTGTCGTACTCGACGAAGGCCCGCAGGTTCAGGCCGTTCTGCCGCCACCGCACGTACGCGTCCGGGCGGATGTACTGACCCCACCGACGTGCGCACTCCGCCTCACCGAACCACCGAGCCAGCTCACCGGGCCCCGACCTGGCCGCTTCCGAGAAACGCACGAAGCACTCCGCCAGCCCCTGCACATGATGAATCTGCGGGGAGTACATGAGCCGCACCGCCTGGTCGGGGAAGACCGCCCGAGCCGCGGTGTCGGTGCCCTGGTGGTAGGAGACCAGCTCGGCGCCCAGGGGTGTCAGCACCCAGTAGTCGGGAAGTTTGCCCTTGGGCGTGTACCGCCGGAACCGGTCCAGGACCCCGTACCGGTGCAGGATCAGCAGCCGTCGCCGCGCTCGGCGCGGGTGCGTGTCGTGAAAGCACACCCGGGCGATCTGGTGGGTGTCCAGGGTCTGGTGCTCATAGACACCGCACAGGACAGCGAGGTCCCGAGGGGTGATCCGGGTGGTCAGGGAGGCGACGGTGTAGTTGGCGGGTTCAGTCATCTGCGTTCCCCTTACGATCGGAACCTGCCGCCGCCCCCGGGCCGTGCCGCCGCGCCACCGTTCGCACCTTCGTGGCCCGGCCCTTGACACCAGGGGGGAGAGGCCGGGTCAGGACCGTCAGCGCCCCCTGTTCCTTGGCCCCCACCAACGGGCGCACGACGGCCTGGTAGGCGCCCAGATGGGTCAGGTCGTAGGCCCCCAGTACGGGCAGCGTGTGCTGCTGGAGACTGGCGGCGTCGTCGGGAGAGGCGGAGAAGTAGATCTTCGTGCGCGCGTTCGCGGACAGCGCCTTGCGCAGATCGCCGGGGAGCTGGCCGAGCTCCTGGTGGGCGAGGGTGAGGCCGAGCCGGTAGCCGCGGGCCTCGGCGAGCATGTCCTCCAGACTGCCGGGCAGGTTGAGGAAGTTCTGCGCCTCGTCGATGTAGGCGGACAGGTCCTTGCGCCGGTGCTCCGGAGTGCGGATGCGAGCGGTCACCGCCTGCCAGGTCGCGGCCAGCGCGAACGACCCGATGAGGCTTGAGGTGTCCTCTCCCAGTCGCCCCTTCGGCAGCCGGAGCAGCACCAGGTGGCCGCTGTCGAACAGCGTGGGGAGGTGGACGGTGGACGCCCCCGAGGCCACCACCTGGCGCACCCACTTGCGCAGCAGGGCACTGCGGAGCTTGTTCAGGATCGGCCCGGTGACCGAGCTGCGCGCGGACACCGTCAGCCCCGCGTACCAGCCCCAGAAGTCCTCCAGAGCCGGGTCCCGTCCCGTGTTCTCGGTGACCTTGGCCAGGACCTGGGCGCGGATCCCGTCGTCGGCGAGCAGGCGCGGAATGTCCCCCAGGGTCAGATTCGGGTCACCGGCCCGGGTCAGAGTGAGGGTGGTCGCGCGCAGGATGTCGTCGGTCCTGGGCCCCCAGTACTGGTCATAGATGCGGCGGAAGATCCCCACCACGGTGTCGGACACGAAATCCGGATCTCCGCCTTCCAGGAAGTTGAGCCGGGGCGGAGGGCTGCTGTCGTCGGGATCGAACAGCACCACCTTGCCGACGGCGCTTTCGGGCAGACGGGCCAGGACGTCGGTGATCAGGTCGCCGCGCGGGTCGATGACCAGGGCGGCCCGACCCGCCACGGCGTCCTGGAGCACCAGGCGCGCCAGCAGCGTCGACTTCCCCGAGCCCGTTTTGCCGAGGATGTGGGTGTGCTGGCGTCCTTCGGCCACGCCCACCGCGACCGGGCGGTCGGGCACGACATCGCTGTCCCCGATCACCTTGGTGCCCTCGCCCCCGCGGGGCACCGCCGGGGTCGGTGCGGCCGGACGGGCCCCGGCGCGGACCAACCCGGGAACGGATATGTCGGTGGGCAGGTGCGCGATGGCGGCCAGCTCGGCGGTGGACAGCAGGAGCCCGTGGCCGAGGAAGCGGTGCACCGCCCACCAGGCGGTGCGGAACATGTACCCGCGATCCAGGTGGTTGCTGCCGGAGGTGAAGGCCGCGAACGCCGATCCCACCCCGTGCGCCAGTCCTCGCAGACGCTCCTTCGCCTCTTCTCCGGCATGGGTGGTGGTGAGGATGTAGGTGATCCCGCAGGCCAGGCGTGAGCTGGAGGCC
Source organism: Nocardiopsis changdeensis (assembly GCF_018316655.1). Classification (GTDB taxonomy): domain Bacteria; phylum Actinomycetota; class Actinomycetes; order Streptosporangiales; family Streptosporangiaceae; genus Nocardiopsis; species Nocardiopsis changdeensis. The sequence goes on along the minus strand of NZ_CP074133.1, from coordinate 6,735,177 downwards.
TTGTTGAGGATCGCGCGCACATCGTCGCCGGTCCCCGGCAGCAGGGGCGGACGGGAGCGATGCCCGGTCAGGGTGGGGTCCAGGGCGTCGATGAGCTGTGCCGCTGCCGCAGTGTGTCCGTGCAGGCGGGCTGCCGCCTGGCGGGCCCGAGCCGCACGCAGGCCCGTGACCGGCCGGGCGGTGATGCGCACCATCGCGTGTTCGCCTTCGGCCAGGTCCCCCATCGCGCCCAGGAGCGGGCGGTAGGGGTCGGCGTCGAAGCGTGTGCGCAGCGGGAACACCTCCGCCCGCCCCAGCCGGAGACGACCACCCGTGCTGTACGCCCCGAGCAGCAGAGAGGACGAGCCGGGGGCCGCCTGCCGGGTGGAGGTGGTGGCACCGGGCCAGGCTGAGGTGACGGCGCGTTCGACCGTTCCCGGCGGTACCGTCCCGGGGACCCACAGCTGGAAGCGGACTCCGGCGGTGGAGGCCAGGATCTCCAGGGCGATGTGGGGCTGGAGCAGCCATCGGGACCAACCGGGTTTGAGCAGGCCCATCACGTGCTGCCAGAACGCGATCGCGTCCTCCATGGTGGCCTCGGGCGGAGGAAGGATCTCCACCGTCCGTGCCTGCCGGGACAGGTGGTGATGACGGGCCAGCCGCACCCCGAGTACGACCGCGCACACCAGCGCACCGATCAACGGGATCATGCCGAGGACGAGAAAGAACCCGCCGTTGAGCAGGAACGACACCATCAACCGTCCACCTCCTGCCCGCCGGTGGCCTTCGCTTCGGAATCCGGCGGTTCCGGGACACCGCCGTACGGGTCCTCTTCTTCTGCGCGCAGGGCGGCCAGCTCGGCGGGGTCGGAGGTGATCAGCCGGTGCTCGGCCGGTGAGGCCACCGGGTGGAAACCGACGCGCTGGTGGCCGGCGACCAGCAGCGCGCTGCCTCGCGGCGCGGTACCGACCAGGTGGGACTCCCCGTCGGAGAGCTGGAACGCCTCCCGGGCCATGTCGAGGTTCTGCGGAGCCTGTTTCAACAGGATCTGCGTGGCCGCGTTGGCGATCACGACCTTCCCCAGCGCACTGCCGAGCACGTCGCCGACGTCCTGGGTGATGACGGTCAGCCCGACCCAGTGTTTGCGGCCCGCTTTGGCCAGGCGCGCCAGGTAGCGGGCTGCTGCGGGGTCTTGGAGCAGCAGCCAGGCCTCGTCCACCACGACCATGCGAGGCCGGGCCTCGGCGCGCGTGGTGACATGCCGCCAGATGGCGTCCAGAGCCACCAGGACCCCGACCGGGCGCATCTCGTCGGGCAGGTCCCGCAGCGAGACCACGGTTAGGTGCCCGCCGACGGTGCTGTCGGAAGGGCCGTTGAACAGGTCGGCGTGGGAGCCCTGGGTGAAAGGCTCCAGCCGTCCGACCAGGTCCTGAGCCGCGCGGGCGAAGCCCTCCTCGGTGTCCGGTGCGGTGGCCAGCTCTTCCAGCACCGCGGCCAGGTCCCCGAGCACGGGCGCGGCCCGGTTCCAGGTGGCCGGGTCACGGGTGATTCCGGCCTGGGCGTAGGTGGTGACGATGGCCCGGTCCAGGACCGTCCTGTCGGTCGTTGAGAGGTCGCCGACCATCGCGCCGATGAGCGTGTGCAGGAACAGCGCCCGGGTGGTGAACCCCTGCTCATCCTCTGTCGCCGGAGGGAGGGAGAAGGGGTTCAGCCCCGGCTGTCCGGGGGAACCGAGCCGCAGCACGGTGCCGCCCACGGCGTCGGCCAGCCGCGTGTACTCGCCTTCGGGGTCGATGACGGTGACCTCCACCCCCACCATCAACGACCGCACCACCTCCAGCTTCGCCAGGTAGGACTTGCCCGCCCCGCTGCGGGCGAGGATCACCGAGTTGTGGTTGTCCAAGTCGCCGTAGAACCGGTCCCAGGCCACCAGGCCGGAGGAGTGTGTGTTGATGCCGTAGACCACCGTCGTCTCGCCCAGGTCCGCGACCAGCTCGGGGGAGGAGAACGGCAGCATGCTGGCGACGGCGTCGGTGTCCATCGACCGGGCCGTCCCCACCGCGTCGGTGCCCAGCGGCAGTGTGGAGATCCACCCCTCCACGGCCCGGAACATGGCGGGGGTGACGTCCATGAGCAGGGAGGAGCACAGGGCCCGCACCTGCTGAACGTGCCCGTCCAGCATCTCCAGGGTGGGGGCGTGCACCGTGATGTACACCCCCACTCGGAACAACCTGCCTTGGCCGGTGGCGATGCGGTCGGCGATCTCGGCGGCGTCCATTGCCGCCGTCACCTGGTGCGGGTCCTCCACCCGCCCCTGTGCGGTGCTGGTGCGGTGTGCCGACTCCAGCCTCGCCCGGCGCCTGCGCAACTGCTGGGCGGCGGTCGGCGCCGGTACCGGGTCCAGGTGGAAGGAGATGTCGAGCTGGCCGGGATAGGAGAACAGCGGCTCGGCCCACCCGGCGCTCACGTCGCGCGGATAACCGATCACCAACAGGGTCTGACACACTCCGCCGCCCACCCGCAGGTGACGGGAGCCGACGTGGATCGCCGGACCGCCCAGCTCGGGAGAGCCCGAACGTTCCCGTAGCTTGCGAAGAATCATCACCGCTCCTGTTCGTGCGCGTCGTTGGTCGGGTCCATCCACAGGTCTCCTGCGTCCGGGGCGTGGGTCAGGGGTGCTTCGGGAGAGGCCATCGACACGCGCAGCACCTGCTCGGCGTCTTGTCCGTCCAACACCTGGGCGCGCACCCCGATCGCCGAGAGCCGCCCGGCGGTGTCTCGGGCCGTGCGTCCCAGAGCCGCCCTGGCCCGTCGGGCGGACCCGGTGGCGGTGACCACGACCAGGACCTGCTGGTGGGACAGCTCATGCGTCGCGGCCAGCCCGTCCAGGAATTCGGCATGGCCCACGGCGGCATCGGCCAAGGCCGGGTACGGCAGGTGAGCGGCGTGCGCGCGGATCATCTCGGCCAGGGCCGTGAGGTCGGCGGTGCGGCGCTGCACGACGAGCTGCACCGGTTCGGTGAGAGCGTCCAGAACTCCGGCGAACGCCGCCAGCACCTGGCCGCGTTCGCGCGCGGAGGAGAGCTGGAAGGGGACGGTGGTGCAGGCGATGACCACCGCGCACCGCCTACCCAGGTCGATCACGCCCTCCGGGGTGATCGCTGAGGCGGGCAGCCGCAGCGGCTCTATACGGGGCGTTCGCCGTACCCTGGGCGCCCACCGCGGCCGGGCAGGAACCTGACCCGACGGCGCGGCCACCAGGTGTTTGGGGGCAGCAACCCACCGCATCGCCTGGGCAACCAGCTTCTCCAGCCCTTGGCCGCCTTTCTCGCCCAGCGCGAGGGCGATGACGACCCCAAGGGCGGGGACCAGGGCGGCCACGATCGCCCACCACGGGAGGTGGTCGCGCAGGAGCAGGTAGATTCCCCAGGCTCCGGCCAGAGCCGGGGCCAGGAGCAGGCACTGCCGCGCGGTCAGACCGAACAGAATCGGTTCGGGCCGGTCGATGTCGGCCGGTATACGGCTCCTCCACACCGTTTTCTCATCCGAGGCCATGAGCATTCCTCCTTGTCATCGGTGGTGCCGTCACGAGTCGTCCCGCCTTGCTCCCGGCCTCGGGGGCGGGAAGAGCCCGTATTGCTTCCACACCCGCCTGGGGCTGGAGAACAGCGGGATCTGCCCCTTCACCTGGGGGCGCTTGTCCCAGGACAGGGCGGGCATCGACGGCAGGTGCCGCAGCCCCTCCGTCGCCCGGGGACGGGGCCCGACCCATCCCAGGCGTTCAGGGGCGCGCCTGCCGGGCACCCGCACCGGCGGGGGCGTGGGCAGCACCAGCTGCCGCCACCGCCGCCGCGGAGCCATCGTGGGCGGAGCCGGTTGCGGCCGCACGGCCGGTGCGGCCGGGCGCGGGAACAGCACCTGCTGACCCGTCTTGGGTGATCCGGGCATGCGTCCCTCCTCCAGAGCACGACGTGGCGGAACTCCGGGCAGGCCGCGCGGCGCCCCGGGTGAGGGCAGCGGGCGCTGGCCGGGCAGGGCGAACGGGCGACCGAGACCGCCTGATGTGCCGGGGCCTCCCGGTGTGCCGGGGCCGCCGCCACCGGGAGGTGCTCCCGGACCGGCCGGCCACGGCCCGGTGGTCCCGCCGGGGCCGGGCAGCCCCGGGCGGCCCGCGCCGAGCGCCCCGGCCGGGTCGGGTGGGTCGTGGCGGGGCCGGTACCACCAGGTCTGCGGCTGCAACGGCTGCAACCCGCTCGGCGGGGTCGGGGTGTGGCGCGGCAGCGGCCTGCCCGACGGGGCCGGTGTCCGTCTGGGCCAGCGCACCCCCAGACCGGGCAGATTGCTTGCGGTCCGCGGTAGGCGCAGGCCGCTGACGCTGCGGAAGGCGAGCATCCACGCGATGTTCTTCAACAGGCTCGCGATCGGCGAGGTGCCGGGATTGGGCTGCCACACCAGGCGCATCACCCACGACCCGATCCGGATCTGGGTGTAGATCAGCACCAGCAGCAGCATGAGCTGCATCAACCAGTCGCCGTCCCCCACCTCGTCCCCGTCGGCGGAGGGGGTGTGGTTGATATCGGCGAAGGTCATCTGCCCCTCGAAGAACAGCTTCGCCAGGGACATGAACACGACCGCCTGCCCAACGGGGATGGCGCACAGGCCCGCCATGCACCGCCACCACATCTCCGCGATCCGGTTGGTCTGCGGCAGGGCGTGGAAGATCAACAGGATCGGGGCGCCGATGACCAGGACGATGGCCATGCAGATGCGCACCGCCTCGGTGATCATCCACACCACGAACAGCACCACCACGACCACCACCAACAGCACGGTGAAGATCAGGGCTTCGGCGACCAGGGCGTCGAGCCGGTCGCGGAAGTTCTCGGCCGCCTCCCGGGGGTCGATGGACTGGGCGCCGATCGCGGCCGAGACCTGGTTGGAGACGGTGATCATCTCGGTGGAGATCCACAGCGAGACGTTCGCCGCGACGAACCCCCACACGATGCGGGGCAGGATGTCGGCGGCCGAGTAGCGCATCTGTACGGTCTGGTGGCCCATCGCGATCAGACCGCCCGCCACCACCAGCAGCACGAACAGGGTGTTGGACACGCCCAGGATCCCGGCGTGCAGCCCTTGCATGCCCTCGGTGGGGACGGGGGTGTGGAACGCCTTGGACGCCAGCCACCCCAGCGCGGGGTTCAACCCGCTGACGGCGAAGTCGGCGAACCAGTTCGAGACGTGGCACCCGGCGTCGATCAGGTCGCAGTCGAAGACGGCGTCGTCGACCTCCAACTCCACCGGCTCCGGCTCCACCACCGGAGGCTCCCCACCCTCGGGGTCCTCCGGCGGTGGCAGCGGGTCATCGGTGATCTCCGGCTCGGCCTCGGGTGCGGGTTCGGGTTCTTCCGGTGGCGGGTCGTCGGACGGAGGCGGTAGCGGGTCGTCGCTGATCTCCAGGTCCGCGGGCGACCGCCCACCGGGCAGGGGCGAGGTCACTGGCCGCCCCCGGTCTGTGCGGCGAGCACCCAGTCCAGGATCTGCATGAGCGTGCTGGCCAGGACCGCGATGCCGTAGCCGATGGCGGTCCCGGTCAGCGCCCGCTTGGCCGAATCGATCGAACCCGGTTCCCCGCCCGCCACCATCCACCGCACCCCGGCGATCGTCAGGAACAGCGTGCCCAGGGCCGTGCCGAGCACGATGAGGATCAGCTGCACCCGGTCCACGATCTGGAGCAGCGCCGAGGCCTCCTGCTCGGCGCCCTCCCGGGTCTGTGCCCAGGCCCACGAGACATCCCCGGTGACCAGCAACCCGACGGCTCCCACCAGAGCCAGCCCCCACCAGACCTTCTGCGCCGGTGAACGCATACGTTCCCCTCCCTTCTTCGCAGTGACGCCTTTCAGGAAGCGGGACGAAGGCGCGAATGCGACACGGGAAGAGCGGCGACTTTCGACAGCAGCGGGACCACGACCCCGGCAGGGGAGGAGGCGGTCGGTTCGGTGTCCAGAGCCGTGGAGGCTTGCACATCACCGGACCGGATGGCTTTGGCCAGACGCTTCTCAGCGCGCTCACGCCGTTTGGCCGCGGCCTTGTAGGAGACCCCCAACCGCTGGGCCACATCGGCGAGCACGTTGTCTTCCAACCGGGTGGAGGCGATGAGATCGGCCTCGGAAGCGGTGATGACCCCACCCCGCACTGCGGCGATGAGCACCAAGTCGCAGTTCCCGCGCGTGTCGAGGCCGGGGTCGCTTTCGTTGCGTGCTCCTCCGTAGGGCGTCGGAGCGTCCATTTCGTGCTTGCGGGCGGAGAGCCCGGCCCGGTGCGCGGGCCGGGTCAGGTACCAGGCCAGCCGCCAGTACGAGAGGTTGATGGTCCGGACCTGCTGGATGGTCGCGGCCACAACCGCCGACTCCACCTCGTACCGGTCAGCAGGGCTGAATCCTCGCCCGGCCCGGGAGGCCGCTGCCCGCAAGGCCGGCATGCACAGGCCCAAGGCACCGGTCATCCAGTCCGAGGACCTGCGGGCGGCGCGGATGGTGTGCCGCCAGACCTCGTCGCGAACCTCGTAAGGCGTGCCGTCGGTGAGCAGGATGCGGCGCAGCTCGGTGAGCGGGTAGGGGCGGGGTTCGAGCCAGGGGTGGACCTGGTCGCCGTTCAGCACCAGGTGGGTGGGGGCCAGGTGCCGGAAGGCGTTCTCGACCACGTGCAGAGGTGAGCGCGAGCCCATGAGCAGACCTTTCGCCAGTGCGGGTCATCGGACACCCGCACCTTGACGAACGCCCTGCTCAGAGCACTTTCACGCCGGACTCAGGCCGGACTCACGGCGCACTCAAAGGCCGCTCAGAAGGTAAAGAATCCACCAAGGCATGGTCGGTGGAGGACGACGAAAGCCCTGCTAGCAAGGGCTGGTGATGCCTTGTGAGCAGGGCTCTGAGAACCGAAAAGAGATTTGTTGGGCAGATGGCGGCCGTGGTGCCGCAGCTACGTGTCTGAGCGCTTCTCCCAGTACCGGCTGAGCATTTCTCCGGGCCAGGAGGGCTGGTTGACCTCTCCGCGCGGGCCGAACTCGGCGAACCACGGGGCGATGTCGTAGACCGGGGTGCCGTCGACCGCGTCCAGGTCCTCCACGTGCAGGTCACGGCCTTCGACGCTCAGCAGGCGGGGGTGGGAGACCGCGATCCTGGCCGGGCGCCGGTGGTTGCGGTGGACGAACGTCCCCGTCTCCGGCCAGTCCGGGTTGTTGCGCGGGTGGCGTGCCCCGAGGTGCACATCGGCGTCGGAGCCCTTGCTGAAGTGCCACACGACTTCGAGGTGGCTGAATTCCTCCAGGCCCTTCAACGTGTCCAAGGGGAGGTCCTCGTTGAGGCGGATGACGGACCGCACACCGCCCCAGTAGTCGTCACTGACCTCGGGTCGGCCCCCGATGACGGTGGCGATGGGGGAGAGCGTGATCTTCACGATGTTTCCCTTCGGAGCGCTACCATCACGCGCGTTTGGCCCATGGTGATCACGACAGCTCTGCCAGCAGTGACTCTCCTGTCCTGTGGGCATGCTCGGTCTGATCGGTCGCCCTGCCTCGGCGTCTGGCCCCGAGGATCCTGTTCGCGCAGACCCACAGCAGGCTGAGCTTGCCGTCTCGACACGTGAGGCTGGGGTCCAGGCGCTCCGTGATCTCCTCAGCGAAGTCGGGCACACGGAACGCCGACTCCCACAGTTTCGCAGCGTCCAGACCCCTGGGCATCATGCCCCAGCTGTCCCAGTCCAGGAGGAACAGGCGGGGAGCGGTGAGGTTGGCCCAGTGCAGATCCCCGTGGCCGATCACCCAATCAGAGACAGTTGTGTCGATCGAGATGCCGAACGCTTCGCGGATGGAGCGGTCGATGTCCTCCTGGACAAGGGAGACACGGTCGGTGTCCGTGCGAGCCAGGTACTCCAGCGCGGCGGAAAGGTTCTCCCACCACTGTTCGGTCAGCTTGGGAGCCTTGTCCAGGATGTAACCGGTGGAGACCGTGGGCTCGTGTATGAGGGTCATCTCCTCGGCACGGCAGACGAGGCCGTCGTTCATCCAGTGCACCGCCTGGATGAACGACGGTTTGGGGACGCCGAGCACGGCCATCGAGGCCTCCAACCCGCTGAACTCGCGGGAGAAGACCCTGGACGGCGGATGCCAGCTGATACGCACCCAAGTCCCACGCGTTGTCGGAACCCCTACCGACGGGCGAGATCCCCGCACCACCAGGTGATCCTCGATGAGGCCGGTGCCCAGCCTGGCTGCCGCCGCTTCGAGCAGTCCCGGCGGTCTCGCCTGAGCCTGGAGGCGGACGGATGCCGGGGCGTTGCGTTCGGGGGTGGGTGCGCTCAATCGGTCACCTTTCGAGGTGCTCCCGCAGGTAGGCGCTGGCCTGCCCCAAGGAGAGGCGGTTCTGATTGCCGGAGACCATGTCCCGGAGGGTGACCTCGCCGGACTCCTGCTCCTCGGGGCCGAAGATCACCGCGTATCGCGCGTTCTGAGCGTTCGCCCACTGCAGCTGCTTGCCGAGTTTGCCGGAGGAGCCCAGGTAGGTGCCGACCCGCAGACCGTGCGCGCGCAGTTCGCTCGCCAGTTTCATCAGCTCGGCCTGCCCGCCCAACACCGTCATCGCGACGTCGAGCCCAACTGCGGGAGCGTCGCCGGCGTCCTGGAGGGCCAGGATGCGCTCGATACCGATGGAACCCCCGCAGGCGGGCATGTCCGGGCCGCCCAGCGAGGCGACCAGACCGTCGTAACGTCCACCCGCCGCGATCGACCCGGGGAAGCCTTCGGCTTCCACCTCGTAGATCGCACCGGTGTAATAGTCCAGCCCGCGCACCATGCGCGGGGCGAACACGGCCCGGTCGCCCAGGCTGGAGGTCAACTCCAGCAGGCTGTCGATCTGGTCGAGGCCGCGCTGGCCGCGCTCGTTGGTGGCGAGCTTGGACCGGATCAGGTCCTGGTCGTCCGAGGAGACGTCCTCGGCCAGGCGTTCGGCACTCGCCACGTCCAAGCCGCGCTCATCGACCAGCTCCTTGGCGACGGCACCCACGCCCACCTTGTCGAGCTTGTCCAGAGTGGCCAGGACCCCGTCACCGTTCTCCTCTGCGACGCCGTAGACCTCCAGAAGACCGCGGAGCGCTTCGCGGCTGTTGACGAGGAAGCGGAACCGCTCCACACCCAGAGCGTCCAAGCTCTCAGCCAGGGCCAGGACCACCTCGGCATCGGCCAACGGGGAAGCCGAACCCACCGTGTCGATGTCGCACTGGACGAACTCCCGGAACCGCCCCTCCTGCGGGCGGTCGGCCCGCCATACAGGGCCGATGGCGTAGCGCTTGTAGGGATTGGGAAGCTTCGCCCCGTGGGTGCCGATGACCCGGGCCAGAGGAACCGTGTGGTCGTAGCGCAGCGCCAGGTCGGGCTTGCCGGAGGCCTCGTGGACCCCGCGACGCAGGATCTTGAACAGGAGCTGGGAGGCCTCTTCGCCGTACTTGCCGGTCAGCACCTCCAGCCGCTCGAAGGCGGGGGTCTCCAGCGGGTCGAACCCGTAGCGCTCGAAGACGTCGCTGACGGTGGCGAACGCCGCCCTACGGCGGCGCAGGTCGTCGGCGAGGAAGTCCCTCGTTCCGGAGGGGGCTGCTGACTTGGCCATGTGAACGCTTACTCCTGCTGTGGTTTCAGGCTTCCCGGGATGGCGTCAGACTACTGTGGGTCAGGTTCGCTGACCGACCAGTCAGGGAAGTGCCGGGCCAGGAGCTCCACCAGCGCGGCGCGGTCCTCGGAGCTGCCGTGACCGGTGTGCAGAAGCGGTGTCCCGTCGACGGCCTCCAGTTCCTCCCACCCGTTGAGCGAGTCCATGAGCGTTCGCACCCCCGTCATCAGCGACAGGGACATCTGCGGCACGATCGCGTCCAGGGCGTGTGCCTGGTAGTAGATCGAGGAGCGCCGGGGCGCGGTGGAGTCGATCCGCTCGGAGTAGTTGACCTCGCTCACCTGCGGGTAGCACGAGTCCAGCAGCACCTTCGGCACGTCCCACACCGGCATGAAGCAGTCCACCTCGCCGGTGCGGCGCTTGGGGTAGGGGAGCGGTCGGCGTCCGTTCATCAGGCAGAACAGCAGTTCGGCCATGACGTCCTCGCGGTTGTAGCCCATCAGCAGGCTGGAGCCACCGATCTCCTTGTTGAGCGCGCGACCCACGAGATTGAGGAGCCAGGTCCCGAAGAAGTGGGAGGAGTCGGGCCCGTAGGCGGACCTGATCTCGGACCACAGGGCCTGGGGCGTGGCGCTCATTCCCAGCAGGGCCGCGATGTCCTCCGGGTGGAGCACGCGGTGGCCGAACCCGTGCCCCTCACACAGTTCTCGCGCCCGCTCGGCGGCCGAGCCCCGCCAGAGCGGGTCCAGGACCACGGTGAAGCACAGCACCTGGTCTGCGGGGAGGCCTCGCGCCGTGACGTAGCGGCGCAGACCCTGCACGATGCTGCTGGAGTCGCCGCCACCGGAGATCCCGGCGACCAGCGGGAGCTCCACGCGGTGTTCGTGGAGGAAGTCCGCGATCTTGTCGAAGACCATCTCGCGGAGCTGGTCGTCGTCGACGAGGTGGACGCCGTGGAGGGCGTCCTTCTCCGCGTACTTGAGGTCGTACATGGCCGCGACCGGGCGGTCCGTGTGCGCGAACGTGGTGAGGGCGGGCGGGATCAGGTCGGCGTCGGTGTTGCGCATGCACTGCAGGATGACGTTGCTCGTCTCGGGGATCGCGTCGAGCGTGTGAGAGATGGGAACGGGCCGCAGGCTCCCGTCGCCGGGTACTTCGTAGGCCTGGAACATGGACGGCGGAAAGCGGTTCGCGCGCAGCAGATCGGCGAACGACAGGGCGTCCTTCTGCGCCAGGGTCCTCGCCCCGTTGGCGAAGAGCAGTGTGACCCGTTCCCAGTTACTCACTCAAGACTCCTTCGTTTTCTGAGGCGGACGGACTCGTCGGTCTAGTAGTGAGCGGTCAGGGCGGAGCAGGACAGCGTCTCCTCCACCCGGGGCATGGTCATCCGGTCCATGCCGACCTGCGGCAGGGTGAGAGTCATGATCCTGCCGAGGTCGGCGGTGGTGAGCTGCGTCGTGTGGTCGGTGGACGTCGTGAGACTGGCCTTGTTGCTCATGTGCGCCTTTCCGTGGGGTTGTCACCATCGCGATGACCGGGACCGGTCCGCCGCCCAGCGGGGTTCGTACCGCGAACGGTGACCGGAGTCAGCAGTGTCGCGCGAACCGGGACACCGACCTATGCGCACGCGCATAATCTCGTCGTTCGATTTATGCGCGGTGTTCGAAAAACCCGGCATGGCCAGTGCGTGGGGATGTAGGGCTTTGGGTGCGGATGCCTTGATCGGCCGCTGGTTCTACGCTGAACACCGAGAGTCCCGTGCACGTCAGGTCTGGAAAGAGCAGGAGAGCATGATTCGCTCAGTGGTGTTCGACGTCGGAGAAACCCTCATTGACGACACCCGGGAGTGGGCGCGATGGGCCGACTGGCTGAACGTTCCCCTGCACACCTTCTCCGCCGTCCTGGGTGCTGTGACGGCCGAGGGGCGCAACAACGCGGAGACCTTCGACTACTTCCGTCCAGGCTTCGACCTGGCCGAGGAGCGCCAACGGCGTGAGGACGCGGGACGTGGGGAACTCATCGAGGACGTGGACCTGTACCCCGACGTTCGGCCCGGACTACAGGCCCTGCGGGAGGCCGGACTCTGGGTGGGGATCGCCGGAAATCAGACCGCCCGTGCCGGAGAGCTCCTCCGACAGCTGGACCTTCCCGTCGATGGCATCGCCACATCCGGGGAGTGGGGGGTGGCCAAACCCGACCCCGGCTTCTTCGACCGTGTCATCGCCATGGCTCCCGGGGAACCGCAGGAGATCGTGTACGTGGGCGACCACCGCGACAACGACGTTCTCCCCGCCCGTGAAGCGGGGCTGCGGCCGGCGCTGATCCGTCGCGGCCCCTGGGGCTACCTGTGGGCGGACGAGCCCCAGGTGCGCGCGCACGCGGACTGGGTCATCGACTCGATCAAGGAACTGCCGGGCCTGCTCACCGCAAGGGACTGACCCCGGTCTGAGCGACGAACTCACGAGCCTGCGCCTGGGCCCGGCTGGACGACAGCAGCAGCCCCGACAACGCCCGCACGTGGGGATTGAGCCGTGTGTGCTCCGGGGCTCTCTGCCATGCGGCCCGAAGGTTGGCCAAGGCCACCTCCTGGCGTCCGAGGAGGTGGTGGGCACGGGCCACGTCGATGAAGTAGTGCGAAGCCCGCTCAGCGGGAAGCTCCAGGGGCGGGGTCCAACCTGCGGCCGCGTGGAGCGCCTGGTCGGGGTCCTCGCACTCCAGGGCCAGGGTGACCTGGTGGATGCGCACGGAGGCGCTACCGAAAGCCGTGCCGGTGTAGACCGCCTCCCGGGTGTGCTCGGCGGCGAGGCGCGCTTGTGCCAGGTGGGGCGCGGCCTGTCGGGGATTGTGGTCCCTCGCGGCGAACACGGCGGCGCGCATGTGCAGGGACCCGTAGGCCGCCCATGAGCGCGCGTCCGAGGGCGTCAGGTTCTCGGCTGCGCGTTCGAGCAGGCGGCGTCCGGCTTCGTACTCGCCGGAGCAGAAGAAGGTCTCCCCGCGTACGTAGGTGGCGGCGGCCCGTGTGACGTCGTCTCCGGTCTGGTCGGCTGCCCACAGGAGCACCTGGATGGTGCGGGCTGAGAGGTGGTGGAGGCCGAACTTGTCGGCGATCGCGTCGGCGGCCCGGTACGCCTGCACCAGCAGGCGGGCCGCATGGGCACGTTCTTGCCCGTGGTGGCTCAACAGGGAGCGGCTCAGCTCTGGGAGCAGCTCCGGGAGGCGTTTCATCAGGCAGCTGTAGTGGGAGTTCAGGCGGCACCGAATGATGCTGTTGACTTCTCGCTGGAGCTGGCCGAGAGACCGCACCCGCCCGTCGTCGGGGAGGTCGTACCGGTTGACGAGGGATTCCAGCAGTGCGATGCCCTGCTTCCAGTCGACATCACCGCTTCCGCTTGCGGGCGTCGGCTGCTCGGGCTCGGCGAGGGAGCGAGGTGTTTCGTCGGCTGGGAGCGGGTCCAAGGCTCCGAGCCCCTGGAGAGCCTCGTGGATCTTGCGTCGGTCGCTGAGTCCTTTGCCTGCTTCAGCGCGCGTGATGGTGCTTTGGGCGACCCCGCACATCCTGGCCAGGGCTTCCTGGGACAGGTTCTTGACTCGGCGGCGCAGAAAACGGATCACCCGCTGGGCGTCACGTTCCCTGACGGCGTCCACCATCTCCGGATCCCGCCATACCCACGAGGGGATGCACTGACAGGACCCATGGTGGGCGCCGCGGTCCCGCCCGCAGTTTCCACAACGCATCGAGGGGTTCCTCCGTCACCTGGGGGTGCAACGAGATCACTCCACAGTAACCACGGGGCCGTCTGCGCGTTCGGGTTCTTTCCAAAGCGGAGTGGCCTTCTTCGGAGTCTCTGCGCCTGTCGGAAGCGAGAAATCGAACAGTTCGCATAGTTCGAACACCGCGCTTATCCGAGTACGCATAGGTTTCTGTCCCGGGCGCTCAGAAACTGCTCGGCATGGCGACCACAACACCGACGCCGCCGCGTCTGATGAACACCATCGCTCCTGATCCCGAGCACCACGGCCGACTCCAGGACCTGTTGGACGAGCTGGTCCGCGACACCGCTGCCTCCTACGGGGTGGTGTTCGGTACTCACGGACTGCACCTGCTGCGGTCCGGGGACCTGGGCCAGGTGGGTGCGGAGAGCGTCACCGCGATCATGACGAACGTGCTGCTGCTTTCCCGCGGGGCCGGGAAGCTCACCACCCGGGGCGAGGCGGAGACGGTCGTGGTCCGCTACGCCTCCGGCGCGCTGGCCCTGGCTCCGTTGGGCGACTCGTTCGGGCTGGGGTTGTTGACCGGTGATGCGGAGAAGCTGGCGCTCATCGCTTACGCCATCGCCCGGTTCACGACCCGAGCCGCGCACCTGCTCCCTCCGGACGCCCTTTCCTCCGCTGGCGGCCTGATGCCCGCTCCAGGAGGGGCACGGTGAGCGCTCTGGTTCCAGCCCCGCTGCTGGTGAGGCCCTCAGCAGCGGTGGTCATGCACACCACGGTCGAGGCCAACCCCGCCGTTCCGTCCTCCTACCAACCGGACCTGCCGGAGGCGTTCTGCCAGGTCCTGCAGCTGTGCCGAGGGCTGGGCAGGTCGGTGACCGTGGCGGAGCTGGCGGCCCGTACCTGCCACTCCCCAGCCGTGGCCGGTGTGGCGGTCGCCGAACTCGCGGATCTGGACCTGGTGCGGGTGGTGCGTGCCCCCGCCTGGGCACAGCGACTACGGGCTTGGGCCACCCGCACCCGCCCGGTCCCCGTGGCGGTGTCGGTGATCAAGACCCTGGTCGTCAGCGCCCTGGCCGAGTACACCCGGCATGCACTCGCCGACCTGGGCGGCGTCGGCCCGTGGCGGTTGCAGGGGCCGCCGGTGATCGAGGTCGCCACCACCCGTATCGCACCGGACCTGGACCTGCTCGCCCTGGGCGTCAGCGCCTTGGGCGGGGCGAGCCCGGTCTGGGGGGACGTGTGCCGTGAAGCCTTCGGTGCCGTACTCATCACCGGCCCAGGGGCCGAAGAGTTGAACGCGGCGCGCGAGAGCCTGCTGCCCCTGCGCGAGTTCGGCGTTCCCGTGGTGGTCCTGGTCCAGCAGGACGGTGCCGGTGACGTGGACACCGACGTGGTGCGCGCCTGCCTGGGCCTGTCCGCACACATCCCGGTGGTGGTGGGGGACGTCCATGAGCGCGGTATGTGCGAGGCGCTGATGGACCTGTGCTCGGCCCGAATGAGCGGAGGCCGGCGATGACCCGGAATCCGCGTGCGGTGGTGTTCGGCTCGGGGCACTCCGCTCTGACGTTGGCCACCGGGTTGTTGGCGGACGGGTGGAGAGTGGATGTTTTCACCCGCCATTCCACCCCCGAGATCCTGGGCCACGGCGCCGGGCTGACCCAGCTCACCCTTCCCTCGGTGCACGCCACTGAACTCGCCCTGGGGTTGGGACTGTGGCAGCACACCGCCCCGCCCGCCCACCAGGTGCGCATGCGCATGCTCCCCTCTTCGGGGGAAGGACTGGAGTTCACCGCCCCCCTGCCGGGAGCCGCGGTGGCGGTGGACCACCGGCTCAAGAGCGCCTACTGGCTCCAACACGTGACCGACCGGGGCGGGCGGGTCCACGAACGCACCTGCACATCCGGTGACGTGACCGGGTTCGCCGCCTCCGGACTACACGATCTGCTCGTGGTCGCCCCCGGCGTCGACTCCGACCTGCGCCACCTGTTCACACCCGACCCCGACCGCACCGGTGGAGCCACCGACCGCGTTGTCGTCCAGGTCCACCTGGCCGTACCCGAAGACGACCTCCCCGACCACGCCCAGGTTCTGACCTGTCCGTGGGGTGAGGTGATGCTGTACCCGGTCCTGACCGTGGACGGCCTCACTCCGGCCCAGGTACGGACTCTGTCCGCTGCGGACGCGCCGCCGGTGCACGTCACCCCCTTCGCAGGGGTCTGTGTGCAGGTCATGGCCCGCCCCGGTAGTCCGCTGGACCCCACACCCGCCATATCCCCGGACGGGGCCAACGGACAGACGGGCGCGGGTCTGCCGCGCAGGCACGGCGCCCACGCCCGCACCGCCTGGACCCACGTCCTCGGCCAGCTCCGCACCCTGGATGCCGAGCTGTCCGCCCGGTGCTCCGACCACGAAGTGGTGACCGGCTCTGAGCTGGTACGCGAAATACACCCGCAGGTCAGGCGCGCGGTCACGACCGTGGCGGGCCGACCCGTGGTGGGGATCGGGGACGCGACGATGACCGTCGAGCACGCCTCCGGCCAAGGAGCCGGGGCCTCCACCTGGGTCGCTTCGACCCTGCGCGACCAGATCCGCCAACAGCGCCAGGCCAACGGGGCCTTGGACGCGGAGTTCCTGTCGGGGGCGTGGGAGGCGTACTGGGCCCGCCACGGCCAGTACACCTCGGCTTTCGGCGGTTTCGTCACCGCCTACTGGAGCGGGTCCCTGCCCGAGCACGTGCTGTCCGGGTTCGCCCACACCGTGTCCACCCCAGAGGGGGCGGCGGCGTGGGCGGCCGGACTGGACGACCCCGCGCGGATGAACCGCCTTCTCCCCCTCTGACCCTTCCTCCGCTGTCCTCCTCCTTTCCCGAGACGGAAGGTGTTGCTGCACCATGCCCGACCACACCCCCTACACCGGCGCCGGATGGATCTCGCGCCCCAACCCGACCCTGTACAGCCCCGAGAACATCCGCCGCTACGGCGACCTCATCGTCGGCAAGTCCCACAAGTGGGCGTGGAAGCTCGACAACACCCGACTCCAGGACCTGTACCTGAGCCACGTCCGGGACCCCCACCTGGAGATCGGCCCGGCCGACCTGCATTTCCTGGACCGCACCCCGGCCCCGGCGATGGCCCACCAGTGGCAAGTGGACGTGGTCGACATCAACACCGCTCCACTGGACACGGCAAAGGAGAAGCTCACCGGCCGCGCCCAGGTCAGGACGCACGAGCACGACGTCCTCGCACTGCCCTGGCCGGTGAAGAAGCACCACTTCCTCTCTCTGGCCATCGGCAACGTGCTCCACTGCCTGCCGGGTGCGGGGTTCACCACGAAGACAGCGGTCATCCAGGGGATGGCCGAGGCCCTGGCCGACGACGGCGTCGCCTGGGGCTACACGCTGACCGGTGCCCAGGACCCGATGACCCGGACCAACCTGCTCGCACGGGTCCTGATGTGGCACTACAACAAGGCCGACAACATCTTCAGCAACCGCGGCGACCGGTTCACGGACCTGGAACGCGAGCTGAAGATGTACTTCGCCGCCGTCGAGATCTGTCCCATGGGCAGCGCTGCGGTGTTCGTCGTCGGGGAGCCCATCCGATGACCGCCAACGCGCCCGCCCCACCGCACCCTTCGGCGGCGATCATCGGCATGGGCTGCCGCCTGCCCGGCGGAGTCAACTCGCCCGACCAGTTGTGGAAGGCCCTGGTCGAAGGACGCGATTGCGTCTCCCGGATCCCGCAGGAGCGCTGGGAAGGGATGGTCGCTCGCCTGCACCCGGACCAGGTTCCCGAACGCCCGTTCCCGGCCGGGGTCGTGGACCACGCCTTCGACAACGCCTTCTTCGGCATCACCGCCGACGAAGCGGCGGAGATGGACCCCCAGCAGGGATGGCTCCTCGAGACCGCCTACGAGGCGCTGTCCGACGCCGCCTTGGACCCGGCGTCGTTGGCCGGGACCAGGACCGGGGTGTACGTGGGAGCCGCCTCCATCGACCAGGCCGCCACCAACTTCGGAACGGGCGCTCGGGCAGGGGTGTTCACCGCTTCGGGTGCGGGGATGGCGATCCTGGCCAACCGGCTCTCCTACCACCTGGACCTGTCCGGGCCCTCCCTGACGCTGGACACGGCCTGTTCCTCCTCGCTGACCGCCCTGCACTACGCGGTGCGGGATCTGCGCTCGGGTGAGGTGGACATGGCTCTGGTCGGCGGAACCAACGTGCTCGGCAACCCGGTCATCACCGCTGGCTTCACCGAAACCGGGGTGCTCTCGCGGAGAGGCCGGTGCGCACCCTTCGAGCAGCACGCCGACGGATACGTGCGTTCCGAAGCCGCAGTGGTCCTGGTGCTCACCCTTTCCGAGGACGCCACCGCGCGCGGGCACCGGATCTGGGCGCAGGTGGCCGGAACCGGGATGAGCCACGGCGGCAGGGCCCCGCACCTGCTGGCCCCACGCGCCGACCGTCAAACCCTGACGGTCCGCAGGGCGCTGGACGACGCGGGGATACTCCCCGCCCAGGTGGGGTGGGTGCAGGCCCACGGCACCGGCACCAGAGCGGGGGACCGTATCGAAGCACGAGGCCTCGCCCAGGCGCTGGGGGAGAGGGGCCCGGTGGTGGTGGGGTCGGTCAAGAGCGTGCTGGGCCACCTCGAAGGCGCCGCCGGAGCAGCGGGTGTCATGGCCGCGGCCCTGGCCCTCCACCACGGGCAGATCCCACCGACCGCACACCATCAGCACCTCCGCACCGGGTTGGAACGTCAGGTGCGGGTACCGACCCGGGTCGAGCCATGGCCGCACACGACGGAGAAAGACAGGGGAAGGGTGGCCGGGGTGAGCGGATTCGGGTTCGGCGGCTCCAACGCGCACGTCCTGCTCACCCGGGCACCCTCCACAGAGGGCCCCGCGGCCGAGGATCCGATGCCACTGCCGGAGACCGTGTTCGTCTCCGCGCATACCCCTGCCGCCTTGGCCTCGGCCGCTGGCCGCCTGGCGGTCAACGCCCCCAGGGGCGGCTCGGTCGGGGTCGTGGCCGACACCTCCTTGGCGCGGGGACCGCATCACCGCTGGCGGGCCGCTGTGACCGCCGCTGATCTGGGCTCGCTGGTCCAGGGGCTGCGCAGCCTCCAAGACGGCACCCCCGACCCGCACGCCATCGCCCCCCGCCCCGCTCCGGGAGAGCGGCCGTGGACGGTGTTCGTCTACTCCGGCCACGGCGGCCACCACCCCCACGCGGGGCTAGAACTCATGCACCTGCCCGTTTTCGCCCAAGCGGTGGAAGACGCGCGGGCCGCGTTGGCTCAGCAGACCGGATCCCAGGTCTGGGGTCCGGGGGAGGAGATCATTGGGTTCGCCGATGCCCAGCACTGCACGTACCTGGTCCAGGTCGGTCTGACCGCTGAGCTGGCCGACCGAGGCATCGTCCCGGACCTGGTGCTCGGTCACTCGGTGGGAGAGATCGCCGCCGCGTCCGCCGCCCAGATCCTGGACACCTGGACGGCGTCCCGGGTCCTGGCACGCCGGGCCGAACTCCTGGCACCGCTCGCCCAGAGCGGTGGATTATTGGCCATTCGCGCCAGAGTCGAGCAAGTCGAGGCCATGCTCGCCCCCTACCAGGGGAGGATCATCATCGCCTCCTACAGTGCCCCCGCAGTGCAGGTCGTTGCCGGGCCCACAGCGGACCTGGACCACCTCCACGAGTACCTGGACGAGCAGGGTGTGTGGTGCAGACCGGTTCCGGACGCGATCCCCGCTCACTCCCCAATGGTCGCTCCCGTCGTTCCGACGCTCCGCGAAGCCCTGGCCGGACTGGTCAGCGTCCCGGCCCGCATACCGATCGTCTCCACCGCCGACCCCGACCACCCCGGAGACCAGTCGCGCACGTGGGGGCCGGCCTACTGGGCCGAGCAGGCGCGGCAGCCGGTGCGCTTCACCCGGGCCCTGAAGGCAGCCGCCTCAGCTGCGGGTCAGCGACCGCTCGTCTTCGTGGAGATCGGGCCTCGTGCGCTGTTGAGCGAGCACATCGCCCACACCTTTCCCGAAGCCGTGACGGCTGCTGTGACCAGTGACCCCTTCGGGTTCGCTCGCGGGATCGGTCAGCTCTACACCACGGGGATCACCCCGACCGGGCCCACCGCGAGGGCTCACCCCGATCTGGTGATCGCCCCAGGCTGGGACCACGCCGAACGCGACACCTCGACCATGGGCGCCCCAGCGGTTTCGGCGCCCGCTCGGAACCAGGTGCAGGCGTACCTGGCCGAGGAGGTCGCGCGCTTGGTAGACCTGCCCGAAGGCCTGGATATCGACAGCACCTGGATCCAGACCGGGCTCGGAAGCCATAGCCTGCTCCAACTCACCTCACGCCTACGCCGCGTCCCGCCGTGGGCTCAGATCGACATCCGGCTCTTCCTCCCGGAAAAGACCTGGCGCCAGGTCGCCGCAACCCTGGCCGCACACCTGCCCGAAGCGAACGAACCTGTCCTGGACATGGGTTAAAGCATCGATCTTTCAGTTGCTGATCTCGCCTTTACCGCGCAATCGCCGCAAAACCTGTTCCACGGTATCCGCAGCTCTCTTTGAGTCCTCGTGCTCCCAGAACCGAATGACCGTCCAACCAGCCGCGCGTAGTAGTTCATTAGTATCCGCATCACGGACTTTATTGCCTTCGATCTTCGCGGCCCAGGCTTCTGCGTTCTTCTTCGCTGGACGCAGATGCTGCGAGCATCCATGCCAGAAACAGCCATCGACGAATATGGCAACCTTATCCTTGGGAAAAATGACGTCTGCGCGCCGACGAACCCCTTTCAGTGGACTCGCGTCCACCCTGTAACGTAGACCCTTCGCGTGAAGCAAGGAACGTAGGGCCATTTCGGGTTTGGTATCTCTTCCTCGATTCGCGAGCATGACCGCACGGACTTCTCGAGAGGAGGCTTTGGATGAGGGTGGCAAGGACTCCTCAGTGAGAAGTCCTTTTTCCCAAGCACGTTGCCACGCCTCACGCAGGTTCGCCAAGCGTGTGCTGTGCGATACCTCACCGAGGTATATCTCCGGAGACTTGCCAGCGTCAGACCATCGAAGAACGGCGCGGATCCTTCTGGTTCTCTTATAAAGCTTGAGTGCGACCGAAGCCCGCGCGAACCGGCCGTCCCCCAAGGCCACCATCCGCCGGTGTCGGCCTCCAGCGGCTCGGTCCTGCTCGAGCATAGGAGAAATTCCCCTGGCGTGCTTGTATGCCCGTTCAGGAGGCAGTCGATCGTTCCAGGTATTCTGCTTCCTTGTCATCTTAGTATTCAGTGACCAGCATTACCCAGGGCGTCTGCGACGGCCTTGGCAAAGAACTCGCCGAGGACGACTGGTACAGCGTTGCCAAGTTGTCGCATCTTTTCACCACGTGGACCGGCACCCTGCCACTCATCTGGGAACGTCATCACGCGCGCTGTCTCGCGCACCGTCATATAGCGGTGCTCGTATCGCCAACCATTTTCAACGCTGGAATCATGTACGCGTTCATCGAGAAGCATTACTGACTCTCCGCCGGGTACACCATGGACCCCTGCCTTTACCGTCTTCGCTGGACGGTCGAGTTCGTTGGGTGTGTGTCCTTTGTAGATGCGGGCCGCTGGCCACCCGATGTGATCAGTGATACCAAGACGCGCCGCCTGCTCGGATTTGCGGTCGAGTTTGGCGAGGTCGATCGGGGGGAGCTCTGGGAGACGTGTGTCTGTACCGAAACCTTGGATGGCGTCGCGGAGCGTCCGCCACGGAGCACAGTCATCCTCGCCAATAATCTTTGGGAGAGAAGCCCGGACGCGCTCACGGACATGTTCCGGAACTTTGGAGTGACGTTGCCAGTACTCTCCGTCCTCATCCCTCATTGATCGGTACAGAGCGGAGGCCGAGAATCGTGGTGTCTTGACATACTTCTCGAAAGTATCGACATCCACGTCGAGATCAGCCCGGAAAGCTACTAGCACAACTCTGTGGCGAATCTGCGGAACACCGTAATCGGCGGCGTTCACGGGTACCTGGACGACATGGTAACGCTGGTCATCTCTATCATTAGCTGGACGCTGCGCTAGGAGACGCTCAAGCTGGGCGTTATGGACCTGCCATCTGACACTGTCTTCTCGCTCCACGAAGGGAAGCTGCAACTCCCTCTGGATGTAATCGAAGTACTCTTTGAACGATGGGCGAAGCAGGCCTCTTACGTTCTCGCAGATGACAGCCTTGGGTTGCATCTCGCGGATGGCTTTGAACATAGCGGGGAACATGTTCCGCTTGTCTTCGTCTCCTTTGGCGACGCCGCCAGCACTGAACGGCTGACAGGGCGGTCCTCCAGCGAGAACGTCGACCTGCCCACGAAGCGCGCTGAGATCAAGGTCTTGCACGTCGCCCGGGTACAGAGGGGCGGGCTCACCGGGCTTGGGGGCTGTCGGCTTCCGATCCTGCGTGCGTATGATGCCGTCGTCGCCAAGCGTCTTCGTCGCGCTTGCTTCGAGGGTCTCACAAGCACGGGTGTTGAATTCGTTGAACAGAAGCGGACGGAAGCCGGCCCGGTGAACCGCCATGGCCAGACCGCCGCCACCAGCGAACAACTCAACACTGGTGCGATCTCCTACGAAGTCTTTAGGCTGCTCAGTCATGGTAAAAGCATACCGCGGAGCAGGCGATCTTGAAGCCAGTTTGGCAGACTGTGGACCAGGCGATCTGTCACAGACGCATGGGGCGCCCGTTCGAGCGCACCGAGTGAGAGTTGGAGCACAGATGACACAACAGTTGAAGTGGGATGATGAACCTTCGCATCGCGCGGAGTTCAGACTCAGCATCACCAAGGCCCTAAAGGATCAACTCGCCCAGTCTCTGGCGGAGTTGGAACCAAGTCCTCTTTCTATGGAGAGACTAAATGAGCTGGACAAGCGCGGCGGAATCTACCAGCTATACCACAACGAACATTTCGTCTATGTAGGCAAGGCCGACAAAAACCTCCCGCAGCGAATCAAAATACACCTAAAGAAGATCTCAGGCCGAAAGAACATCTCCATCGACGAGATGAAATTTACTTGCCTTTACGTTGACGAAGATTTCCCTGCGGTAGCTCCCGAAAAACTTCTTATCGCAAAGTACAGAGAGCGGGGCGAGATCCCATGGAATACCAACGGCTTTGGAAATAATGACCCCGGAAGGCAGCGAGATGGCACCATAATCCCTGCAAACCACTTTGACGTCCTGCATCCCATCAACCTAGAATTGCCTGTGCAAGGCATCGGACCAGGCAAGCTGCCTCTCCGCAAACTCCTGGCCGAATTCAAGAAGCAACTGCCATACAACTTTCGCTACGCCCTCAAACTTCTAGGCCCCATGGGCGACGTCGAGACTACCATCCCGAGGGCTGACCCAAGCGCTGGGGAAATTTTTTCCATAATCGGAAAAGCGATCACTCAAGAATGGCAGATTTCATTGCTGCACGGGTATGCGATCATGTACCCTGAAGGCAAAAAAGACTATCCCAGCGCGTGGCGCTACTACCGCGACGGAAATCCAGTAGATGTCGATCCGCAAGTCGACCAAGCTCACGAGATAGCCGAAGAAGATTCTGACGAGGAATCGTAAAAAATAAGAACAACAGAAGTGTTTCGTGCCGGGTTCTTTAGAGGTGGTGTGTCCTGCGCTTTTCGGAGTCGGATTCTTGGACTCATGGGACCACGTGACCCTTGAAGGAGGGCATCGTGGGACGTCGTGGATACCCCGCCGAGTTCCGCTGCAAGGTCTTAGACGTGGTCGAAGCGGGGCGCAGCGTCGCGGACGTGGCACGCGATCTGGACATCAGTACCGAGACGATCTACGCCTGGCGGCGCCAGGACCGTATCGACCGAGGTCTGGCCCCGGGCCTGACCAGCACCGAGAAGACCGAACTGGCCGCAGCTAACAAGCACATCGCCGAGTTGAAGGCTGAGCTGGACATCCACTGCCGGGCCAGCGTGTTATTGGGCGAGGCGGTGCCCCAAAAGACGGTTCGAAGCGGTCGCGGTGATGGCCGCCGAGGGACATCCGGTCCAAGTCGCCGTCCAGGTGCTGGAGGTCTCAGAGTTCGGATTCTACGCCTGGCGTGATCGAGAGTCCTCGGCCCGCCGGCATGTGCTGCTCACCGACACCATCCGCCAGATTTACGCCGCTTCCAACAGTGTGTACGAGGTGCGGCGTGTACATGCCGCACTCACCCTCGGGCGCGGGATGCAGCTCTGGCACGGCACGGTGGCGATGCTGATGTCCCGGGCCGGCCGGGGAGGGCAGGGGCTCGATCAGGACTCACTGGATATCGGTCAAGTCGAGGTATAGGTTGGTCGTACCGCCATAGCCTCCATGCTCACAGCGTCGCGAATATGTTGCGGAGTGAAGTGCCTCACCGTTGCTCTCCCTTCTTAAACATGCTCTCGGAGAAAAAACTCTTCAATCTTGGCGTTCTGCGCGATTTTCCACCCCAGTAAATACGCCCCTCCGCCTGCAATTCTTCAACTATAATCTTTGGGAATCTCCATGCCCTGCCAGTTGGTGGGTAGATCGCCTTGTCGTCAGGGTTGATTATCGGGTAATAATTCTCCTTGCGAAAATCAGGGCTTGTGATGTCGGATGGGCGCCACGGGCCTCGTGCGTCATTATCTGGATTAAAGTACCCGACACTAGAAGGGGAGACATCGATAGTGGCATTGATCCCGAAATTCGCAAGAAGTGCGATTAGATCACTGCCGCCCACAATTCTGATGCCTTCCGCCTTGGCGATTTTTGTCGCGGACGGTGAAAATTCAGATGTCGCAAAGAAGATGGCTTCATCCTCGTTCCTGCTCCGTAGAACACCGATCAGTTCGTAGATCGCACGGACGGGAACAGGTCTGTGATGCCGCTTTGTCTGCACGATACTTGTTCTACTGGGATCCTCCATGCTCGTGGCGATAAAATCAAATCCTGCGTCCCTATACCCTACATCGGCGCCTTCGACATGGTAGCCCATGTGAGCCAAAAGATAGTGGATTAGGTTTTCGAAGGCAGTTCTATCAAGGTCGAGAAGGTTCGGTGATGCACCCGGGTCGCGGAATGTTTCTGGCAACAGTGAATTCAAATCTTCACCAAATTCCCCCAGTGACTCAATTGTCTCATTCGATACCTCGGAAGACAGATACTCCTTCGTTCCGACGATGAATTCTTTCAGCGTTACCAGCAACAGGTCAGCACCTGCCGTGTCGCGCATTTCTTGGACCAGTTCCGGCCGCGGACCTTTGAGTTTTCCCTTAGCGTCGTACTCCCACCAGTCAGCCTTCAGGTCCTTGGTGATAAAAAGTATAAGGCGCTCTTTTTTGGCGACCTCCGTCGCCCTATCCAGAGTTTGGCGCCATAGAATAAAATCACCAGCAGCGCGCAGATTGCTTTCTTTTCCAGCATCGAGGTATCCTGGAGGAATTTTGTTCGGGAACCGAAAGGAATGCGCCTCATCTACGTATGACCGGAGCTCAGAGGACGAGTATCCGGAGCCAATTTTACCCACCAGCAGATCATCGATCCTAAGGAGTAGCGAGTCCACGCGTTGCATATCCTGTGGATGCAAATCGTGCTCGCTCTCTAATGCCTCAAATTCTTGAATTGCCTCATCCATTACTCCGTTCAGTCGTGCAAGGATGTCTTCCCTCCTCAGACCAGCCTCATCAGGGTGCCACTCCCTAGTTGTACCCGCCCGATCGCGTAGGCCCTGAAGTTTTTCAATAGCATCTTCAATAATAATGGCGGCATCAGTCGTAGCAGTCTTCAGAAGTCGGCCTGTCTGCTTAAATGCAGACATTCTTTCTTCGACGACACGCTTGCGATTTCGGCTAAACTCAATGGCAGCCTGATGAGGTACCCAAAGTCGACTCCCTGCGTAGCTAAAAGCATCAAGGACCTGGTTTCGGGCTGTGGGGGTAAGTCTGTACAGGTCGAGGAGCACGTTGGCGTCAAGGATAACGAGTCCCTCGCGATAAAATCGCTCTTGCGGAACATGCTTCTGATCGAACCAAGACGAGAAATCTACAGTAAGGCGGCGTTGCAAGTTGGGTGGCCTTTCTTCTATGCTCTGAGACTAATTTTAGTCTGCGTTAGTTCGTGCGGGAGTGCGAGGGCTCAAGGGGTGGGCCCTGTTCTGAGCTCAAAACGAGGAAGTCGCTCTGACTGTCAGTCCGGACTCGGCCCGAGGTAGAACCGTGGGTATTCCGATACTAGCGTTCGTTCAGGCCGGGTTCCAGGGAAAAATCGAGCGGTGAACACCGAGCTGCTAGCGGATTCGATCCGCGTCTCGCAGGGCCGATGAAATCCTCCGTGGTTGCTCGGCTGTTCCTGGATACTGCGGCACGGGGTGGTCTCCGGTGGCACGTAGTGGGATTTCGCTGCTCGGATGAGCCGGTACGGAACCCCGCATATCGCAGGGCTGTTTCATTCTCGGCGAGTGGTGATGTTGGCGCTGGTCAGCGAAGCCCGATCACGTCCAGCGGGCGGGTGAACGCCTCGTACGACACCCACCGGATCGCGTCGGGCACCGTGTCCTGACCCAACCGGCCCAAGAACACCAAGGTGAGCGCTCGCAACACCGCCAGGTTGTCGGCGCCGTGGCCGGAGCGGACCTTGCAGGCGTCCTCGCCCATCGATACGTCCTTGACGTGGTGCCAGGCCTCGATGTTCCAGTGCCCCCACACCAGAGCACTGATCCGGGCCGCGTCCGCCTGCCCGACCTCCAACGAGGTCACCGCATAAGCCACGGTCCACAGACCTTCCCTGTGTGCAGATCCCTCACGTAACGGCGCACGCGCACCGCCTGGACCGCGTGCGGGAAACCGGTCCTGCCCTCAAGGTCGATGGCCTTGACCGTACGGGTCTCGGCCCGCCCGTGGCCACAGGCCCGAGTGGTGCCCAGTGCGGGAGCCTGCGCCCAGGGCAGGGTCCTGAGCTGGGCGAACAGCGTCCGCTGGTTGCGTTTGACGGTCAACACGTAGTCGGCGTGCAGGTCCTGGACCAGGTGGGTGACGGTGTCGGCCTGAGTGTGCAGAGCATCGGCCGTGACCACCACTCCAGCCAGATTCACGCCCGCCAGCAGGACGGCCAAGGCGTCGATCTCGCTGGTGCCGGCAAGGGCCCGCACCTGGGCCGCCAGGTGCCGATCCGGGGTCAGGGCGGCGAGCAGGTGCACCGCCACCTCGGTGGCCGTGGCCGATCCGCGCAGGGTCTTGCCGTCCACCGCCACCACCTCAAGGGTGTCGGGTCTGGTCAGGGCGGCCAGGGTCTCGGGGTCCAGGGCGAGCAGGACCCGGCGGATGGTCGCCGGGGACGGAGCAGAGCGCGCCCCCAAGGCCGGACAGGAGCTCCGGCATCCCAACTGGGTTAGGGTGTGCTGTGGTGCGGCGTCGGCCCATTGGCCGATGGCCCGCAGGTGGCGGGCTCCGGCGAGCATCGCGCACAGGGCGCACAGCACGACGCTGGCCAGGCTGTGGCGGCGACCCTGCGGCGAGCGGGGATCGGCCAGGCGGGCGAGCTTGTCGGCAAGGCCGACGGGGACAGGGGCGGGCATGGCAGACTGGGGGCGCAACGGAGTCCCTTGGAAGTCAGAGATGTGGAAGTCCCTGATCTTCTAGCGGGCTCCGTTGCTCGTTGGTGCGGGCTTCGACCGGATCGCTACAGGGCTGTGATCAGCGCTGATAGTCCACGATCCCGACTATGAAACAGCCCTGCACGTAGAGGCGTAGTGGCGCTTCGGGACGACCTGTGTCCGAGGCCACGGCCTGAACCGCGCCCTCGAGGTTGCTCCGGGGCCAGTCGGACCGCCGTTAAGGCTGACCGTACGACCTCGAGGTACCAGCGGACTGAAATCCGCACCTTGACGGCGGCCTCAAATCCTCCGTTCATGCTCCGCAGTCCCGTGATCCCACAACACGGAGGAGTCCTATGTGGTCTCCGTTAGCACTACAGCCGCACTTAGAGCTCATCTCATTTGGGTTCTCGGTAGCCTGCTCCTGTGTCGATGGTGGAACGGCTGGTGCCGGACGAGCTGTGGGAACTGTTCCAACGAGTGGTGCCCGAGGCGCCCACCCGCCCGCAAGGCGGCGGGCGGCGCAGACACGGCGACCGCCAAGTGCTGGCCGCGATCATCTTCGTGGCCACCAGCGGCTGCACCTGGGCCCAGCTCCCGCCGGTCTTCGGTCCCTCTGGTGCCACCGCGCACCGGCGTTTCACCGAGTGGACCCGGGCCCGGGTGTGGGCCAAGCTCCACCGCCTGGTCTTGGACGAGCTCGGTTCTCGCGGTGAGCTGGACTGGTCGCGGTGCGCGATCGACTCGGTGAACATGCGGGCTCTCAAAGGGGGGACCTGACAGGTCCCAATCCTGTCGACCGGGGCAAGAAGGGGTCGAAGATCCACCTGATCACCGACCGACAGGGTTTGCCCCTGTCCATGGCGATCTCGGGGGCCAACACCCACGACAGCCAAGCGTTGCAGCCCCTGGTGGCTGGGATCCCTCCGATTCGCTCCCGCCGCGGACCCCGCAGGCGCCGCCCGGGCAAGCTGCACGGCGACAAGGGCTACGACTACGCCCATCTGCGCCGCTGGCTCCGGCAGCGGGGGATCGTGCACCGCCTGGCCCGCCGGGACATGGAGTCCTCGCAGCGGCTGGGCCGGCATCGGTGGCAGGTCGAGCGGACCATGGCCTGGCTGGCCGGATGCCGCCGCCTGCACCGCCGCTACGAGCGCAAGGCCGACCACTTCCTGGCCTTCGCCGGCATCGCCTGCACACTGATCTGCTATCGCCAACTCACCAAATGAGATGAGCTCTTAGTGATCGATGAGACGTTTCTGCCGCTGGTAGTGACAGCAGCGGGCCCGGGCCTGGTGACGGTGTCTCCACCGCGACCAACGAACCCGGTACGACCAGGCATGATCGGGTCGATGGTAGTGGGCATGCAATCGGCGGATCTCGTTGACGGTCAACCCGATCAGCTCGCCCGGATCATCACCGCCCGGCCCCTCACGCGGCGATCGTCCCCACGACTCGGGCCCCCTGTGTGGCGAGGCCGTCCGTTTCCTCGCCGCCCCGGCCCTCCCGGCTGAGCGGCGGCCCTTCTTCTCGAACCCGGTGTCGTCCACGACCAGCACCCCGTCCAGGTGGCCGAGCCGTTCTCCCACTTGGGCGCGTAGGGCGTTGCGGACCTCGTCGGCGTCCCAGCGGGCGTGGTTGAGCAGCCGCTGCATGCCGTCGGGGGTGGCGTCGCTGGCGAACTCGGCCAGGGACCAGCCGTTCTTACGCTCCAGGCCGCTGAGCAGGCCCAGCAGGTAGTAGCGGGCGCGCAGCCGGGGTTCCCTGCGGCCGAAGAAGGGCGCTACGACCTGGGAGAACAGGTCCTCGAAACTGTTCGTCCATGCTTCGGAGCCGGCTTCTACTACAGTGGGCGGCACGGTCACCGCCGATCGTTTGGTTCCAACACACCCACATGATCACAGCGGTGGCCGTCTCATGTCCGGGGGTTGCTCAGACCAAGATCTCCAAGTGCGGCTGGAGTACTCTGCGGTGTTGAGTTCAGCCCCATCGCTGTCCACCTCGAACCACACACGCTTGCCCTGACCACAGCAATAGGTCCCGCACACATGCCGGGTGAAAGCCTGGATGAGGGCCAGCCCCTACCGTGCTCGGTCAGGAGCTCCACCATTTCCCCGACCTCAGGACCGAAGCCAACCCTTTCGGTGTCGAAAGCCAGATCGGCCACGAAACCACCAGGAATGCGGATATCTTGTCGTCTCCAGGAACGACGCCGAATCCGTCGCCAGGCACCTCCTACCGCCCCTCACCGAGGGACGGGTACACTGCGGACCGGAACTTCTTGAGGGGTCATGGGACTAGCCAAAGCGCGCATGATGGAGATCCAGGATCGGGGTTTCGAAGACGCCGGTGACCAGGCGGTCTGTCTGGAGTGTGTCCTGGACGACGGGCTTCGGCACGGTGTGTCCGAGATCCTGACCGAACACCGTTGCACCTTTTGCGAGCGCGAATCAAACGGCCAGCAGCCGATCGCGGCTGACTTCGAGGAGTTCATGCCACTTGTCATGGCCGCGATTCGCTTCTTCTATGACCGCTCCGAGGAGAGCCTCTTCTGGTCCGATGACTTCACCACGAGGTACTCATCGGAGGACGTGGCTTATGACGTCTGCGGGAACGCCGTCACCGATCGTGTCATAGAGTCGATAGTCGCGCTGATCCCTGACGAGGACTGGAACCCGGATCCGGGGAGGCTGAGGCCCGACCTTGCCTTGAAGGGCTCGTGGGAGGAGTTTCGGAACAAGGTGAAATACTCGTCCCGCTTCACCTTCCTCTCCCTTCCTGAGGAGTCCTCGGACCACCCAGACGAGTTCACCACGACCGAGTTTCTCGAGAAGCTCATGAAGATCATCGAGCAGCGACAGGCAGTGCTCCAGATCCCCGCAGGCCAGGTCTTCTACCGAGGACGGCTCATCGACCGCCCCGATGACCTCAGCTGGTGCAACGCTCACACCCTCGGCCCGCCGCCTCCAGAGCTGGCTTCGGCCAACCGTATGAGCCCTGCTGGGATCCCCATGTTCTACGGAAGTGACGACCCGGAGACCGTGGTGGCGGAGATCGGCGCGCACGGTGCCAGCAGATTCGCGGTGATCGGCGCGTTCGAGACCACCAGGGCACTGAGAATGATCAACCTCGCGGATCTGCCGCCGGTACCAAGCGTGTTCGACGCGGCTGGACGCGAGTCCTACTACGACCTCGTGTTCCTGCACTCGTTCACTCAGGACCTACGAGCACCGGTGTCGCTCAACGGAAGCCAGCATATCGACTACGTCCCCACCCAGGTGGTCACCGAGTACATGAAGTGGCTTTCTGAACCCTCATTCGACGGCATCCTGTTCTCGAGCGCCCAGAATGAAGGCAGGTCCTGTGTGGTCTTCTGCGGCCCCGAACACTGTGCTGACGCGGGCGAGGAGGACACGAACACCATCCTCAGGCTTCGTGAGGGGTCGGTAGAGGCGGTGCGTGTGGTGGCCGTGCCGGTAGCGCTCGACGTGGCTCTCGGAAGCAGCGGCCTGGTCTTCGGTGACCCTTTCCGAGGCTGAGATGAACTGGAGTGAGCAGGCCGGGCACGTAGCGGAACAGGGGAGTCCGTACGCGCTACGCGTATGAACCTTCCTCATCCGTCCCGGCCATCGGTACCCCCACCCCGAGGTCCACACGCATCAACAGGCGAAGCTCCTGAAGCCGAACCCAGGTGTCTTGGCGCCTGGTTTCGGCCAGCTTCGCGGTTTCCCCGTCCCTGGGATTGCCGTGGTCGAGCCGCTTCACCAGGCCGAAAAGGCTGGACAGGCTCCGGTTGACCTTGGACGCGGCCCCGAGAATGTCGTCGTTCACCGAAAGCTGTGCCTCGGCGTAGCTGAGCCGGTAGGCCGCCCGGACGCGTTCGATAGATCCCCGTTCCTCGTCACGTGGTTCGTCCAACTCCAGGGCCCGCAGAAGGTCGGTGAGTGCCGTCAGATACTCCCGAGCTGCGGAGTTGAGCGCGATGTACCCGGTGCGGCGCCGCGCCATCTCGGCTCGAGAGTCTTCGGAACTCTGCTGTCGCTCGCGCACCTGCTCAGCATGCCTGAGCTCCTGCGCCTTGGTTCGGTGTGCGAACAGCTGTGTGGTGAAGGCCGTCACCACGCTGCCCACCGCGCCCGCCAACCCACCGATCAGGATCGGATCCATCACCACACCCGTCTGTTGTCCAGTAACAGGGACCCAGATTGCCATGGCGAACCCGGACATCCCGAAACCGGGTCCGGGTGTGCTCTCGCCGGGCAGGAGCGCAGGGTGACTGGCGAAGCGTCGTATTCACACTGTTTCGTGCCGGGTTTTGGCATGTACCGGCTTTGGTGGAGCCGTGTTTCTGGATTCTCAGGCCACGGTGCTCGGGGAACGACGGCCAGACGTGTGGCCGAGAGCGTCTTACTTGGGCAAAGCGATACCGAAGGCATCCCCGTTGACGCCGTTGCCGAGACCGAGATCGGCTTGGGCGTACGCCTGTGCAGAGACCAGGGCTCCACGGTCCACCTTGAGGACGGTGACGGTGCCGGCCGCGTTGCCCGGGGCGCCGATGAGGGGTTCAGCGTGTCCGTCGTCGTCGATGTCGATGATCCCGACGGTCCAGCCGAAGTGGTCGTCCTTGGCGACGGTGCCGGGAACCCCTTCGACGTCCTGGTCGATCCATACCGAATCCGCCGAAGAGATACCGCCGTCGGCGTTGCCGAACAGGACCATGGCGGACCCGGATCCGGTGGCACTGCCGATCGCCTCGCTGCGCATGCCCACGACCAGGTCGTCGATGCCATCTCCGTCGATGTCGCCCGCCGCCAGGTCGGAGGCGAAGTAGTCCTCCGGTTCGGGGGCGCCGCCGATCCCGGGAGTGTCCTGGTGGATGACCTCGACGTTGCGGTGGGTGAGGCCGTCGGCGCCAGCGTAGAAAACAGCCAGACTGCCTGCCGCGCCCACCTCTCCGACCTTCTGGTCGGACACGCCGACCGCCACATCAAGGTAGGGGTCGTCGTCGAAGTTGCCCAGGGCCAAGGCGCTTCCGGAGAACTCGCCGATGCCGTCGACGTGGGCTGAGTCGATGTAGTCGCTGTCCGCGGGTGCGTCGGTGAAAGGGCCGTAGAGCACGTGAATGGATCCCCGGTCGGAGCTGCCGGAGATCTGCTCGCCGATGGTCGTCACGACCAAGTCGTCGTTCCCATCGCCGTTGATGTCGCCGACGGCGAGCTGCTCGCCGAAGCGGTCCTCGGCTTCGGGGGCTCCGGGAACGTTCGCGGTCAGCTGGTCGACCGAGATGGTCGAGCTCATGTCCAGGCCGGTGCCGGTTCCGAAGATGATGCGCAGGGTTCCGGCGTTGCCTTTGCCGTTGGCGTTGTCCAGGGGCATGCCGATGACGAGGTCGTCGTATCCGTCGGTGTTGAGGTCGCCGGTGGCCAGAGAGTATCCGAAGACCTCGTCCTTGGCCACGGTCCCGGGGATGCCGGGGCTGTCCTCGTGGATCGACTGGCTGCGGGTGTTGATGAGCCCGGAGCCGCTGCCGTACTGGATGGCGACGTATCCAGCGCCCTCGACGTCGCCGATGGCCTCGAAGGGGATGCCCACCGCCAGGTCGGCGTATCCGTCGGCGTCGAAGTCGCCGCTGGCCATGCTCTGGCCGAAGCTGTCGTTCTTCTCCGGTGCTCCTGCGACGTCGGCCGAGTCCTGGTGGAGCAGGTAGCCGGAGCTGAAATCACCGGTGACGCTGCCGTTGGTGATGGCGATGGAACCGGCGTTCGCATGGCTGTTGAGGGTGTCTCCCGGTAGTCCCACGGCCAGGTCGGGGTAGCCGTCCCCGTTGAAGTCGTAGGGGGTGGCCCGGGGGTCGGCGAAGCCGGCGACGAGAGCGTAGGTGCCCATTCCCCCGATGACCGCCACGCCTGTCGCGGCGGCGAGCCACTTCTGGGAAGTGGACAGCTGGGAGAGCTTCTGCTTCATCGGGCACCTTCGACGTCAACATTGGGACGGCGGAACCCTAACCATCCTGAACCTCACAAAAGGCTCACTTTTTGTCATGTTTTCATAACTATGCAAATGTTCGATACGTTATTCAAAAGTTGTGGTTGGTTTACGCGGTTAGCCCTAATATGTCCGGGTTCTAGTAGGGCCGACCGCGTTGTTCTCCTTGCCGCGGTCGGCCTGTTGCTGTCGCATCGCAAGTGAAGGAGCGTCGTGCACGCGTCGCACCATGGCGGAACCCTGAGCCGTCGGATCTGGTCCTCGACCCTGGCCGGTGCCGTCGCTCTTTCCCTGGTGGCCAGCGTCTTGGCGCAACCGGCCTGGGGGCAGGGCGCCTCCGGAGCCCTCGTGCCCGCACAGATCCCTTCAGGACCCGAACAGCTCGGCGGCGACGCCTCTGGCCGCGACCACGAGGTACCAGCCGAGCACAGCGATGCCAACGGCGGCAACGCCCTCGACGCCGCTGACCTCCAAACCGACAACGACGCCCTGCCGCTGGCCGGGGGAACCACCCCCTTCACGCCGGTCTCCCCGGACATCGATCCCCAGGAACTCACCGACCAGACCCAGGAGATGGTCGAGACCACCCCTGCCGGTGAGGGGTTCGACCCGGAGCAGAGCCAGGAACTGGTCGACGAGCGCACCCGGTGGACCAAGGAGTACGAGAACACCGACGGCACCACCACCACGCTCCTCTACACCGATCCGGTCCACGCCCGAGACGAGAACGGCACCTGGCAGGAGATCGACACGACCCTGGTCCCCAAGACCCCGGCAGCCGGCGACCCGGCAACGGGGAACGAAGGAGACCTCCTCGGCATGGCCGTTGAGGAGACCGACCTCACCCTCTCCACCGACGGTGACGCCCCGGAACTGGTCACGCTCGGCGTCACCGAGAACGGTGGGCACAGCCTCGCCTTCGGCCTGGAAGAAGCAGCTCCCGTCACCGGCCAAGCCCAGGACGACACCATCCTGTACGAGAACGTGCGCCCCGATGCGGACCTCGAACTGCAGGCCGCCCCCGGCATGGTCAAAGAGACCATCATTCTCAACTCCGCGGACGCTCCCCGCGAGTGGACCTTCCCCCTTGAACTGAACGGCCTGACCCCGGAACTGGACGACCAGGGCGCAGTGGTCTTCTCCGACACCGACGGCCAAGCCCAGGCCGTGATCCCCACCGGGTGGATGGAGGACTCCTCCTTCAATGAGGAGACCGGCGGCCCCGCCATGTCCGGTGACGTGAGCTACCGGGTGGAGGAGAAGGACGGCGACTGGTCCCTGGTCGTGGTGCTCGACGACACCTGGCTGGACGACCCCGACCGTGTTTACCCCGTCCAGGTGGACCCCAGCGTCGCCGACATCGACACCAACGGTGACTCCTATGTCCAGAACGACTGGCCCACCACCAACTACGGCGGAGACGACGAGCTCAAGATCGGCAGTTACGACGGCAGCACCCGGGCGATCAGCTACCTGCGCTTCGGTGACGTCAACAGCCAGCTGAAGAACCGCTACATCCTCAACGCCGACCTGGTCCTGTTCAACCACTGGTCCGCGAACTGCTCGCCCCGCCAGATGAGGGTCCACCAGATCACCGAGTCCTGGTCGGCGTCCACCGTCACCTGGAACAACCGCCCCTCCAGCTCCGGTACCGCGGTGGCCACCGACTCCTTCTCCCACGGTGAGAGCTGCAGTGGCGCCAAGTGGGAGACCGTCGACCTCGGCAAGAAGGGCGTGGACCTGGTCCAGGACTGGGTTGAAGGGTCGGTCACCAACCACGGCCTGTCGTTGCAGGCCGACTTCGACAACACCAACGCCTGGAAGCGTTTCGGTAGCCGCCAGTCCGCCAACCAGCCCTACCTCGCCATCACCCACAGCGAGTGGGGTGCCTCCTACGACGTCGGCTCACTGACCGAACCGGTCACCGGAGGCCAGGGTGGCGAGGTCAGTGTCACCGTCACCAACCTCGGCAGCCAGGACTGGGAACCCCAGGGGTGGAACGAGTTCCGCCTGGGTACCCGGGTCCGGGATAAGGCCACCGGCGAGCTCTTGGACGCGGTGGCGTTCACCCGCCTCAACGAGCGCCTCACCCCCAATGACTCGGCGACCCTCGACGCCCGCATCCCGCCGCTGCCGCCGGGTGAGTACCTCCTCAACTTCGATATGCAAAGGCTCCAGGACCAGCGCTGGCTCTCCAGCGAATCGGTCCCGGTGACCACGGTCACCGTCACCTCCCAGGACGTGGGGCCGCGTATCAACGACATCTACCCCCGACCCGGGGCCCAGGTGGGCAGCCTCACTCCCACCCTATTCGCCGAGGGCGAGAGCATCGACGACTGGCCGGCCGACGCCACGGTGGAGTACTGGTTCGAGGTCTGCGCCGACAACGACGGCGAACCGGGTGAGTGCGTCAACTCCACCTGGCAGGATGACCGCACCTGGGTGGTCCCCGAGGGCACCCTGGCCTGGGGCGAGCAGTTCCTCTGGCGTGTCCGCACCCGCGAGGGCACCACAGCCAGTCCGATCAGCCCCTATTACCCCTTCGTCACCGCGGTGGAGCAGCCCGCCATCACCTCCCATCTGGGCGGTGTCGGGCTCAGCGGCGCAGGACGCGACGTCGACCCGTTGATCGGCAACCACACCCTCACCGACACCGACGCCGAGGTCGCGGCTGTCGGACCCGCGCTCGGCATCCAGCGCACCTACAACAGCCGTGACCCGCGCACCGACAACGTCTTCGGCGCCGGCTGGAGCACCCGCTTCGACATGCGTGTCAGTCCCGACGACGACGGCACCGGCAACGTTGTGGTCACCTACCCCCACGGCCAGCAGGTCCGCTTCGGCCAGAACCCCGACGGCACCTACGCACCGCCCTTCGGTAGTTTCGCCACGCTCACCTCCACCGACGGGGGCGGCTGGCGTCTGACCGACAAGAACCAGACCGGGTACGTCTTCGACGCCTCCGGCCAGGTTGTGGAGATCACCGACTTCCGCGACCGCACCCAGCACCTGGAATACGCCTCCGACGGCACCCTGGCCAGCGTCACCAACCCTGGCGGACGCACGCTCCACTTCACCTGGGAGAACGGCCGGGTCGCCAGCGTCAGCACCGAGCCGCCCCAGACCGACGCCGCACCTTTGACGTGGACCTACACCTACGAGGGTGAGCGGCTCGTCCAGGTCTGCGGCCCTGAGGACACCGACGGTGCCTGCACGCGCTACACCTACACCGACGGATCCCACTACCTGACGGTCGTGCGCGACGCGGGCCCCGTCGCCTACTGGCGCCTGGGCGAAGCCGAAGGCTCCACCGAGGCTGACAACGACCTGCTGCTGGACCACGACCGCCACACCGGCGTCTACCACGACGTCCAGCTCGGGACCGGCGGTGCCCTGCAGGGCAGCCCGGAGAGCGCCGCGACCTTCAACGGCACCTCCTCGCACCTGCGCCTGTCCGACTGGCTGGTGGGACAGACCCCCTACCTGACCGTTGAGATGTGGTTCCGCACCGACGCCCACGGTGTGCTGTTCAGCTACCAGCAGCAGGCACTGGACGAGGCCATCACCGGCACCGCCACACCCGCCCTGTACGTCGGCACCGATGGCAGGCTCCGCGGCCAGTTCTGGAACGGCACGGTCGCACCGATCACCACCGACCAGGCCGTCAACGACGGCGCCTGGCACCACGTCGCCCTCACCGCGGCAGGCGACCGCCAGTCCCTGTACCTGGACGGCGCCAAGGTCGGCGGCCTCACCGGTGCCATCACCCAGGACGACCAGCGCTACGTCTACGCCGGCGCCGGTTCCTGGTCCAACTGGCCGGGCAGCGAAGGCGACATCTCCCACTTCACCGGCGACCTCGACGAGATCGCCGTGTACAACCGTCCCCTAGGCGCCCAGACCGTGGCCGAACACCACGCCGCGGGCACCCTCTCCCAGAAGCTGACCCAGGCCACCCTGCCCAGCGGCCGCGTGCACACCACCATCGAGCACGACACCGCCCACGACCGCGTCCGCTCCTACACTGATGCCAACGGCGCCACCTACCGCCTCTCCGACCACACCCTCACCGGTGCGAACGGAACCCCGACCGGCGACGACGAGGAAGTGCCCGAGACGGAGAGCACCGTCACCGTCAAGGTCACCGACCCCGACGACCGGACCTCCAGCTACACCTACGACCCCCTCAACGGACACCGCCTCATCTCCCAGACCGACGTGTCCGGCAACACCGCCGCCTTCGCCTACGACACCGGCGGGTTCCTCGCCGCCACCACGGCACCGGACGGCACCGTCACCCGGGCCGGGCATGACGAACGCGGCAACAAGATCTCCCAGACCACCTGCCGCGACGCCTCCGACCCGGACTCCTGCTCCACGTCCTACTACGGGTTCCACCTCAACGCCGACGACCCGCTGGACCCGCGCAACGACCAGCTGACCGTCGAACGCGACGCCCGCTCCACCGGAGCCGACGACGACACCTACGCGACGGTCCACACCTACAACGCCTTCGGCGACCGCATCGCCACCACGACCCCGGCCACACCGGACTTCCCCCAGGGCCGGGAGACCTCCCAGACCTTCACCGACGGCACCGAGACCGCCGTCGGCGGCGGCACCGTGCCCGCAGGTCTGCTGCTCACCTCCACCGACCCCCGCGGGGCCGTCACCTCACGGGAGTACTACGCCACCGGCGACCTGGCCCGGGTGACCGCACCCAACGGCCTGATCACCGAGTACACCTACGACACCCTGGGCCGGGAAGTCTCCGCCACCGTCATCACCGACGACCACCCCGAAGGCATCACCACCACCCGCAACTACGACGGCGATTCCCGGGTGACCACCGAAACCGGTCCGGCCACCGTCAACGCCGTCACCGAAACCTCCCACCAGGCCTCGGTCTCCTACACCTACGACCCCGACGGCCTGCCCCTCACCGAGACCGTCACCGACCTGGGTGACACCGACCAGGTGCGCACCACCACCCGCACCTACGACGACCACGGCCGCCTGGCCTCGGTCACCGACCCCGAAGGCCAGACGGAGACCTACACCTACGACACCTACGGCAACCAGCACACCCGCACCATGTCCGGCGGAGACACCTTCCGCTACGAGTACACGCCCACCGGTGACCTGGCCGAAGTCGTCCTCACCGGCTACACCGGACATCCTGCAGACCCTCAGCCCGCCACCGACGTCGTTCTGGACTCCTACGCCTACGACCCCGTGGGTCGCACGGCCGAACACACCGACGCGATGGGCCGCACCACCCGCTACACCTACTACGACGACGGCCTCCCCGCACAGGAGATCCGCGTCGGGTTCCGCGAGGAGGACGGGTCCACCCGCGACATCGTTCTAGCCGACCGCGCCTACGATGCCGCGGGCAACCTGACCCGGGAGAGCACCGGTAACGGGACCGTCACCACCACCTACACGGTCGACGCCGCCAACCGCATCACCGCCCTGGTCCTGGACCCCGACGGGCTCGCCCGACGCACCACCTACACCTACGACGCCGGGGGAGAGGTCCTCACCGAGACCCGCACCGGCGCCGGTGGCACACGCACCGAGACCTCCACCTACGAACGGGACATCACCGGAGCCTGGACCAGCCACACCATCGAGAACGGCGACCAGGACCTCACCCTCACCCGAACCCTGGACCAGCGGGGCCTGGCACTGACCGAGACCACCCCCGGCGGTGCGACCGTCCACCACACCTACGACGCCCTCGGCCGACCGGTCGCCACCCAGAGCCCCTCGGTGACCATTGAGGAATGGTCCGCCGAAGCCGTCACCGGCCGCCCCACCACCCTCGTGGGCTACAACGCCTTCGGTGAGGCCACCCACGAGAAGGACGCCCAGGGACAGATCACCCGCACCTCCTACGACGGTGCGGGGCGCCCTGTGTCGGTCACGCTCGCGGACTACACCCCGCCCGGCTCCTCCACCGCCCTGACCCCGACCCTCACCACCACCTACAACACCGCCGGGCACATCGCCTCCGAGACCGACCCGGCCGGCGGCGTCACCACCTACACCTACGACCAGCTCGGCAACATCGCCACCCTCACCGAACCCGCACCCCGCCAGGGCGAAGACGCCCCGGTCACCACCTACACCCACGACCTACTGGGCGAGCAGCTCTCCGTCACCGACCCGACCGGCGCCCGCACCGAGGCCACCTACGACGACCTGGGCCGCCAGATCACCCTGACGCAGATCGAGCGCCACTCCGCCCCCGGCGCCCACACCACCCGCCTCGCCTACGACGACGCGGGCAACCTCACCTCGACCACCACACCCTCCGGCACGGTCGCCACCGCCACCTTCAACGCCGCAGCACAACCGGTCACGGAGACCGACCCCGCCGGACTGACCACCTCCTACACCTACGGGCCAACAGGGCTGGCCGCCGCGGTCACCCACCCCGACGGCACCACGCTGCGCACCACCTACGACGGTGCGGGACGCGCCACCGCCACCACGGCCGAGGACGCCTCCGGCACCACCCTGGCCACCACCAGCACCCGTTACGACGCCGACTCCAACCCCGTCGCCATCACCGACCCCCTGGGCCACACCACCACCCAGGAATACGACCTTCTCGGAAGACTGACCACCCTTACCGAGCCCGTCGACGACACCACCTCCATCACCACCACGTTCGGCTACGACGCCGCGAGCAACCGCACCCGCCTCACTGACGGACGCGGCAACACCACCTGGTACACCTTCACTACCCACGGGCTCCTGGAATCGGTGATCGAACCGGCCACCGACGCCCACCCCGACCTGGCCGACCGCACCTGGACCACCGTCTACGACGTCGCGGGCAACCCGGTGGAGGAACGCCAGCCCGGCGGGGTCGTCCAGCAGCGAACCTTCGACGCCCTGGGCCGCATCACCCAGGTCAGCGGCAGCGGAGCCGAGGCCGAGACCCAGACCGACACCTTCGCCTACGACCTGGTCGGCCGCCCGACCCGGGCCGGATCGGCCACCTACACCTACGACGACCGCGGCAACCTGCTCACCGCAGCCGGCAGCTCAGGGGAGGCGTCCTTCTCCTACGACATCGAAGGGCGGATGACCCAGCGCACCGACGCGGCCGGAACCACCACCTTCGCCTACGACGACGCGGGACGGGTGAGCGCCATCGGAGACCCGCTCACCGGAGTGGAGCACCGCTACGCCTATGACAGTGCGGGACGCCTGGGCACCATCACCTACGGAGCCGACCCGGCCCCGCAGCGCTCGTTCACCTACGACGCCCAGGGGCGCCTGCTCACCGACACCACCCTCACCCTGGGCCCGGTGCCGACCCTGTCCACCGCCTACACCTACGACAAGGCCGGACAGGTCACCGGCAGGACCACCGCCGGTATCGCCGGGGAGGGCGAGCACACCTACACCTATGACCATGCCGGGCGTCTGACCAGTTGGACCGCACCCGACGATACGGTCACCGACTACACCTGGGACGCCGCGGGCAACCGCACCTCCGCTGGTGAGGACAGCGCCGTCTACGACGAGCGCAACCGCTTGATCAGCGGGGCCGGGACCGATTACTCCTGGACCGCCCGTGGCACTTTGGCCGAAACCACGGACGTCGACGGAACCGTCACGGCCTTCACGCACGACGCCCGTGGCCGGATGATCACCGATGGGGACACCACCTACTTCTACGACGGCCTGAACCGGCTCATTCAGCGCGGCGGCGACAAGATCCTCTACGCGGACCAGGCCAACGACCCGGTCTCCGTGGCAGGGGAGCTCATCGCCCGGGACCTGGCCGGATCACCGTTGTCCACCAGCACCGGTGGCAGTGCTGGGCTGGTCACCATAGCCGACCAGCACGGCGATGTCATCGC
Source organism: Nocardiopsis changdeensis (assembly GCF_018316655.1). Taxonomy (GTDB): domain Bacteria; phylum Actinomycetota; class Actinomycetes; order Streptosporangiales; family Streptosporangiaceae; genus Nocardiopsis; species Nocardiopsis changdeensis. Next base: position 6,694,360 of record NZ_CP074133.1, on the reverse strand, counting down.
AGGGCTTGACCCCGCTACCGGAGCGATCACCGGGTCGCGCACCTACGCGCCGTTCGGCGAGGTCACCCAGGAGGACGGGGCCACCGGTTCACTCGGCTACCAGGGCGAGTTCACCGACCCGGAGACCGGGCGGGTGAACATGCACGCCCGCTGGTACGACCCGGCGACGGGCGGGTTCGCCTCCCGGGACAGCTGGACCCTCAACCCGGTCCCGTCGGTACAAGCGAACCGGTACACCTACGCCAACGGTTCCCCGCTGAACTTCACCGACCCCAGTGGGCATTGGCCTGACGTTATCCCGGATAAGTACACCGATCACATTGACGAAGAGCTTCGTCGGCTTTCTCAGAAAATGGAGAGGTATCTCAAAAGGCAGGCGAGGAAAGCCGCAGCAAGAGCCGCAGCCGCAGCCGGAGTTGCTGCCGGAGTGAAGGCAGCCGTTGTTGGTGGCCTTGCTGGTCTTATCGTGGTTCTCACGCCTGGAACTTTGGCAGATGGCACCTGTCGCAATCTCTGCTACGGGAATAAGGATTTCCCTGGCCTGGGTTACGGTGGCAAGGGTTTCTGCCGTTCCTGCTATGGGAATAAGCCCACGTGGGTCCCAAACCCTTCTGGAGGCGGCTACTACTACTGGGATGGCAATGGAGGCGGTTTCGTTGTTGCGGCTCCTCCGCCCCCGCCCCCGTGGAAGGCAATCCTTGCAGCGGTCCTGGCCACTGCGTACGAACGGCCCACTACTGAGGCAACCACAGACTCGGGCCACGACCAATTTGTTGACGACTCATTCACTCGTGCCGTAAAGGATCTGGGGCTAAATGAAAAGCAACTGAAGGACTACTTTAAACACTTCCCAATTATTCTCACTGATGCGGATCGTCGTCGAGAATTTAGCGATCTCTTGGGGGGGTGGGATGAGCAGCCCGGAAACTGCCTTCAGGGCAATGAATCATGGGTCTATTATCACCCCCTCGACTCTCAGGGGAGAGCCACTGGCGTCACGGCATGCTTGAGTGCTGACCAAATCGACTACAGGGGTCGCGGCAGGAAAAAGGACCCAAATAAGTCGACGGAGATCATTGGTGGAGACACTGATCGCGGTAGGGGTAGCGAAAAAACCAATCCGGCCGGATGGCAGCATCTCGACGGAGAAAGAGGATTTGCTCGAGGTCACCTTCTCGCTCGTGAACTTGGTGGTACAGGCAGAGACAGGCGTAACCTTGTAAAGATGTATACTGCGGCTAACTCGGGCGTGATGGCGCAGTATGAGCATGTAGTGAGGAGGCGGCTCGATGCAGGGGAGCGCGTATTTTACGTTTCTGTCCCTAACTATGAAGGAAACAACCCCGTTCCGGAGACCATCGACCTGTATGCTGTGGGCGATCGGGGTTTCTATGCTCAATGGACTGTGTACAACACCCCTACGGGAATGCCTTAAGGAGGATTCGTGAAGGTGACGATTTCGCAACTGGCATCAGACGCAGGACTGGAGGGGCCTCGCCGATACAAGGTGGATTGGGGAAGGGCGGAAGCCGAGTTGGGAACTTCTCTGCCATCGGATTACAAGGAGTACGTATATTGGTTTGGCCCGGGGAGCTTCGAGGAGTATCTCTATATTTGCATCCCTGGTGTCGAAAATAGCGTCACGGAATTGGGTTCTCGATTGAAGGATGAGGGAAAATTAAGCGATTTTCGTAAAAAAATCAACCCCGACTCACCACGACCTTACTCGCTATTTCCTGAGGTGGGTGGGTGGCTGCCTTGGGGTTTCACTATTGATGGGGATGCTTTGTACTGGGTCACGTCGCCGGGTGATCCCAACGCGTGGACTGTAGCGGCGTCGTCGCGCGCCGACGATCTGGCTCACTTCAATGGTGGATTCTCCCAGTATTTGTATTCTTATATTTGGAACACTGGGGAGATGGAGTTCTTCGACGAAACCGATAGTCAAATTCCAATTCCTTTTGAGGCGAGCGATGGAAAATGGAGGGGGGGAGGGGAGCGCTTGTCTGAATATGGCTACTTTGAATGATGATGGAAATTATTTTTTGATCTGGCTTGACTTTGGTAATTTTTTGCTACGGACGATGTCTTCGGCTCCTATGGCGTCTACCGTCCGGGCGGGCAGGGTCTGGTCCGTTGGGGCATATCGATGACGGCCGCGGAGTTCTGCTGGGCCGCTGACGCCGAGACTCCGCCGGAGGACTGGCCGGTGGTGGCGAGAGAGGAGGCCGATGACTGGCAGCTCCTGACGATGTCGGCATCGGAGTGTCTCTTCCGTGTCCTGACCGATGCCACCTTTGAGGACTACACCATCGCGGACATGGTGGACCCTCCGTTCTTCACGCCATATGAGGCGTAGCAAGGAATGCCGACCTGTGCTGTGGTAGCGCTTGTATCTCACACTAAACCGGTGCTCACTGGTCGGTTTCAATTGCTCGTGGTCGGACTGTTGTGAGTGTTCACCGAGTACGGAAATGGCCGCTTCCTCATCGGTTTTCCGGGTAGTGAGCCTTTTTCATCCTGCTTCTCGGAGCTGAAGGACCAGCACCGCGCGGGTGATCTGGCCAGCGCGCTGCGGACAGCAGCGTAGGCGGCGCAGGATGTCCCACTGCTTGAGCTGGGCGATTGCGCGCTCGCCCGGCGAGCGGAGCTTGGCGTGTTCGGAGTTGGCCTCCTTCTTCCACTGCGGCTTGCCCCGCCCTTTGAACGGGCAGAACACCACGTCCGAGAGCCCCACGTATCCCTTGTCGCCCAGGCCGAGCAGTCCTGCGGCTCTGATGCGATCGGCGATCCTCCAGACCCGGGCGGCCCGGGTGTCGTGCACCGCCCCGGGCAGCGACCAGGACGTCCACAGGGGTTCACCGTCGGGGGCTGCGACGATCTGGATGTTCATGCCGTGCTGTTTGTGCTTGCCGGAGTAGAACGGGCGGTCGGCCGCCAGACGGTCGCAGGCGATCAGCGTGCCGTCCACGATCACGTATCCCCAGCCCTTGCGGCGGGCGCGGCGCAGTCCTTGCTCCAGGGTGGGCGCCTGGGCGGCGAGCAGGGCCGTGGTCTCGTGCACGTAGCGCCAGGCGGTGGTGGTGCCGACACCGAAACCGGCCGCGACCTGGGCGAACGGTTCGCCCTTGTGCAGGTGGACCAGGACGAGCAGGGCCTGGGTGGCCGGGTCGAGGCGGCGCCATCGAGAACCGGTGTTCTTGCGGTGGGTTCGGATGGTGCGGGCGGCCAGGTTCAGGGTCCGGCGTGACAGGGGTAGCGCGGCACGGTAGAACAGCATGTGGAGCCTCTGGTGGGGCGGGTTTTCTTGGTCGTTAATCCATCTACCAGGGGCTTCTTGCTGTCAGGGGTGCTCAGGGTGAGCTGGTACGAGGCTGCGACCTGCACGTTCAGGATGAAAAAGGCTCAGTGACCCCATCGGAAACGGAACAGGCAAGGGTTTGCAGCGGATGTGCTGACCTGGCCCCCATGGATTTGGTCCGTGGCTCGGGAGGTGGGGCGGTTGCTCGGTGATTGCTCCGGTGCTGGGGGACAGGGCGGTCTCCCGTGGTCCCGGGTGGTCCTATGTGGTGTTGGCGCTGTGGGGTGGCGGGGGAGCTATCGGGGCGTGGTGGGGCGTATCGCCGTGGTGGGAGCGGACTTTTAATCCGTGGGTTCAGGGTTCGAGCCCCTGGGGGCCTACCCACAAAACCCCAGTTCAGAGCCCCGGTTTCGATCCCCGATCCGGGGTTTTCCCGTCCCCGACACCCGCCGATCGCTCCGGACACGCTCCGCTGTCTTCGCCGTGTCTCTCACCTCACCGAGCATCCTCGCCGCACGCTCCTCCTCCGCGATCGCTTCCATGTTGTCCTCGCTCCGCCCTGCGCGAAGAGGGACCGCCCGCTCGGGTATGTGCCTGGATTGCGAAAGGCCCATTCGCAGTGGCTTGAGCTGCACCGATGAACTGGAGGGGGACGTTCCGATGGGGCCGCTCGCGGGCGGAACTGTAAGTCCATCCCGATGAAGGGCGGTTCAGTTCCTCATGGCCAGGTAAGTGCGAATGCGGTCGGCCAGCTCGGCGAACTCGTCCTTCACCGGTTCGGGCTCCACAGTCGAGGGCCTGGCCGGGTAATCGCTCGGCTCGGCCGGTCGCGGTCGGGGAATCATGGCAGGGCCGAGGTAGGGGCGAACCAGTGCTCCGGCGATCTGGTCGGGATCGGCGTCCACCGCATCCTCCGGTTCGAACAATGTGGGGCGGTCGCGGTAGGCCTGCTCCCAGAGGGTCGAGGCTGTGGACGCCCCGGCCGCCCAGATGTTCTGCGCCGGGAAGCCGGGAGGCTCGGCGAGCAGGTCACTGCCTCGCCTACCGTGCCCGGGGTTGCCTCCGGGCGTCGGTGCTGCGGGCAATGCGCGCGGTACTTGGCTGGGACGATCCAATCGAGGGCTGAAGATCGCCGCCAGGGCTGTGGCCAGTAGCGCTGCGGTCAGCGCCCATACGCGCCCGGCCATGCTGTGGCAGGGTCGACGATGGCGGCCGGTAGTAGGGTTTTCCATGGTCTCCTCCTGGTGGTTTCAGGTGGTGATCACGCCCCGGTCCGGTGTTCCAGCACCGGTCGGGGCACCTTCTTTTCTTTGCTCCCGTTACTTGCGGGATGCCGTCAGCGGTGTCGCATGAGTGGTCTGTATCTCCCTTTGGGCTCGGGTTTTGGCTACTCGGGAGGCGATCAGCGCGCGGCTGACACCGAAGCACTCGGCCAGCGCCGCGTAGCTCTCCCCGGCCTCGTGCCGTGCCAGCAGTTCGGTGTCGGGTACCCCCAGGTCCCGGGGCGGGCGGTGTCCGTAGCGGCGCACATGGCCTTCAGCTTTGCGCTGCAATGCTCGGCGCTTGCGCAGCCGGACCAGGTACATCACGTTCTGGTGCCGCGCCCCGGGGCGGTCATAGCCCCAGAGCAGGGACGGGGTCTCGCCCTCGTGCCACAGGGCCAGGAAGGCGCGGCGGGCTCGCCCCAACGTGCGGGTGAAGGCGGCGGGGTCCATGTTCAAGGAGCGTTCGGCGCTGCGCCGGTCCTCGTGCTCGGCCAGAGCGATGAGCACTTCGCGATGAGCGGGTTTCAGGGCGGCCCAGATCTGCGCCAGGGCGAGGCGGTCGACGATGTGGTCCTCGTGGGAGTGGGCCGGCGCCGACGCACTGGTCCAGTAGCGGACGAACGCCCGGGAGAGCAGGGCTTTGTCCTTGCCGCCCAGACCGCGGACCTTGAGATCCTGGTAGTGCTGGGCCTTCATCGCCTTCCACCCGATGGCGATCAGCTCCGTCTCCTCCGGGCGCTCGTGGACGAGATGGAGGTGTTCGGTGATGGCCTCCCACGCGGTCTCCGCGCGGTGCACCGGGTCCATGGCGTCCACCCACCGGCACTCCCGCGCCGCCCATACCGCCAACCGCACCACCTGGAAAGCCGTGTATCCGTGCCCCACCGGGTCATCGGCTCGGGGCGGTGGCAGCAAAGGACCGAACTCACTCGACCCGCGCGGAGCACGCGCGGTCGACCCGCCCCTGCCGACTCCCACCTGTGTCGGTTCGGGGACGCCATCTTCCGTGGCGATCGGTTTCGGCATCGAGACGACGGCAGCGTTCACGGAGCACGCTCCAAGAGGGCCGGGATTGGTGGAAGAGCCATCACATATGTATGTGCCTAACTCATGTACTCATATATATGAGTGTGAGATCAGGTTGCCTCACTCATGTACATGAGTCAACCCCGTTGGCGAAGAACCCGGAAAACCCTCAGTCCACAGCGGGGATGCGGTAGTCGAGCACGAACTGATCCGCCGCCATGATCGTGTCGCACACCTCCACCACACGCCCGGCGGTGGTCACGGCGTTGCGCGTCAGGTGGAAGACCGCGGAACCCGGGCTCAGGCCCAGCGCGCTCGCCTCCTGCTTGGTGGCCAGCCGCGCCCGCACCGTCTCGGTGTACTCGGCGAACTCATGGCCGTGTTCTTCGAGCCGTGCGTAGATCCCGCCACCTCCGGGGTTCTCCTCGAACAACTCCGGGATGTCCCGGGCCACGTCCCACGGCAGGTACGACGTGGCCTCCTCCGTGGGCGTGCCGTCGCTGAAGTACAGGCGTCGGCGGGCCAGGACCTTGTCGCTTTCATCCACGCCCAGGCGCTCCGCGATCTCGGCGGGAACGGGCACCGGGCCGATGGACAGCACCTGCACGGTCGGCTCGACCCCGGCCTGCTCGGTCTCGGCGATGTAGGCGGCCTTACCCGCGCGACGGTGCGAGCGCCGGAACCGGTCGGAGGACTTGCGGGTGACGGGCGGGCGCGACTTCACGAACGAGCCCTTGCCCTGGAAGGTCTCCACCAACCCAACGGTCCGCAACTGGGCGATGGCCTTGCGAACCGTGCCCGCCGAGACGCCGTAGCGCTCCACCAGCACCGTCTCGCTCGGAATCTCCGCTGCCGGAGCCAACCTTCCGGTCGTGATCTGCTCTTCGATGTCGTCCGCGATCTGGAGATACCGGGGCTTACCGGACCGCGCCCCTACAGTGCTCGCCATGGTCCTTCCGTACCTCCTATGCTCCTGTACATGAGTAACAGCACCGGAGACAGGCCGTCAACGCCGCTGCACTCGGTGTCCGTCGCCGGAGCCGTCCTCGACGAGGACGGCCGGTTCCTGGTGATCCGCCGTGCCGACAACGGACGCTGGGAGCTCCCGGGTGGGGTTCTGGAGCTCGCCGAGGCCCCGGAGGACGGCGTGTGCCGGGAGGTCTGGGAGGAGACGGGCATCCACGTCGAGGTGGACCGCCTCACCGGCGTCTACAAGAACACCGCCCGGGGTGTCGTCGCCCTGGTCTTCCGCTGCAAGCCCTCCGGCGGCACAGAGCGCCCCTCCGCGGAATCCACCGAAGTTGCCTGGCTCGCCCCCGCCGAGGTGTCCGAGCGCATGGGCGAGGTCTATGCGGTCCGTTTGCTCGACGCCCTGGACCCCAACACCCCCCACGTCCGCAGCCACGACGGCCAACGTCTGGCCAGAGGTCGGTGACCTCTTGGGACCGCACCGCTGCTGACCGCTTGAACGACAAGGACCACTCAGGCCGGTAGCGCACATGACCAGGCTCCCGTAGCGGTCCCGCGACCTGATTCGGTCCCGGATCGCCGCACTCGACTGAGGAGGGTTTTCCACATGAGCACCCAGAGCCTGCCTTGGCGCAAGTCCAGCTACAGCAACGAGGCCGGGACCTGTGTGGAGGTCTCCGAAGGTCCGGTGACGCGTGTGCGCGACAACCAGAACCTCCACGTGGAGCCGCTGGACTTCACCCCGGGAGCGGGGGCCCACTTCCTCAGAGGCCTGCACACCGACTGACCGCTGGTGCCCGCCGAGGCCGGCTGGCACTGCGCATTCACCGTTGTAACTCGATGCTACGTGTTCGAGCGCTTCTCCCAGTACCGGCTGAGCATTTCTCCGGGCCAGGAAGGCTGGCCGACCTCTCCGCGCGGTCCGAACTCGGTGAACCACGGGGCGATGTCGTAGACCGGAGTGCCGTCGACCGCGTCCAGGTCCTCCACGTGCAGGTCGCGGCCTTCGACGCTCAGCAGGCGGGGGTGGGAGACCGCGATCCTGGCCGGGCGCCGGTGGTTGCGGTGGACGAACGTCCCCGTCTCCGGCCAGGCCGGGTTGTTGCGCGGGTGGCGTGCCCCGAGGTGCACGTCGGCGTCTGAGCCCTTGCTGAAGTGCCACACGACTTCGAGGTGGCTGAACTCCTCCAGGCCCTTCAACGTGTCCAGGGGCAGGTCTTCGTTGAGGCGGATGACGGACCGCACACCGCCCCAGTAGTCGTCACCGACCTCGAACCGGCCGCCGATAATGGTGGCGACGGGGGAGAGCGTGATCTCCACAGGTGTTCCCTTCACACTGGGGGAGAGGCTGGATCAGGGTATATCGCGCAGGATTTCGGCTGCGCGGTGATCGAGCTCGTCGACAGCACGGACGCCCCGGTTCCAGAACGTGTCGAGTATCGACCTCATGGTCCTCATAGTGTTCATCGCCCGGCCGGAGCGCATGCCCTGCATGGAGTCCAGGGTTTGTGACGACGTCGAGCAGGCGGCTTCGATACTGCTCGAACGGACCTTCCAGAGCAGGGATGGCTACTGCGCTCGAGAACTGGTCGACTCCCCCTCGCCGTGGGACAAGGCTCCTGAAGAAGCTCGTGGTCGACTGTGGCCTCGACCGCTCCGAACTTCCCACGGACCTGGAGAAGAGACTCCTCATGGCCATCCGCGCCATCGTTACTGCCTCGCTTGAGCCTGTCCGAAATTGATCAGCTCGCTTCTGCATGGCGGTGAACGGGGATCTCAGGAGTTCACAGATGCAGAGGGCGGGTCATGGGGAGCCGGGCTGTAAGAGGACAGACCGCATCGGTCTGTCGGCAATCCCTGTAGGGCGGAGAAGGCTGACGGCAGAGCGGCTGTTGTGGCCACAACGGGGGTGTTTCTCCGTCCCTCGGCTCGTGTGGCGTTGAGGCAGGAGAACACATGAATGACGGAGTCCCGGCCACCTGCGAGGTGGCCGGGACTCCGTGTCGTGTCCAGAACAAGTCTGGAACGCGTGGCCTTCGTATCGAGACGAGGCCCACCTGAGGTCCCGTCTCCCGGGGTGCGAGGTCTCCAGTCCCGCGCCCTGGGCATCCAGCCGAGCCCTCAAGCGTTTCCGTATTCCCTAAGACGGGAATTCGGTCGACCGAAACCGGCGCAGCGGCCTCGGGTCGACGTGGTGATCTTTCTACCCGGAAGGGCTGGTTTCAAAGATCGGGAACGTCACAACATGGCTTCAGTGCATCGCGGCAACGGTTCTGAACATTTCTGAACGCTACTGGCCGGTAGCGATGGGATGGAGTCACAAATATTAACAATCGTGACTTTAGGGGGCATGTAGGTCAGATGGTACAAAATCCTGATGTGTGCGTGGCGACCGTCTCCGGCATGGGGTACTTTCCCGTTTACGGTTCCTCGGTCGCATCCCTACCCGCTTGCGGCGTCTCCAGAACTACAGCCGCAGTCGGGCGCTTTATAGGGCCCTGTGACCATCCAGCCGATCTGGTCCTTTGTTTCCTATGACGAGGAATTTCCATGACTGCTGTCTTCACCCTTGACGCGGTCACGGGCCGCGTTGTGCTCGTGATCGTCGTGATCGTTCTCGCCCTGGTCCTGCACCTGCAGGGCCAGGACCTGGCCACCGCCCTGCTGGTGGCTGTGGCCGGACTCGCCCTGGCGGGCGAGGTCGCGCACCGCATCCTGGCCAAGGAGTCGCGATGACGTACTCCGTCCGCCACCAGGTCCGCTGCAACCGGTTCGCCGTCAGGGACGGGGCCCTGCCCCGCAACATCCGCATGGCCCCCGACGGCACCCTGTGGGGAGAAGTCCAGGTCGTTCCCATCCACGAGTCCCTCAGTGTGGTGGTGCACGGGTACTCGCACGACGAGACCGCCGCTCAGAACGCGGGGAGCATCCGCCGGCCCCGCCCCAGGCGCCGTCTCGCCGGTGCCGCGCCCGAGGACGTGCCCGGTTACCGCTTCAAGCCCGACCCCCTCGAAGCCAAGACCGTGGAGGAGTTCGTCGAGGCCATGCGCCGCTACCGCCACTGGGCGGGCAAGCCTTCCTTCCGGGAGATGGCCCGCAGGATGGGCGCCGGATCTGCGGCGGGGTTCTGCGAGGCGCTCAAACGTACCGACCGGCTGCCCTCCTACACCCTCCTCAACGCCTTCGTCGTCTCGCTCGGCGGAACCCAGGAGGACTTCCAGAGGTGGGCCACCGCTTGGCGCTCCCTCGACGGCAGGGTGGCCGGCGGCCCGTACATGATCGCCTTGCCCACCCGCCAAGGGAACACCTCGGCCTGACCCGCGACGCCCTCCTCCGTCGAACGACGGGGGAGGGCGCCCCAGTGAAAATAACTGCCGCGGGCCATGTGCACGTCTTGCCCGCCCGCCGACGTTAGGCGCTCGGCCGGCGGCGTTCTGCCATCAGCCGAGACCCTCGCGCCTACCGTGGTATGGGCGCCAAGATCGTTGTATGCAGCCGACCTTCGTTCTCGTGCACAGCCCGTCCGTAGGTCCTTCGACCTGGCGCCCCGTGGCCGAATGCCTGACGGCGACGGGATACCCGGTGCGGTTGCCTTCCCTGCTGGACATAGGCGCCGGCGCTCCCCCGTTCTGGCCCCGTATCGTCAGCGCCGTCCGCGACGACCTCCGGCAGGTTCCGGCCGCCAGCCCTCTCGTATTGGTCGCGCACAGCAACGCGGGCTTGTTCCTTCCGCTGATACGTTCGGGCCTCGACCGGCCAGTGGTCGGTTCTGTCTTCGTTGATGCCGCGCTGCCGGCCCGATCCGGGCCGACCCCCGTCGCCCCACCACGGTTGTTGGAGTTCCTCCGCCCGATGGCCATGAACGGCAGGCTTCCGCGCTGGACCGATTGGTGGGACGAGGCAGAGGTCGCCTCCTTGTTCCCGAACCCGAAGGTGCGGCGAACGGTCGTCGAGGAGCAACCCACCCTTCCGCTGTCCTACTACGAGCAGAACATCCCTGTTCCCGAGGGCTGGGACGACCACCCTTGTTCGTACCTGCTGTTCAGCCCCCCGTATGCAGGTCTTGCCGCCGAGGCACGCGAACGCGGTTGGCGTTCGGCGCACCTGCCCGGAACGCACCTCCACCAGATCAGCGATCCTGTCGGCACGGCCCGGCACCTCGTCGGACTCGCCGCTACGGCCTGATCCGCTTCCGGTGGTCATGCCCCTTGGGTGGTTTCACTTCGTGAGCACACTGTTCCGGGCCAGGTGCGATGGAGGCGTCGGCGCGGGCTGGAAACCCAACGGGTTCGGTCCGTGGCTCGGGAGGTGGGGCGGTTGCTCCGGTGCTGGGGAGCCGGTGGTGCCGGGTGGGCCTGTGTGGTGTCGGCGCTGCGGGGCGATGGGGGATATATCGGGGCATGGTGGGGCATATCGGCACGACGGGAGCGGACTTTTGATCCGTGGGTGAGGGGGCGAGTCCTTGGGCCCTACCCCTTTCCACCTGGGCGTTCCTCTTCTGGGAGGGGCGCCTTTCGTCGTTTCCGGGGGCGGGGAGCCCGTGGGGAAGCCTGGAGTGCGGGGCCGCTCCGGGGTGGCCGGGGTGTCGGCGTGGGCCGGGTCAGAAGCGGAAGGTCTCCACGAAGCCCGGGAGGAGGGCGGTGTCGCCCTCCACGCGCACGCTGCCGTCGGCCAGTGCCTGCTCCGGGGTCCTGGCGCCGGTCATCATGGCGTGGATCCCCTGTTCGGAGACCCTCTCGATGACGAGGTCCGGGGACGGGTGCGGCCCGATGGCGGCGGTCAGGACCCCTTCGTTGATCTGTAGGCGGATGGTGAAGTCGCCCATGCGGACCTCGTAGCCGACGGTGGCCTTCCCGGCGGCTTCCGGCCGGTAGGTGGTGCGGAAGGCCATGGCCACCGACTCGGCGGTGACGACCTCGCCGGCGCGGGGCCCGGTCATCGTGGAGGCGCCCCAGCGGCCGAGCGCGATCAGCGCCGGTTCGAGTTCGCGCCCGTACTCGGTGAGCTCGTAGACGACGGCGCGCTCGGGGTGGGGCAGCGCGCGGCGGGTGACCACGTCCGCCTCCTCGAGCTGTTTGAGGCGCGCCGACAGGATGTTGGTCGGGATGGACGGCAGGCCTTTGCGCAGGTCGGTGTAGCGCTGGGGCCCCGACAGCAGGTTGCGGACGATCAGCAGCGTCCAGCGTTCGCCGACCGTCTCCAGCGCGCGGGCCAGGCCGCAGAACTGTCCGTAGCTACGAATCGCCATGCCTCACACTCTACATCGAACTTCGCTTGACAAAGTGTGCTTGCAAAAGACAAGCTTGCTTTCGTGCTCGACCGGACGGTCGATCCACAGAGGAGTTGTGAGGAGTTGGGCGCATGGCGGCGCGCAAGATCGCGGCAGGGCTGTTCGTCTCGCTGGACGGTGTGGTGGAGGCACCCGAGACGTGGCACTTCCCCTACCTGAGCGCGGAGATGCAGGCGGCGGTGGGCGGGATGTACGCCGAGGCCGACACCCTGCTGCTGGGGAGGGCCACCTACGAGGCCTTCGCCGCCGTGTGGCCGCACCAGAGCGGGGAGATGGCCGAGGCGATCAACGGCATCCGCAAGCTGGTGGCCTCCACCACCCTCACCGGGGTCGACTGGGCGGGCGCGGAACTCATCGGGGGCAATGTGCTCGCCGCAGTGAAGGAGCTCGCGGAGCGGCCCGGCGGCACGGTCACGGTGGCGGGGAGCATCAGCCTGGTGCGCGCCCTGCTCGGGGCCGGCCTCCTGGACGAGCTGCGCCTGCTGGTCCACCCCCTGGTGGTCGGCACCGGACGGCGCCTCTTCCCCGAGGGCGCCGCCCCCGTGCCCTTGGACCTGATCCGGTCGGCCGTCCTGCCCAACGGCGTGCTCGACCTGACCTACCGTGCCGCCTGACCCTCCCCCCCCAGCCGAGAACCCAGAAGGAAGACACCGATGAACGACATCCAGACCCAGGGCCGGACCGGCACCCTCCAGGTCCCCGGTGCGAGCCTGCACTACGAGGTCCGGGGGACCGGGCCGCTGCTGCTGATGATCCCCGGCGCGCCCGCCGACGCCGGAGCGCTGGCCGGGCTGGCGGCCTGCCTGGCCGACCGCTACACCGTCGTCACCTATGACCAGCGCGGCCTGTCGCGCAGCACCCTCACCGGACCGCCCGCCGACACGGACGTCACGGTCTTCGGCGAGGACGCCCACCGCCTGATCACCGCCCTGGGCGACGGTCCGGCCTACGTGCTGGGCAACAGCGGCGGCGCGCTCACCGCCCTGGAGCTGGCCGCCCGCCACCCCGAACAGGTCCGCGCCCTGGTGGTGCACGAGCCGCCGCTCCCCGAGCTGCTGTCCGACCGCGACCACTGGCGGACGGTGTTCCGGCACGTGCACGAGACCTACCTCGCCCACGGCGCGGGTGCGGCGATGGGCGAGTTCATCACCACCGTGGACGGCCCCGACAGCGCGCCTCCCGCGATGCCCGACCCCTCGCAGATGCCGCCCGAGGCGCTGGAGATGATGGGCCGTATCCAGGGGAACCTCGACCACTTCCTGTCCCACGTCCTGCTGCCGGTGCTGCGCTTCACCCCCGACGTCGCGGCGCTGCGCTCCGGCCCGGTCCCCGTCACCGTCGGCATTGGGAAGGCCTCGGGCGAGGGCGTCCCCGTCCTCTCCTCGCGGGTGCTGGCCGAGCGGCTCGGCGTCGAGCCGCTCACCTTCCCAGGCGACCACCAGGGTCTGGCGACCGATGCCCCCGCCTGCGTGGAGCTCGTCCACGCGGCCCTGGCCTGACCCTCGCCGCGCGGGGGCGGCCGCGTCGTGCCCTCCGGCGGGGGCCCGTCGCGGCGGTCCCCGCCGGTCGGCGCGGGCCGGCCCTCCCCGGCGGTCGTCGGGGCCCTCAGGCCTCGTCGCGGTCCGCCGCGGCGGCCCAGCCGCGGATGTGGGGGTCGGGGTGGGCCCGGGCGGTCGCGCGTGTGCTCTCCAGGAGTCCGTGCAGGCGGGGCGGGTACGCCGTGCGGGAGGTGGGCAGGTCCAGCAGGACGCGGTGGCGCATCCGCAGGTCGGCGGTCTCGGCGAACAGCCGCATCGAGACCTCCAGCCAGGAGTGCTCGACGTCCCGCGTCTCGTCCAGGGCAGGATCGCGTACGCCGTCGGGCCCGTACGCGGGGGAACGGTCCGCGCGCAGGGGAACGTGGGCGCTGTACCAGGCCCGCACGGCGCCCGCCCGCTCGGTGTCCGTGCCGAACCGCAGGCGGTCGACCAGCGCCGCCATCACACGGCGGCGTCCGAAGGCGTAGACGGCCGGTTCCACGAACCAGCGGCAGAAGCTGGGGTCCGGGTCGTACACGGCCGCCGCCATCAGCGGGGCGAACAGTTCCTCGGGCAGGCCCGCCCGTTCGAGCAGGGGCTTGCGCACCCTGAGGGCGAGGCGGCGGGCGTGCCGGTGGTCGGGCTCGCCGGGGACGTCCTCGTCTTCGACACCCAGCAGCCGGGCCACTTCCGCCGCGCAGGTCAGGAATGAGCGCGGTTCCCCGCCGGTCTCGTCGTCTTCGGCCATGACGGCATTCTGGACCGGCCGCGCCGGCGGGTACAGGGCGGTCGGCGGCCGTACCCGGAGACCCGCGGAGCCGGTCCGCGGCCGAAGCCCGGTCACAGGCCGATGGCCGACTTGGGGCCCATGTAGGAGCCCGCCCCGGGGAACCCGTCCTCGACCAGCCGGGCGAACCGCTCACTGAAGCCCAGGCCGGTCAGGTCACCGGTTCCCACGAATTCCACGCCGCGGATCGGCCGGGTGTCCAGCCCCCTGGCGACCTCCCCGAGCGTGCCCCCGGTGCGCCGTACCTCGAAGGTCATGTGGACGACGTGCAGGCCCGTGTCGGGGGCGATGTGGTCGCACACGTACAGGAGCCGGTCCACCTCGACCTCCAGGCCGGTCTCCTCGCGCATCTCGCGGACCAGGGCGTCCCGTAGCGGTTCGCCCTCCTCGACCCGCCCTCCGGGCAGGCTCCAGCGGCGCGGGCCGTCGGTGTCCTGGTCCAGGAGCAGCACCCTCCCGTCCTCCACCAGGAGGCCCGTCACCCGTATGTCCATGCCCGGACCCTAGCCGGGGGAGGAGCTCGGTGAGCGGGCACCAGGAGATCCCGTACGCCCGGATCGGCGGCCGGGCCGGAGTATCCTGCTCCGCGCGTACCACACCCGTCCGATCGTGCGGTGGGACTCCGGGGCGCCGCGGTGTCGGGGGTCCGTGTGATCCCGGTCCGCCCACCGGAACCACCTGGAGGCGAACGTGTCCCACTACCGGCTCACCGTGGCCCTGCCGGAGCCGCCCGACATCTCGGCGGGTACCGCCCTGGGCGACGCGCTCCTACGGGACCTGCTGCCCCTGCTGGGGGAACCCGTCTACGCCGGGGGAGATACGGACCCGGCCGACCGCTGGTGGGACTGGTGGATGGTCGGGGGCCGGTTCGAGAACGGGTTCCTGTGCACCGACCCCGACCACTCCCTGATCCTGCCCGCCGAGGACGGCGATCCCCGCATGGTGACGGCGGCCCCCGTGTCCCTGCTCGACCTCGACGCGCAGCGGGACGCGCGGGCCCGAAAGGCGGCCGACCGGTGGGATCGCGCCAACGCCGTCCTCCGGCGCCGCCCCGAGACCGAACCCCTTTCCGCGTTCGTCCTGCGGGGCAGGGAACGGGCCGAACTGGCGTGCCCCGGGTCGACGGCCGCGCACGTCCGGACGCCGGAGTGGAGGATCGCCGAGGCCGAGCGGTCGGCCGCCCTGAAGGCCTACCACGCCCAGGACGCCGTCCGGGAGCTCAGGGAGGCCGGGCTCACGCACTTCCTCGGCTGTGCGGTCGACCACTACTCCGCTCCCCGGGAGGAGTTCGTGGAGGAGGCTCGTTGGAGCGCGGTACCGGGGTGGGCCCTCATCGACACGGGCGGGGCCTGGCACGGCATGGAGCACCTGTCCGACGCCGGCGACGACGAGGCGCGGCGGGCCCTGCGTGAGCACCTGCGCCACATGAACACGCTCTTGGACGCCCTGCCCGGTGACGCCTACCTGGTCACGGTCGACCTCCACGCGTGACGGGCCGGGGGAGCGGCCGTCCGCTCCGGGAGGGGCGCGGCGGGACGGGCGCCGACCAGGGCCTGTCCCGAGACCGGTCCAGGGGCGGGCCGGGGGGATGGTAGGCCGGGGGAGGAGCCGGCGTTCCGGGGCGGGCCGGGGGGCGTCGCCCCCGGCGCCACCGCCCTCCGCCGGGGTGGAGGGGGCGCACCGCCCGACGCGGCACGGCGTCCTCCGCGTCCGCGGGCGCGCTAGCGTTGCCCGCTACGGGGCCGACGCCGAAAAGGCGACTCTGACGTTAGAGTAGAAATAAGGACGAGGAGCACAGCGATGCCCGAAGCGGGTCACATGCAGATCGGCGAGGTCGCCGAGCGGACGGGCCTGTCCCTGCGGACCATCCGCTACTACGGGGAGGTCGGCCTGGTCGAGCCCTCGGCCCGCTCCCGCGGCGGCTTTCGCCTCTACACCCAGGAGGACGTCGACCGGCTGAACCTCATCAAGCGGATGAAGCCGCTGGAGTTCAGCCTCGACGAGACCCGCGACCTGCTGGAGACCCTGGACCGGCTGAACGCGGCCGGGACGGAGCAGGGCGAGCGCGAGGCCCTGAGCGAGCGGCTCGACGCCTTCGAGGCCGCCATCACCGCCCGCTGCGAGGCGCTGCGCGGCCAGTTGGCCATGGCCGAGGAGTTCGCCGGGCGGCTGCGCGAGCAGCGGGAGCGGAGCGGCGCGGCCAGGTGAGGACGCGGCCGCGGGGCAACGGTGCCCGCGGCCGTCCGGGGCGGGTGCCGGGGGCGCGGTGTCGGCCCGCGCGATGTCGTCGGCCCGGTGTGCCCGGCGGGGGTTCCCGCTGTGACGGTCGCCTCAGTCGCTCTACGTGACTCGAACCCTAACGTAAGGGTAAGTTTGGTCCAGGCTGTTCGCCGCGCCTGAACGCGGGACGGCCGACCGCTTCCCGACCTGCCTCAGGGGCACGGTCGGGTCTGCGGCGACGAGCCCTGCCCGGGGCGCCACGAGCGCCGGACCGGGCCGGGGGCCCGAGCCTTCCGCTGTCGTGCGAGCCGCGGACGCGCCGGCCCGCGCCGTCGCCGACCACCTGACCCGAACACCGCGGTCCTCGCTGTGGGCTGCCCGAAACCTGATGGGTTCCATGAATCCGCCCGTGAAGAAACCCCGGTCGCTGAAGTCCCGCATCCCGGCCGCCGCGCAGCTGCGCGCGGACGTGCTCGCCGGGCTCGTCGTCGCCCTGGCGCTGATCCCCGAGGCCATCGCGTTCTCCCTCATCGCGGGGGTCGACCCCCGCGTGGGCCTGTACGCGTCCTTCGTGATGGCGGTCTCGATCGCCTTCCTGGGCGGCCGCCCGGCGATGATCTCCGCCGCCACCGGCGCCATGGCCCTGGTCGCCGCGCCCCTGTCCATCGAATACGGCGTCGACCACCTGATCGCCGCCACCCTGCTGGCCGGGCTGATCCAGATCGGCCTGGGCCTGGCCGGGGTCGCCAAGCTGATGCGGTTCGTGCCGCCCAGCGTGATGACCGGGTTCATCAACGCCCTGGCCATCCTCATCTTCCTGTCCCAGATGCCCTACCTGGCCGACTTCGACATCCCCGTCTACGTGATGGTCGCCGTCGGCCTGGGCATCGTCTTCGGCCTGCCCTACCTGACCAAGGCCGTGCCCGCTCCGCTGGTCGCGATCGTCGTGCTCACCGTCGCCACGATCACCATGGGGATCTCCACCCGGACCGTGGGCGACGAGGGCGAGCTGCCCGACTTCCTCCCCGTACCGCTGATCCCGGATGTCCCCTTCTCCCTGGACACCCTGGTCCTCATCGCGCCCTACTCCCTCACCCTGGCCCTGGTCGGGCTGATGGAGTCGCTGATGACCGCCAAGGTCGTCGACGACCGCACCGAGACCTCCTCGGACCACGGCCGGGAGGCCCGCGGCCAGGGCATGGCCAACATCCTCGTCGGCCTGTTCGGCGGCATGGCCGGCTGCGCGATGATCGGGCAGACCATGATCAACGTCTCCTCCGGCGCGCGCACCCGCGTCTCCACCTTCCTGGCGGGCGTGTTCCTGATGGTCCTGTGCGTGGGGTTGGGCGACATCGTCGGACTGATCCCCATGGCCGCGCTGGTCGCGGTGATGATCTTCGTGTCCGCGGTGACCTTCGACTGGCACAGCATCGCCCCGGCCACGCTCAGGCGCATGCCCTGGAGCGAGACCCTGGTCATGGTCATCACGGTGGCCGTCGTCGTGGCCACCCACAACCTCGCGCTGGGCGTGATCGCCGGGGTCGTGGTGTCGATGGTGCTCTTCGCCGGCAAGGCCGCGATGCAGGCCGACGTCACCAGCGTCCTGGACCCCGACGGCGGCACCCGGGTGTACTCCGTCAGCGGCGAGGTGTTCTTCGCCTCCAGCGGCGAACTGGTCGGCCGGTTCGACTACACCGAGCAGGGCCTGGACAGGGTGGTGGTGGACATGTCCGCCGCCCACGTGTGGGACTCCTCCGCCGTCGCGGCCCTGGACCGTGTCCGCGAGCACTTCCGCGGGCACGGGGTCGAGGTCGAGGTCACCGGCCTCAACGAGTCCAGCAGCAGGCTGCACCGGGAGCTGTCGGGCACCCTGACCGGCGGGCACTGACACGCCTCGCGGACCGGGCGGGGGTCGTCGGGGTTCCGGCGGCCCCCGCCGTTCCGTTTCCCCGGGGCGGTGGTGCGCCGGTGTCCGCCGGGGCGGGGCCGCCTGTCGGCGGCGCGGGCGCGGCGGGGGTCACGGCGCGAGCGAGCGCAGGGCCTTCAGGGTCTCGGACCATTCCCCGATGCAGCGGCTCAGCGCCTCGCGGTCGGTCGCCCCCACCGCCCTCTTCTGCTCGCGCACGTCGATCACCCGGTCCAGCCAGCACTGTTTCTCGTGCTCGTCCCGGGCCCCGTCGTGCAGGGCGACGTAGCGTCCGGCGAGCTCGTCGCCCACGGCGAGGAACGTCCTCTGCAGCAGTACGAGGTCGGCGCTGTGGCGATGGACCAACGGGGGGTCACGTCCCATCGTGTCGGGAGGGCTCCGGCGACGGTGGCGGCCGACCCCTCCGACCGGAACGGGCGTGTCCCACCCGGGGGAGGAGGAAGGGCGACAGGGCACCAGAATACTACTCTTACGTAAGAGTAGGTAGAGGTTCCCGAGATGTGCGTACGGTGACGTGCGGGCCGGAACGAGGTCGTCGGTGTCGAGGGCGGCTCAACGCACGGCTCGGAGGCGGCCGCCCCTGTGCGGAGGCAACGATCAGGGGGCGGCGCGGGTGCCCGTTCCGGGGAGTCGGCCCGTGGGTGGCGCCCCGTCCGGTTCCGCGGCACCGGCGCCGGCGGTCGCGCGGGACCGGCAGGGGATTCGCCGGGGCGCGGCCCGGCATCCGGCGGCCGTATTCACGGAGACGGCCGTGCGGTCTCCGCCGAACCAGAATGGCCGAAGGCCGTTCTTCTCGCCTTCGATATCCGGAATCCCGGAACTTTTGCCCTGTGGTCGGGATCACCCTGTTCTCGAGAGAGCAGGAGGCGGAAGTGGAACCACTGGGCCCCGAGGATCCGCGGGAGATCAACGAGTACCGTCTACTCGCCCGGCTCGGCGAGGGAGGCATGGGCGCGGTCTACCTCTCCCGGACACGGGGCGGCCAACCGGTCGCCGTCAAGGTCATCCGCGGGGCTTTGGGAAGGGACCCCGAATTCCGCAGGCGTTTCGAGCAGGAGGTGCGGGCCGCGCGGAAAGTGCGCGGTTATCACCTGATCGCCGTTCTGGACCACGACGTTTCCGGGAAGACCCCCTGGCTGGCCTCGGAGTTCGTCGCCGGGACGTCCCTTTTCGAAACACTCCGCTCGCACGGGCCGCTGCCGCTGCCGGACGTGTTCCACCTGGTGGGCTGCACGGCTCGGGCGCTCCAGGCGATCCACCTGGCCGGGGTCGTGCACCGGGACCTCAAACCCGGCAACATCATGCTGGCCTCGGACGGGCCCAAGGTCATCGACTTCGGCATCGCGAAGGCCGCTGACGCCACCCAGTTGAGCAGCGGGGTCATCGGCACCCCGCAGTACATGTCCCCCGAGCACGCCCGGGGCGAGCGGGTCGGGCCGGAGAGCGACTTCTTCTCCCTCGGACTGATCGCCGCCGTCGCCGCGACAGGCCGCCACCCCTACGGCGAGGGCGGCGGTATGACCGTCAGCACCCGCATCGCCAACACCGACATGCGCCCCCCGGACCTGAGCGGCTACCCCGCCGAACTCCTGCCCCTGCTCCAGCGCTGCCTGACCGCCGATCCCTCCGCGCGTGCCGGGGCAGAGGAACTGGCGGCGCTGTGCCTCCACCGTTCGGGACGCGACCCCGGGGACCACGCCGGGTGGCTGCCCGAGCCGGTGCTCCGCGAGGTCGAACGCCGACAGGCGGAGGCGGAGGACCCGCCACCGCCGCTGGACGACCCCACCGTCGACACCGGCCCCCGGGTCCCACGTCCCTCCGGACCGGCCGATACGACGGTGGGCCCGGCCGCCGACCCGGCCGCGGCCGGACACGGGGCGGGGTCCCCCACCGGTTCCACCGCCCAGGTCCCCCCGGGCGGCGCACCGCCCGGCTCCCACGGCACCTCGGGCTCCTATGGCGCCCCCGGCTCCCACAGTGCCACCGGTCCTCACGGCACCACTGGTCCCTATGGCACCTCGGACTCCCACGGCACCCCCGGCTCTCCCAATGTCACTGGTCCCTATGGCACCCCCGGAGACTCCGGCACCTCCGGAGACTCCGGCACCCCCGGAGACTCCGGCACGCCCGGTGCTCCGGGGGCCCACCCGGGGTACGGGGCGCCCCCGGCCTTCGGGAACACCGGTGCCTTCGCGCCCCGCCCCGCCCCGGCCGCGTCCCCGTCGGGTCGTGTCGCGGTCCCCCTGGCCGCCCTCGGCGCGGCCGTCGCCCTCCTCCTCGGCTTCCTGCTGGTCCGGCCCCTGCTGAACGGTCCGGACGGTGGCACGGGGGAGGACCCCGGAGCAGTGGCCGCCTCCGGGGGGAACGAGACGGACGACACCGGCTCCTCCGGGCCGACCGCGCCGGAGACCGAGCCGGAGCCGGAGTACGAAGTGCTCGTCGAGGCACAGCCGCTGACCATCCGGCCCGGGACCGAGGACTCCGGGGTCGACCTCGACGTCCCGCAGGTCGACACCACCGACGTGGACCACGACCGCGACGAGATCCTCGTCCGCCCCGGGCTCAGCGGGGACCGGTGGGATTTCAAGACCACCTTCGGGATCTCCACCGACACCACCCCCGAGGGCTGCCTGTCGTCCTCACAGACCAACGCCCTCCCCGGGCAGGTCGAAGGCGAGGACTTCGCGGAGACCCTTCCGGAGGGCTCGGCCCTGTGCACCGTGACCGGCGAGGGCGAACTCGCGATGTACGAGATCACCGACCTGGTCGACGTCGGCGACGGGTACTACGAGATGCCCGAGGTCCAGGGGACCTTCACCCTCTGGAGCATGCCGTGAACCTCGACGACATCGAGGCGCACCTCGCCCCCTCCCCGGACGGCGCCGACGCCCTCGTGGACCTGTCCAACGTGGTGCGCAACGACCGCTTCGGCGGACCGCACCCCCGCTCGCTCGACCGCCTGGGCATGGTGATCGAGGCGCTGGCCCGGCGCACCAGCGACCGGCGGGTGCGCGTCCACGCCCTGGCCGACCGCAGCCTGCGCCACATGCCCCGGGAGTACCCCTCGCCGCGGGAGCCGCGGCTGCTGGCGGAGTGGATCGACCGCGGGACGGTGGTCGAGCTCCCCGATGTGGACGGGCCGCTGCTGGAACTGGCCGAGGTGACCGGTCTGCCGGTGGTCTCCGACGACGGGTTCGCGGACTTCCGGGAACTGCACCCGTGGATCCAGGGGGACACCGAGCACTTCCTGGGCGTGCGCCCCCGGGCCGGGGGCGGTGTCTCGGTGAAGCGGCGGAACATGGGGGTGCGCAGCCCCGCCGAGATCTCCCGCAAGGTCGAGGAGTCCGACCTCAAGGCCCACCGGCTGCTCCAGGGGCGCGAACGCGCCCCCATGGTCCACGTGCTCAAACGGTCCTGGCGCTGTCCCAGGCGCGACTGCTCCCTGTACGACCGGAACAGGGGCTCCCGGGTGCGGCTGCCGCTGATGCGCGGCATGCGTCCGGTGTGCGAGGCGCACCGCGTGGAACTGGCCGACGACGGTCCCCGGCCGCCCATCGTCCAGCTGAAGCTGATGGTCGACGGCGCCTGCGTGCAGCGCTTCACCCTGGAGCAGGACACCGTCGTCACGGTGGGGCGCGCTCCCGGGGAGGGCGGTCTCGCCCTGTACGGGCACCTGCCGGGTGACCTGCTGGCCCGGGTCAGCAGGTCGCACCTGGAGGCGACGGTGCGGGACGGCACCGTCCTGGTGCGCAACCTCAGCGGCAACGGGACCCGGGTCCGGCGGCACGGCTCCCCGGACTGGAGCCCGGTGAGCGGCGTCCGCGCCACCGGGCTCGACATCAACGACGTGGTCGAGCTGGTCCCCTCGGTCACCCTGACCCGCAGCGCCCGGAAGTACCCGCCGGAGCTGGCCCGCGCCTGGCAGGCGGCCGCGAGGCGGGTGCCCCGGGACGTCCAGGAGGAGACGGTCGTGGAGAAGGGGTAGGCGGGCGCACCGGCCGGGGGCGGTGTCCGGCCCCCGAGGCGGGCGGGCCGCCGCCGGAAACGGCCGGGGCCGGCCTACGGGCGGTCTTCGGCCAGGGGCGCGCGGGTCTCCCCGCAGCGCACCCCGGAGCGGGCCCGGGGCGCCGTCGTCACGGCGGCCCCGGGCCGGATCCTGCTCAGGGGGTGGGGTCGTACTGCTCGCCGGTCATCGGGTTGGTGGCCAGCCCCGTGGCCGGGTCGTAGTCGACGTCCATGCCCAGGTCCGGGTCGTGCAGTAGCCCGGTCTCGGGGTTGCGCGGCAGCCCGGAGGCGGGGTCGATCTCCCAGCCGGTCACCGGGTCGGTCTGCGGGGTCCCCTCCTGCCCGGCGACGCCCTCGGACGGGTCGGCGGAGGGCTCCGGGGAGGGCGCGGCGGGGGACTCCTCCGACGGCGGGGTCCCGGTCTCCTCCTGCTCCTCCTCCTGCCGGGGGGCCTGCTCCTCGGCGACGACCTCGCTGCGCCCCGCCTGGGACTCCGCGCCGCCCTGCGGGTCGAGCGCGCCCCAGCTCACCAGGGCCAGGATGACGATGCCCAGGCCCACGCGGTAGTAGACGAACGGCATGTAGCTGTGCGTGGAGATGAACTTCATCAGCCAGGCGATCACCACGAACCCGACCACGCCCGCGATGACCGTGCCCACGATCGTGGCGCCCCATCCGGCGTACTCGCTGTCGCCGATGTCGGTCAGCTTGTACAGGCCCGCGCCGAACACGGCGGGCAGGGCCAGCAGGAAGGCGTACTCGGCCGCGTCCTTGCGGTTGAAGCCCATCAGCATTCCACCGGTGATGGTGCCGCCGGAGCGGGAGACGCCGGGGATCAGGGCCAGGGCCTGGAAGAGGCCGAAGCCCAGGCCGCGCGGGATGTTGAGGTCCTCCAGCGTGCGGTGCTTGCGGGAGTAGTGGTCCGCCAGGCCCAGGAAGACGCCGAAGATGATGAGGTTGAGCGCGACCAGGCGCAGGTCCCGGAAGACGCTGTCGATCTGGTCCTCCAGCAGCAGCCCCAGCACCACGATCGGGATCGAACCGAGGATGACGTACCAGCCCATGCGGGCGTTGACGTCGCCGCGCAGGCGGCGGTCGAACAGCGACCTGGTCCAGGTGGACAGGATCGCCCAGATCCGCTGGCGGAAGTAGATGACGACGGCCAGTTCGGTCCCGATCTGGCTGACGGCGGTGAAGGCGGCTCCGGGGTCGGGCCAGCCGAAGAAGGCGGACACCACGCGCAGGTGCCCGCTGGAGGAGATCGGGAGGAACTCGGTCAGGCCTTGGACCAGGCCTAGGACGATGGCTTCGAGAATGGACACGGCAGGGTCTGCTCCGGGTTGTCGCGGTGGCGTCGCCGGGTGGGAAACCAGGGGGCGGCCCGGGCACACCGGGACGTGTCCCCGGGGGAGGAACGGAAGCGGGAGCGGTTCCGGGGGGTCGGGGCCGTTCGCGTCCGCGGCGGACCGGGTTCGGCGGGCGAGAACCCGGATCCCTGGTCAGAGGCAAGAATAGTGTGCCTCGGAAGGGTTATCGGACACGGGGCGTGGTGAACACGGGCACTGTCCGTTTCACGGTGTCCGGCGGGTGTGCGGATCGGAACGCCGCTCGGGGCGGGAGGACCGGCCCGCCGGGTCCGGTCCCGGGGTGCCGGCCCGGACGAGGCCGTGCTCGTAGGCCGCGATGACGAGCTGGGCCCGGTCGCGTGCGTGCAGCTTGGCGAGCAGGTGCCCGATGTGGGTCTTGACGGTGCCGATGGAGATGGTCAGGGCCGCGGCGATGTCCTGGTTGGACAGGCCGCGCCCCACCAGGGTCAGCACCTCCGTCTCGCGCGCGGTGAGCACCCGCGGCCCCTGCCCGGCCGGGGGCGCGGGCCGGTCCACGTAGTGGGCGACGAGCCGGGTGAGGATGTCCGGGGCGAACAGCGACTCGCCCGCGTGGGTGCGCGCGACCGCGTCGACCAGCCGGGCCGGTTCGGCGTCCTTGAGCAGGAACCCGCTGGCCCCCGCGCCCAGCGCGGCGCGGACGTACTCGTCCAGCTCGAACATGCTGAGCACGAGGACGCGGGTGGCGGCCAGGTCCGGGTGGCCGGTGATGCGCCGGGTCGCCTCGATGCCGTCGCCGCCCGGCATGCGGATGTCCATCAGCACGATGTCCGGGCGCAGTTCCACCGCCCGCTCGAACGCGCCCTCCCCCGTGTCGGCCTCGCCGACGACGCCGAGCCCGGGGGCGCCGTCGATGATCAGCCGGAGGCTGTGGCGGATGAGCGGCTGGTCGTCGGCGACCAGCACGCGGACCGGGCCGCCGTCCGCCCGCCCGTCGTCCGCCCGTCCACGGTCGGCCGGGCCGCCGTTCCCCGGTCCGCCGGTCATCGGCCCTCCCCGTCCGGAACGGTCGCGGTGAGCCGGAACCCGCGCCCGGTGCGCTCGGCGCGCACCGTGCCGCCGAGCAGGGCGACGCGTTCGCGCAGGCCGGTGATGCCCCGGCCGGTCCCCGGGTGGGGCCGCCAGTCGGGGGCGGGGCCGTCGTCCTCGACCGCGACCACGACCGCGCCGCCCCGGCGGAGCACGGTGACACGGGCGGGCACGGGCCCCGCGTGGCGGGCGGTGTTGGCCAGCCCCTCGCGGACCACCGCGCACACGGTGAGCTGCGCGCCCGCCGACACCTCCCCGGTCCCGCCCAGGTCCAGGACGGCGGCGACCCCGCCGCGGCGCGCCGACTCGACGATGGCGGGCAGGTCGCGCAGGGTCTCGGCCGGGCGCAGCCGGGCCGGCTCGGCCTCCTCACCCGGGGTCCGCAGCACGGTGAGCATGCGGCGCAGTTCGGTCGTGGCCTCCCGGCCCGCCCGTTCGATGTCGGCCAGCGCCCGTACGCGCTCCGCCTCGCCCTCCGGGCCGGCCGCGGTGCGCGCCGCCGCGGCGCGGACGGTGATCAGCCCGAGCCCGTGGGAGGCCAGGTCGTGCAGGTCGCGGGCGATGCGCAGGCGCTCGGTCTGGGCGGCGCGCTCGGCCGCCCACAGGGTCAGCGCGTCCTCGTGGGCACGCCGCCGCCGGCGGGAGTGCAGCACGGCCCAGACGACGACCGCCGCGGCGGAGGCGGCGATGGCGCACACCCCGGCCAGTGCCAGGACGCGGGGCTCCGCGCCGGTGGAGGCCAGCGCGAGGGCGAGCAGGGCCAGGGCGGCGGACGCGACCGCTCCGGCGCGGGAGCGCAGCACGGGGCGGTCCGCCACCGCCTCCTGTGTCCGTTCCATCCGGCCGAGTCTAGGTTCCGCGGCCGCCGCCGCACATCCGACCACGGTCGGAGCGACCCGGGGAGGAGCCGGGGCGCGCAAGACCCGCCCCCGGTCCGATGGCGGGGACCGGCGCGGCCGCTGGAATGGCGGGCATGATCACGATCGAACAGCTCACCAAGCGCCGGGGCCGACGCCCCGTCCTGGACGGGGTCGGGTTCGAGGCCCGCCCCGGCCGGGTGACGGCGTTCCTCGGGCCCAACGGCGCGGGCAAGTCCTCCACCCTCCGCATCCTGCTCGGCCTGGACCGCGCCGACGGCGGCACGGCCCTGGTCGGGGGCCGCCCCTACCGGAGCCTGCGCGATCCGCTGCGCACGGTCGGCTCGATGCTCGACGGCTCTGGCGCGCACCGCTCCCGCACGGCCCGGGCCCATCTGGCGTGGGTCGCGCGCAGCAACGGCATCCCCCGGCGCAGGGTCGGCGAGGTGCTGGAACAGGTCGGCCTGGCGGACTCCGGGCGGGTGCGGGTGGGCCGGTACTCCCTGGGCATGGGCCAGCGCCTGGGCCTGGCCACCGCGCTGTTGGGCGAGCCGGAGGCGCTGGTGCTGGACGAGCCGGTCAACGGCCTGGACCCGGAGGGCATCCGGTGGATGCGCGGCCTGCTGCGCGGCCACGCCGAGGCCGGGGGCACGGTGCTGCTGTCCAGCCACCTGATGGGGGAGGTCGCCGGGATCGCCGACGACCTCGTGGTCATCGCCGGGGGCCGGATCGCCGCGCGGGGGACGCTGGACGAGGTCACCGCCGGCCACCCGAGCCTGGAGGACGCCTTCTTCGCCCTCACGGGGGCCGCGGGTGCGGGGGAGGCCGGGAGATGAGGTCCGTGGGAATCCTCGGCGCCGAGCTGCGCAAGGCCGCCTCCCTGCCCGCGACAGGGGTGGCCGTGCTGGTGGCGCTGCTGGGCTCGGCCCTGATCACGCTGCTCAACGCCCTCTCCGCCCGGTCCGGCACGGAGGGCCTGACGTCGCCGTTCGAGGTCGGCTACGCGGCCGTTCCGCTGGGCACCGTCGGCGCGGTCGTGCTCGGTGTGGTCGTCGTCAGCAGCGAGTACACCTCGAACAGCCCCGACGCGGGCGGCGGCCGCCAGATCACCGCGACGCTGGCCGCGGTCCCGTCCCGGGTGCGCCTGCTCCTGGCCAAGGCCCTGACCGTGGTCCTGGCGGTCGCCGCGACCGCCGCGGTCACCATCCCCGCGAGCGTAGGCGTCGCCCGCCTCGTGATCGGTGGCGACGCCGCCGAGACCGTGACCCCGGAGGAGATGCTGCACCGTTTCCTGGGGGCGACGCTCTACTGGGTGCTCACGGGGCTGATCGCCTTCGCGATCACGGTGCTGACCCGCAGCGGGGTCGTCCCGCTCATCGTCCTCATCGTGAACAGCTCCCTGGTCTCGTTCTCACTGCTGCTCACGCGCCTGACGCCGCTCGCGCACTGGCTGCCGGACATGGCGGGGCGCCGCCTCTTCGGCGGGCTGGGCACGGTCGAGGGCGGACTGGACGCGGTGCCCGGGGCGCTCGTGATGGCGGCCTGGACGCTGGGGCTGCTGGTGGTGGCCGCCGCTGTGTTCTCCCGGCGGGACGCGTGAGCGCGGCCGTGCGCGGGGCGGCGCACCCGCGGGTACACGCCCCGGTGTCCCCGATGGCGCGCCTGTACGGGGTCACCGCCGCCGAGCTCGCCAAACTGGGCACCCTGCCCGCCGCCGTGGCGTCGGCCGTCGCCACGGTCCTGGTGGGGGCGGTGATCACCGCGGCCCTGGCGGCGTACGCCGCCGACCGGGGGAGCGCGGGCTCCCCGGTGGCCGCGGTGGTCCAGGCGGTCCCGTACGTGCAGGCGGGCCTGGTCCTGGTCGGGGTCTGGGCCGCCGCCCACGAGTACGCGGGGGCGCAGATCCGGACGTCCCTGGTGGCGGTCCCGGGCCGCGGGCTGCTGCTGGCGGGCAAGACCGCGGCGGCGCTGGCCGCGGTGGCGCTCACCGCCGCGGCGACCGTCGGCGCGGGCACGGCGGCGGCCGCGGTGACCGGCCGCCTGCTCGGCGCGGGGCCCGTCTGGGAGAGCGCCGACCCGCGCACCGCCCTGGGCGCGGCGGTCCACCTGGCACTGCTGGGCCTGCTCTCCCACACCGTCGCGCTGCTGCTGCGGCACCTGGTCCCGGCGCTGGTCGGGATGCTGTCCCTGGTCCTGATCGCCTCCCCGCTGCTGGGCGGGCTCACCGAGCACGCCCGCTGGCTGCCGGACCGGGCGGGGGCGCTGCTGTTCGACCCGTCCGACACCGTGCTCACCGGGGCCACGGGAGCGCTCGTGCTGCTGGGGTGGATCGCGCTGGCCGGCTGCGCCGCCGCGGTCCGGTTCGCGCGCAGCGACCCCTGACCGCGGGGGCGGCGCTACCTCCGGTCGCCGCCGTCCCCGCGCCCGTCCGCCGCCGGCGCCTCGTCGGGGCGGAGGGCGCCGAGGATGAGCGAGAGCCCGAACGCGAAGTCCTCGTCGGGGTCGTAGTCCTCGGCCAGGGCCTGGGCCGCGATGACCTCGGCCAGGTGCGGGTGGGACTCGGCCAGGGGGCCGTCCAGGATGCCGCCCGCGACCTCGGCCAGGCTCTCGCGGTCGGTGAAGGGCAGGCTCAGCTCCTGCATGACGAACCCGTACACGTAGCTGTCGATCAGGGACACCGCGCGCACGGCCAGGCCCACGGAGAAGCCCTGGGAGCGCAGGACGCCCAGGACGGTGTCGTGGTGGCGCAGCGTCGCCGGGCCGGGGTCGGTGCGGGAGTCCAGCAGGCCCACCGCCCAGGGGTGGCGGCGCAGCGCGGCGCGGGCGGAGGCGGCGCGGTCGCGCACGGCGGACCGCCAGTCCGAGGCGGGGCCGGGGAGGTCGATCTCGGCGAACACCGCGTCGACCATCCCGTCGAGGAGGGCCTCGCGGTTGGCCACGTGATTGTAGAGCGACATCGCCTCGACGCCCAGCCGGCCGGCGACGGCCCGCATGGTGACCCCGGCCCCGCCCTTCTCGTCGGCCAGGGCGGTCGCGGCGGCGATGACGCGCTCCCGGCTCAGCCGGGGGTGCCTGGGGCGTCCGCGTTCGGCCAATGTGCCTCCTCGGGCCTTGCCAAAACTTACGAGGTAAGTCTAACGTTACTTACACCGTAAGTCAGTGCAGTGGTGCGAGGGGAGCAGGGCCATGCGGAAGGTGTGCGTCATCGGGGCCTCGGGCAAGCTCGGGCGGTACATGGTCGGGCACGCCCTGGACCGGGGGTACGAGGTGGTGGGCGTCTGCCGCGAGCGCAGCGTCCCCAAGCTCGCGGACTTCGCCGACCGGATCACCGTCGTCCCCGGGGACACGAACGACCGGGAGGTGGTCCGTCGGGCGGTCGCCGGGTGCGACGGGGTGCTGACCGTGCTGGTGCCCTGGGGCGTCCGGCAGTACTCGTCGGGCACGGCGCAGGCGGTGCTCGACTTCGCCGAACCCGGTGCGCGGCTGGTCTTCTCCTGCGGCTGGCACGTCGCCCGGGACGGGCGGGACCGCTACACCCGGCGGTTCCGGGCGACCGTCCGCGTGGTCACCGTGCTGGCCCGCCTGCTGCGCGCCGTCGAGGTCGACGACCAGGTGGAGGCCGCCCGCCGGATCTTCGCCAGCGACCGGAGGTGGACCCTGGTCCGGGGGAGCGACCTGGAGGAGGGCGAGAGCCAGGGGCTGCCGGTGTGGAGCCGCCACGTGGGCGACCCGGTGCTCGCGAGCAACCTGACCCGGCGGGTGGACTTCGCCCTGTTCATGGTGGCGGCGCTCACCGACGACACGCTGGTCGGCGAGGCCCCGGCCATCGTGGGGCGCCTTACTCCCAGCGCCCTGGCGCACGCGGCCGACGGCGGCTCCCCGGCCGGGCACGGGGCCCCGTAGGCCCGGCGCCGGCGCACACGGAGACGACACCATGGCCGACCACGCACCCGCGCCCCGTTCCGGCGGACGCGCTCCCGCCCCCGACCTCGCCCGCGGGGTCATGCTCCTGCCCATCGCCCTGGCCAACGTGCCGTGGTTCCTCTTCGGAGCGGTGACCTCCGGCGTCGGCGCCCACCGCACGGGCGCCACCGGGGCCGACGCCCTGTGGCAGACCGTCGCGATCGTCGCGGTCGACGGGCGGAGCTATCCGCTCTTCGCCTTCCTCTTCGGCTACGGCCTGTGGCAGCTCTACGCCCGGCGGCAGGGGAGGGCGCCGGACGGCGCCCCGGCGCTCCGCCTGCTCCGGTCGCGTCACCTCTGGATGATCGCCTTCGGCGCGGTCCACGCCGCGCTGCTCTGGTCCGGCGACGTCCTGGGCGCCTACGGCCTCGTCGGCCTGGTCGTGACCGGGCTGTTCCTGCGCCGCGCGAGCGGGACCCTCGTGGCGTGGGCCGCGGGGCTCGCCTGCCTGCTGGGCCTCGCGGCGGCGGCCGCCGTGGTGGCGGCCGCCGTCACGGCCCACGGACCGGCCCCGTCGCCGGGGGCGGTGCCGCAGCTCGCCGGGATCACGCCGTACGCCGCGTCGGTCCTGCCGCGGCTGGGGATGTGGGCCGTCGTGACCGTGGGGCAGGGGCTGCTCGGCCTCGTGGTGCCGATCGCGGTCCTGGTCGCGATCGTCTGCGCCCGGCACCGGGTGCTGGAGGAGCCGGGGGCGCACCGGCCGCTGCTGGTGCGCACGGCGATCCTCGGCATCGCGGCAGGATGGGCCGGGGCCGCCCCGTCCGCCCTGGTCCACCACGGCGTGTGGGACCTCCCCGAGTGGGCGCCGGTCATGCTCAACGGGTTCACCGGGCTGTTCGCCGGACTCGGCTACGCGGCGCTGATCGCCCTCGTCGCGGCGCGGGTCACGGCCTCCCGCGAGCCCGGCCCGCTCGTGTCCGCGCTGACGGCCACGGGCCGCAGGTCCCTGTCCTGCTACCTGTTCCAGTCCGCGGTCTTCGCGCCCGTGCTGTGCGCCTGGGGGCTGGGGCTCGGCGGCGTCCTCACGCAGTGGCAGGCCGCCCTGCTGGCGGTCGCGACCTGGCTCGTGTCGGTGGCCCTGGCGGCCGCCCTGGAACGGGCGGGGCGGCACGGCCCCGCCGAGCGGCTGCTGCGGACCCTCGCCCGCGGGCGCGCGCCCGCGGCCCCGGCGGAGCCGGCGGGGTCCGCGGGGCCGGGGTGAGGCCGCCGGTCACCCCCGGGATTCGAGGCGGCCCAGCGGGGACCCCTCCAGGGCCGCGCACTCCCGCTTCCAGGACTCGTGCTCGACGCCGAGCGCGTCGCGCAGGTAGGCCGTGGTCAGGCGCTGTAGCAGCGCCACCCGCTCCGGGGACTCGTCGGTCGTCTCCGCCGCGCCGTACCCCGACACCCCGCCCAGGGAGTGGTGCGCGCCGGACAGTGTCAGCAGGCTCTTGCGTCCCGGGCTCAGGTGGTAGGCGTCGGTCCACCAGTCCGGTCCCCGCACGGAGAGCCGTGAGTGGTCGTCGTCCCCGGCCACGACCAGGGCGGGGGTCGCCATCCCGGCGAAGTCCGGGTTCATGAACGGGAAGTGCTCTGCGGCGAACGGTGTGAGGTCGTCCCCGCCGCGCCCGGCCGCCGCGAGCAGTACGCCCGCCCCGACCCGCGGGTCGGCCAGGTCCTCGCCGGGCACGCCGTCGGCGTCCAGCACCCGCGCGCCCAGCAGGGTCCCGGCCGTCTGAGCTCCCCAGGAGTGGCCCGCGACGGCGACGCGGCCGCGGTCCGACCGCCCGGCCAGTCCGGGGACGGCGGCCTCCAGTGCGTCGAGGCCGTCCAGGACCCGGACGAGGTCGTCCACGCGGATGCGCCAGATCTCGGGGGTGCGGGGGTCGTCGGGGGCGAGTCCCAGCCTCCGGGAGTCGAGGTGGGTGGGCCGGACCACGACGAACCCGTGCGCGGCCCAGTGGTCGGCCAGCGGCGCGTAGCCGTCCATGGACTCCCCGAACCCGTGCGAGAAGACGACGACCGGCAGGGGGCCGTCGCCCGTGGCGGGCGCGGAGACGCGGACGTGCAGGTCCACGCCGCGCCCGGGGGCGGGGAGGACGACGGGTCCGACGGAGATGACCGGGGTGGGGCCGCTCATGGTGATTCCCTTCGGCGGGCACGGCGGAGAGGCCCTCGTCCGTGCCACAATGAACAAGCGGAACGTTGCTCCGGTTGAATATACGGAACAGTGCTCCGTTTAACAAGGCCGTGCGGAGAAGGGGCGGAGAACAGTGGCGGACCGGGAACAGGGCGGCGGAGCGCCGCGCAGGCGGGCCGACGCCCGGCGCAACGAGCAGGTCCTGCTGGACGCCGCGGCCGCCGTCTTCGTCGAGTCCGGCGTCGACGCCCCCGTGCGCGCGATCGCCGCCCGCGCGGGCGTCGGCATGGGCACCGTCTACCGCCACTTCCCGACCCGCGCCGACCTGGTCACCGCCGTCTACCGCCACCAGATCGAGGCCTGCGCCGAGGCCGGCCCCCGGCTACTGGCCACCGCCGACACCCCCCACGACGCGCTGGTGGAGTGGGCGGGGCTCTTCGTGGGGTTCCTGGTCACCAAACACGGCCTCGCCGCCGCCATGCAGGGCGACAGCGCCGGGTTCCAGGCCCTGCACGCCTCCTTCCTGGACCGGCTCGTGCCCGTCTGCGAGGAGATCCTCCGCGCGGCGGCCGACGCCGGCCAGCTCACCGCCGGGATCGGCGCCTACGAGCTGATGCGCGCCATCGGCAACCTCTGCGCCGGCGCCGAGACCGACCCCGACTACGACGCCGAGCGCATGGTCGGGATCCTCCTGGCCGGCCTCCGCGCCCCCCGCGGGGACTGACCGCCGCAGCGGACACGCCTCCCGGGCGGTCCTGGGCGCCCGGCGCGGGTATCAGGGTTCGACGGGGCCCGTCCGCACGGGACGGGACCGGGAGCACGAAGGGGGCGCCATGGGGATCGAGCGCAGCGACCCGGGCACCGCGGGCATCACGCGTGTCCGGCGCGGGCGCGGCTTCCGCTACTACGGCCCCGGGGGCGAGCCGGTGACCGACGAGGCACTGGTGCGGCGGATCAAGGGGCTCGTCGTGCCGCCCGGCTGGCACGACGTGTGGATCTGCCCCTCCCCGGACGGCCACATCCAGGCGTGCGGCACCGACGACGCCGGGCGGCGCCAGTACATCTACCACCCGGAATGGCGGCGCAGGCGCGAGGAGGCCAAGTACGACGACATGCTGGGCCTCGCCGAAGCGCTGCCCCGGATCAGGCGGACGGCGGACCGCCACCTGGACCTGCGCGGCCTGGTGCGCGAACGCGTCCTGGCCGCGGCGGTCCGGCTGGTCGACCTCGGGCTCCTGCGGGCCGGAGGGGACGAGTACGCCGCCCGCAACGACTCCTACGGGGTGGCCACCCTGCTGCGCGAGCACGTGCACCGCACCCGCGGCACGGCCGTGTTCGAGTTCCCCGCCAAGGCGGGCCGGTGCCGGAGGTTCGAGTGCTCCGAACCCGGGGTCGTCCGCGTGGTCGCCTCGCTCCAGCGCGCCCGCTCCCCGGGCCAGGACCTCTTCGCCTACCGCGTGGAGGGCGGCTGGCACGACGTGGCCGACGGCGACCTCAACGCCTACCTGCGCGAGATCACCGGGGAGGACCACACCGTCAAGGAGTTCCGCACCTGGCACGCCAC
Organism: Nocardiopsis changdeensis; assembly: GCF_018316655.1. Classification (GTDB taxonomy): domain Bacteria; phylum Actinomycetota; class Actinomycetes; order Streptosporangiales; family Streptosporangiaceae; genus Nocardiopsis; species Nocardiopsis changdeensis. The sequence continues at coordinate 6,661,136 of NZ_CP074133.1, read as the reverse complement.
GGTCCTGGCCGCCGTCGGCGTCGCGGTGGCGCGCCCCGCCGACGGCGGAGGGGTGTCCGACGGGCTGCGGGCCCACGTGGTCCGCGAGGTGGCCCACCGCCTCGGCAACACCGAGGCGGTGGCCCGCGACTCCTACATCGACCCCAGGGTCTTCCGCCTCGGTGAGCGCGGCGTGACGGTCGCGGACGCGCTGCCCGACCTGGGGGAGGGGGTCCGCGCCGGGGAGCTCGCCACCCAGGGGGGAGTGGAGGAGGCCGTGCTGCGCATGCTGCGCGAGCACGGGGACGGGTGAGGGGCCGCCGTCCCGCGGACGGCGGCCCCTCCCACCCCCGGCTACGCGTCGGCGTCGGCGAGCGCGCCGCGGACGGCGTGCGGGAGCTTCTCCTCCAGGAAGCGCGCCATGGCCTCCTCCTCCCGGAGGATGCCGGTCAGCCTCTCGGCGATCCCCACCTCGCCGAGCTCCCGGGCGGCGACGATGAGCGCCTTGTAGCAGGCGATCTCGAAGTGCTCGGCCGCGTAGTCGGCCAGCGAGTTCTTGACCAGGGTGTCCTTCGCCGGCCTGTTCGCCATCCCCTGGACGGCGCCCATCATCTCGGCGAAGACGGACTTGACCTTGGAGACCTTCCCGCCCAGCGACTGCACACAGGACTCGACCGTCTCCGCCTGGCGGCGGGTCTCCTCCAGGTGGCGCTGGATCCGCGCGTGCACCTCGGGCTCGCCCTCGGCGTCCTTGAGGTGGCGCTCCAGGGTCTCCTCCAGAGACCGCTCCATCGCGTAGGCGTCGTTGAGCCAGTCGATCAGCCGCTCGCGGCTCGTCATCGCGTAACTCCCGTCCCGTTCGTCGGTCCGCTTCGTCTTCCAAGCCCGGCGACTACCCCGCGGCGGATCCGGCAAACGGCGTGCCGGTCGGGGCCCCGGGACCTGATGCGTGGGGCGCGGCCGAACGGGTAGTCGCCCGCCCATGAGACTCGGTGAACGCATCCGCAGGATCGAACGCGAGGACCGCCTGGACCCGGCGGTCTCCCGCCTGGCGGGGATCGCCGAACGCCTCCCCGCCGGGAAGGCGCGCGACCTCCTGCACGGGGTACCGCTCGGGCACCCCGTCCACCCCATCGCGGTGCACCTGCCGATCGGCACCTGGACCGCGGCGGTCCTGCTCGACGTGCTGCCGGGCGGGAACCGGCGCGCGTCCCGCCTGCTGATCGGGACGGGCATCCTCGCCGCCCTCCCTGCCGCGGTGGCGGGACTGGCCGACTGGTCGCGGCTGCACGAGCGGCAGCGGCGCGTAGGGGCGGTGCACGCGGCCGCCAACGGCGCGGCCACCCTGCTCTTCGGGGTGTCCCTGCTGTCCCGGCTGCGCGGACGCGAGGGCTGGGGCGTGGCCCTGGGCCTGGCCGGGGCGGGCGCGGTGGGCCTGGGCGGCCTGCTCGGCGGGCACCTCTCCTACTACCGGGCGAGCGGCGCCAACAGCGCCGACGCCCTGATCGACCTGGTGCCCGAAGGCTGGAGCGACCTGGGGCCGCTGGACGGCTTCCCGGAGGGGAGCCCGGGCCGGGCGGACGCCGACGGCGTCCCCGTCGTGGTGGTACGGGAGGGGGAGTCGGTGTCCGCCCTGCTGGGCGCCTGCCCCCACATGGGGGCGCCCCTGGCGGAGGGGGACCTGGTCGACGGGTGCATCCGCTGCCCGTGGCACGGGAGCGAGTTCCGGGTGGAGGACGGGAGCGTCGTCCACGGGCCCGCGACCGCCGCACCGGAGGTCCTGGAGACGTCCGTGGTGGAGGGCCGGCTGATGGTCCGCTCCCCCGCGGCCCGCTACTAGGCCGTGCTCTTCGGACCTCCGCCGCGCTTCGGCCCGCCCGTCGAGTGGCGGAAGGTCCTCAACGGACGGCCTACGGCCACAGGCCTCCCTTGAGGACCGCTCCTCCGGAACCCCGCCGGGCGCCTCACGACCCCCGGCCACACCGGACGGCGTTCCCGAAGGTCCCTGGGCGGCCGGGGTCAGCCGTCCGACCGCTCGGCGCCGACCTCGTAGAGGGGCTCGGTGCCCGCGGGCACCAGTGAGACGGAGGAGGCCACCACCGTGTCCGGGTACACGTCGACCCGGGTGAAGGCCGATCCGGCCAGCCCGCGGGTGACGTTCTCCGGGCCGAGCGCGTCGCCCGTGTAGGCGAGCGCCCCCGAGATCCACGCCGGGATCCCGGCGAAGGCCCCGGCGGCCGGGTGGTGCGCGTGCCCGGACAGCACCATGCGCACATCACCACCGCGCAGGACGTCGGCGAGCTTCTCGGGGGAGCGCAGCCCCAGCGGGTCCATCAGGGGCAGCGGCGAGGGGATCGGGGAGTGGTGCAGGCCCAGGATCGTGCCCTCGGGCGCCGGGGAGGCCAGCTCCTCGCGCAGCCACTCCAGCTGCTCCTCCCCGAGCTCGCCGTGGTGGTGGCCGGGCACCGTGCTGTCCAGGACGATGATCCGCAGGCCGCCGATCCGGTGGACGTAGTACAGGGGCGCGTCGGATCCGGGTTCGTTCAGCAGGCCCGCGCGCAGCGCACCGCGCTCGTCGTGGTTGCCCATCATGTACAGAGCCGGAACGCCCAGGCGCTCCGCCACGGGCTCGACCGCCTCGCGCAGGATCCCGTAGGAGCGCGGGTCGCCCTCGTCGGCGAGGTCGCCGGACAGCAGCAGGGCGGCGAGGGGGATCCCCGCCTCCTCGACGGACCGCAGCGCCGCCGCCAGGTGGCCGACCGTGTCCTGGGTGCCGTGCAGGGGCTCGCCCGCGCCGACGATGTGGACGTCGCTGAGCTGGATGATGGTGTGGACGGGAGAGGGCATGGGCCACCGCCGTGGATGCTCGTTCCGTGAGACCGGCCGTTCCCGGCGTCTCGTTGCACACCTCAGCGTCGGCGACCCCGGTGAACGCCGGATGACGGCGGCCCGGCGGCGGGCGAATGCCCGTCGACCCCCGTGTGGCCGTTTCCCCGACACCGACGAAAGTCGGCCGGACCCCCGACGAAGATCACCGGCCCGGGCCCTCGGCGCCGCCGAAGGCGACATCCGGAAGCGTTCCGCCGGCGGATGTGCCGGCGCGGGCCGGAAACCTAGCATCGGAGGTGTTCCGGCGCGGTCGTGCCGGGCGGAAGGGAAGGGACATGGACATGCTCACCCTGGCACAGGCGCTCCCCGGCGAGACGGCGCTGGCCGCGTTCGGACTCACCGCCGCACTGCTGGTGGCGGCGGCCGCGGTCGTGTTCGTCGTCGCCGCGGTGATCAGCATCATCGCCTCCCGGACCGACGGCGGAATGAAGCTCGTGTGGCTGGTCCTCGTGGTCGTCGCCCCCTTCATCGGGTCCGCGCTGTGGTTCCTCGTGGGCCGCAGGCGCGTCCCCGCCTGACCGCCCCGCGACGAACGGCCCGGACACGCCCCGCGGGGCATGTCCGGGCCGTTCGGCTTCGCAGGTCAGCCGCGGACCGCGGCGCTGTCCGCCGGCTCCCGCTCGGAGCCCGGCTCCTCACCGCCCTCACCGGCGTGCAGGTGGCGGGTCTCCAGGGCGGCGCCCTCCACGTCGATGTCGGGCAGCAGCCGGTCGAGCCACCTGGGCAGCCACCAGGCGGCGTCGCCGGCCAGGTGCATGAGCGCGGGCACCAGCAGCATCCGCACCACGAACGCGTCGATGAGCACGCCGAAGGCCAGGGCGAACCCGATCGAGCTGATCATCACCGAGTGCGAGAACACGAACCCGCCGAACACCGAGATCATGATGATCGCCGCGGCCGTCACCACCGAGCGCCCGGCCCGGAAGCCCTGCACCACGGCGGTGCGGGAGGGCGCGCCGTGCACGTACGCCTCGCGCATGCCCGTCCCGATGAACAGCATGTAGTCCATCGCCAGGCCGAAGAGGATCCCGGCCAGGATCGTCGGCAGGAAGTTCAGCACCGGCCCGCTGTTCTCCAGCCCGATGAGGCCGCCCAGCCACCCCCACTGGTAGACGGCCACCACGCCGCCGAGCGAGGCGAAGAACGACAGGATGAACCCGAGCGTGGCCACGACCGGCACGAACACCGACCGGAACACCAGCAGCAGGATCACCAGGGACATGCCCACGACCACCGTCAGGTAGGTCGGCAGCGCGTCGTTGAGGGTCTCGGAGATGTCGATGTTGCCGCTGGCCACGCCCGCGACGCCGAGCGTCCCGGTGCCCTTGATGGGCTCCAGCTCGCGAAGGTCGTGGACGAGCTGCTCGGTGGACTCGCTGGTGGGGCCCTCGACCGGGACCACCTGGAAGGCGGCGTACGTGAAGTCGTCGGAGAACGCGATGGGCGCCAGGGCCGCCACGTCGTCGAAGTCGTAGATCTTCTCGGCGACCGTGATCTGGTCCATCTGCGCGTTCAGCTCGGCGGTCTCCTCGTCCGGGCCGCCGGTCAGCCGGGCGATCACCAGCAGGGTGCCGTTGGCGCCCTCGCCGAACTCCTCCTCCACGATCGTGTAGGCCCGGTACTGGGTGGAGTCGGTGGACTCGGAGGAGCCGTCGGGCATGCCCAGCCGCAGGTCGAGGGCGGGCAGGGCGACCACCACGAGGGCGGCCACGGCGACGGCGGCCCGCAGCAGCGCCCGGCCGGTCGACATCGGACGCACCGTCTCCGCCGCGGTCGCCCCGCCGGACGCCCGCTCGGCGAGACGGGCGCGCTCGCGGCGGGACAGGATGCGCTCGCCGCGCAGCGACAGCAGCGCCGGGACCAGGGTGACCGCGACGACCACCGCGACGGCGATGGCCAGCGCGCCCATGGTGCCCATGAGCCCCAGGAACCCGATACCGGTCAGGTTCAGGCCCAGCAGGGCGATGAGCACGGTCGTCCCGGCGAAGACCACGGCGTTGCCCGCGGTCCCGTTGGCCAGGCCGATGGACTCCCCGACCTCCACGCCCTGCTTGAGCTGGCGGCGGTGGCGGTTGATGATGAACAGCGCGTAGTCGATGCCCACGGCCAGGCCCAGCATCAGGCCCAGGATCGGGGTCACCGACGCCATCTCCAGCACCCCCGACAGCGACATCGCGATCAGGGTGGCGATGCCGACGCCGACCAGGGCGGTCAGCAGCGGCAGGCCCGCGCCCACCAGGGTGCCCAGCATGACCACCAGGACCACGGCGGCCACGACCAGGCCGACCACCTCGGCCGGACCGAACAGGGCGGGCAGGCTCTGGGCCAGGTCGCTGTTGAAGTCCACCGTGGTGCCGGGGACCGGGTGGTCCTCGAAGACCGCCATCACGGCGTCGCGGGTCTCCTGGGAGACGTCCATCTGCTCCGCGGTGAACGAGACCATGACCTGGGCGGTGTCGCCGTCCTCGGAGACCATGCCGACGCCGGAGGACATCTCCATGAGGGCCTCGCCGCCCTCGATCATCTCCATGCCGGCGTCGATCTCCGCCTGCTGGCCGTCGAAGAACTCCTCCGACTGCTCCAGCATCCCGGCGGCCTCGGCCGCCTCGCGGCCCGCGTCGAGCTCGGCCTGTCCGGCCTCGATCTCCTCGCGGTTCTCCTCGAGCTCCCGGACCCCCTCGGCGCGCTCGGCCTCGGTGGCGAACGGGTCGACCGCGTCCGCGACCCCGGGGACCTCCGCGACCTGTTCGGCGCGGTCGGCGATCGCCTCGCGCTGCTCCTCGGTGAACTCCGAGCCGTCCTCGGTCTGGTAGATGGCGGCCCCCGAGCCGCCGGCCAGGTCCGAGAACTCCGCGGCGCGGAGCTGGTTCACCTCGTCGGTGGGCGTCCCGGGGATGGAGAAGCCGCCCTCCAGCTCACCGGAGAAGAGGAAGAACGCGGCGCCGGACGCCATGAGCAGTGCCAGCCAGACGGCGATGACGGTGCGTGCGCGGTGCGCGCACGCCCGTCCGAGTCTGTAGAGGAGTTCAGCCATTGAGTGTGCCTTCACAGAAAAGGGGCCGATGGGGAGCGCGGACGCGCTCAGGCCGTGCCGTAGCCGTCGCGGGTGACGGTGAGGATGCGCTCCAGCAGTTCGGACCAGACCCGGCGGGAGCCGTCGTCGACGACCCCCCCGGTGATCCGCTGCCAGTGCTCCACGACGACGGAGCCGCCGCCGATGATCGCGCCGCACATGAGGTCGACCGTGAGCGGGTCGGCCTGCGGGTGGCGGCGCATCACGATCGCCGACAACCGCGTGCCCACGTCGGTCATCGCCCGCTCGAACAGGGCGGCGCGGCCGGCCGAGGGCGTGCCGTGGCCCTGCTCGACGAAGCGCTTGAGGCGGGTGATGGGGGTGAGCAGGTCGGTGCCGCGGATGGCGTCGGCCAGGGAGTCGAAGATGTTCGCGTCACCGCCGTCGGGTGCCGCGTCGAGGTTGGCGCCGATGCCGTCGACGATCTCCTCCAGCATCCGGCCGAACACCTCCAGGAGGATGTCGTCCAGCGAGCGGAAGTGGTTGAACACCGTCCGCCGGGAGACGTCGGCGCGCTCGGCGAGCTGGTCGACGGTGAAGCCGGTGTCCCCCCGCTCGGCCGCCAGCGCGGCCGCGGCGTCGATGATGGCCCGGCGGTGGCGGGACTTCAGTGCCTCGCGCCGGCCGGTAGCGGGTGGAATGGGCCGATCGTTCACTGTTCCACGCTAAACACCGCAATGCACTGAGTGCAACGACGCACTGAGTGCACCCTGTCACATTCGCCCCCCTTCGAACCCACCCCAGGGGTTCCCCACCCGACCGGAAACCCCAGCCCCAGAGGCTTTCCCACCCGACCGGGGCGGGCCGGCCACCCCCGGAAGCCATCGCAGCCTCCCACCCCCTGAAGGGCCCCACCCGGGGCCGGCCATAGCCGGAGGGCATCGCACCTCCTCCGCCGCAGGGGGTTCCCCACCCGACCGGTGTGGCCCGCCACAGCCGTGTCAGGCCAGTGGGGCCCCTGACCCCAGGGGGTCTTCGCCGAGGTAGTTGTAGGTTTCCAAGAGGCCGGCCGCTTGGAAACGGCGGTCCGCACCGGGTGGGCCCGGCCCCGGCCGCAGTCGGTGTCCGGCAGACCACCAGGGGGAATCGTTGGGCTCCCGCCCGGGGTGGTGGGGGTGTGACTGCCGGAGCCGGGTGCACGCGGAGCGCGCACACCCGCACCGCCTGGAAAGGTTGGGGGCGCCGGCGGCGGTGCGGGGGCTCCACGCTGTTGCCTACTCCCGCACGTGACCGCGGTACGGACGGGAGCGGGGGTGAAAGCCGCACGTACCCGCGCCCCCGGCCCCAGACCGGGCACAGGACCGCACACCTCAGCTCTGGGGGGTGAAAGCCGCACACACCCGCGACATCAGCCAGAGGGGGGTTGGGGAGGAAGGACCGCGACCCCCGCCCCAGGGGGCGTTGCCGCACGTACCCGGAAGCCCGGTCCCAAACCGGGCACCGGACCGCACACCTCAGCCCCCCCCCGGGGGCGAAGGCCGCACGTACCCACAGCCCCAAGCCCCAGGGGGTGGGGGGAGAAGAACCGCGCACCTCAGCTCTGGGGGTGAAGGCCGCACACACCCACTGGTCGAATTCGACGTCCCCTGAGGGGGAACGCTTTTTCCGAAGCCCTTCACGGGTCGATGTATTCCAACAGAAAAGCGTGCCGGAGACATGCATCACGGATCACGATGGATCCCATGAAAAGAATGCATTGGACGCCCGGGATTCGCGCGCCGACCATGAATACATGACGAACCCCCTTTCCGTCTCCGGACAGAATGCGGCCGGCCGCGAACGCCGCCGCACCACCTCCTCCGCCCTCCCGGTCATGGCCGTGGCCGCGGGCCTGTCCGTGGCGGGCAACTACTTCGCCCAGCCCCTCCTGGGCCTGCTCGGCTCGGAGCTGGGCATGTCGACGACCACCGCGGGCCTCACCGTCGCCGCGGCCCAGGTCGGCTACGCGGTCGGCCTGGGCCTGCTGGTCCCCCTCGGCGACCGCTACGCGCGGCGCGGCCTGGCCGCGACCCTGCTCGCGGCCACCGGGCTCCTCCTGGCCCTGGCGGGCGCGGCGCCCACCGGGTGGCTGCTCCTCGCCGCCACCGCCCTGGCCGCCGTCACCTCCGTCGGCGCCCAGGTCCTCGTCCCCTTCGCCGCCGAACTGGCCCCGCCGCACCGCCGGGCCCGCGACATCGGCGTCGTCATGGCCGGGGTCCTCGCCGGCGGCCTGGTCGGCCGGGCCGCCTCCGGCCTGGTGGCCGAACTCGCCGGGTGGCGGACGGTCTACTGGGTCACCGCCGTCCTGCTCCTGGCCGTCGCCGCCGTCGTCTGGCGGGTCCTGCCCGGTGGCGGGGGCGACCGCGGCGAGGCCACGCGCCCGCTGCGCCTGTGGCGTTCCACCGCGGCCCTGCTGGTCGACCTGCCCGCGCTGCGCCGACCCATCGCGACCGCCGCGCTGGCCATGGCCTCCTTCACCGTCCACCTGACCGTCGTGACCCTGCTCCTGGTCGACGCCCCCTACGGCTGGACGCCCGCGGTCATCGGGTTGGTCGGCCTCATCGGCGTGATCGGCCCCCTGGCCATGCCGCTGGCCGGACGCCTGGTCGACCGCGGCCACCCGCGCGCCGTGCTGGTCACCGGGCTGGTGCTGGCGGCCACGGGGTGGGCCGTGATGCTCCCCGCCCAGAACGGCGGCATCGCCTGGCTGCTCGTGGGCCTGGTCCTGCTCAACGCGGGCCAGACGGCGGTGCTCAACGCCTCCCAGACCACCGCCTACGAGCTGCGGCCGCAGGCGCGCAGCCGGATCAACGCCGTCTTCATGACCCTGTTCTTCGCCGGGGGTGCCGTCGGCGGGGCGCTCGTCCCCGTGGTCTGGGTGAACGCCCACTGGACCGGGGCCTGCCTGCTGGGGGCCGGCCTGGTCGCCCTGGGCCTGCTCGTCGCCCTCGCCCCACGGCGCCGGGGCTGAGCCCCCGCCGTCCCGGGCTCCACCGTCCCCGGCCGGGGCCCCACGGCCGCCGCGGAGACCGGCCCCGCGGCGGCCGTACGCTACCGCCATGGAACTCCAGCAGATGCGCTACGTGGTCGCCATCGCCGAGACCAACAGCTTCACCCGGGCCGCCGAACGCTGCCTGGTCGCCCAGTCCGCGCTCAGCCACCAGGTCGCGCGGCTGGAGCGGGAGCTGGGGGCCAGGCTCTTCGAGCGCACCAGCCGCCGGGTGCGGCTGACCGCGGCCGGGGCGGCCTTCCTCCCCGAGGCCCGCCGCTGCCTGGAGGCCGCCGAACGCGCGGCGGCGGAGGTCGCCGCCGCCGTCGGCGAAGTGCGGGGGCCGCTGGAGGTGGGCCTGATCCCCACCGTCGCCGCGGTCGACGTCCCCCGTGCCCTGCGCGACTTCCGCCGCAGGTACCCGCAGGTGCGCATCGGCCTGCGGGTGGGCGCCAGCGACGACCTCGTCGAACAGGTCAAGGCGGGTGAGATCGAGGTGGCCTTCCTGGGGCTGCCCACCACCGCCCGGCCCCAGGGCGTCAACGTCCGCGAGCTGGGCCGGGACCGGCACGTCGCAGTGGTCGCCCCCGACCATCCGCTGGCCGAGGGGACGGAGGTGAGCCTGGAGCGGTTGGTCGACGAGGTGTTCGTCGACATGCCCGCCGGAACGGCCGGGCGCGTCCAGTCCGACCAGGCCTTCGAGGCCGCGGGCCTGGACCGCGACGTCGCGTTCGAGGTGAGCTCGGCCGAGTACATGGCCAGGCTGGTCGGGGAGGGGTTGGGGGTGGCGCTGCTGCCCGCCGCCTACGTGCCGCAGCTGACGGGGGTGACCACCCTGGAGGTCACCGACGCGACGGGGCGCGTGGAGTATGTCGTCTGGGCGCGGACCGGGGCCACGCCCGCGGCCCGCGCCTTCCTCGACATCATCGACACCGCCGGCGCGGCCACGGACTGAACCCGCCGTCCGGGTCCGCTTTCCGGTTTCGCCGACCGGGACCGCTGCCCGGACCCACCGTCCGGACCCGCAGGGCGCGTCCTCCTTCCGGTCCTGCCTTCCGGCCCTGCCGTTCGGACCCGTCAGGCGGGTCCTCCGGCCGGTCCCACCTTCCGGCCCTGCCGTTCGGTCCCGCCGGGCGGGCCCACCTTCCGGCCCCGTCAGCGCACCCGCGCTCGCGCCCACGGCCCGCACCCGCGCCCACAGCCCACACAGGCGTCAGCGGGTGCGCAGCCACGCCTCCAGGGTCAGCAGCCCCGGGTGCCGGGCCCGCAGTGCGGCGAGGTCGGCCCGGAACCCCTTGCCGTTGATCCACGCGTACATCTTGGCGACCTCCGGGCTCCGCTCCCGCAACTCGGCGTCGGGCAGCCGCTCGAAGCGCGTCGGAACGCCGTCGGCCGCGGCGAACAGCTCGGCGATCCGCCGCACCGGGAGCTCGTCCCCGGCGATGTCGATCCGGCGGCCGGCGAACTCGGCGGGTGCCCCGAACACCGCCGCGGCGATCCGCCCGATGTCGGCGAGCGCGATCAGCTGGAGCGGGGTTTCCGCGTCCAGGGCGGCCGGCACGACCCGCTCGCCGGTCTCCACCCGCTCCCCGGCGGCCGAGCCGGCCCCCACCCGCTTCCCGGTGGCCACCTGCTCCCCCTGCTCCCCGACAACCACCCGCTCCCCAGCTCCCACCGACTCCCCGCCCCCGTGGCCCGGCCGCGGCAGCGCGTACCGCCAGTTCTCCATGAAGTACACCGGGCGCAGCACCGTGGCCGGGACCCCCGCGGACTCCACGTACGCCTCGATCTCCGCCTTGCTCTCGAAGTGCGCCACCCCCGACCCCTGCCCGGCGGCCGCGGCCGAGGTGTAGACCAGGTGGGCGGCCCCCGCCGCGGCCGCCGCGTCGGCGACGTTCCGGCCCCGGCGCACCTCCGTGGCCGGGTCGGGGTCGGCCAGGTCGCAGGGCTGGACGCTGAAGACCCCGTGCGCGCCCCGGGCCGCCGCGCGCAGCGACCCCGGGTCGTCGAGGTCGCCGACGACCGGCTCCGCGCCCAGCGCGGCCAGGGCCCGGGCCGCGGGGGCCTCCGGGGAGCGGACCAGGGCGCGCACGCCCCATCCGCGGTCGAGCAGGGCGCGGGCGACGGCGCCGCCCTGGCCGCCGGTCGCGCCCGTCACCAGAACGGTCCTCTTCTCCTGCACGCCGATTCCCTTTCTCCTTTTCCGAATTTCCGTGACCAGCATCCCGGGGAACCTCCGGACGCGTCCAATATCCTTTTTTCATTCCAGCGATCGAAAAAGCGGATGGGAGGCGGTGAGGCCCCCGGAACAGGGCCCGGTTCGGTAGCGTGGGCTCCCGCCGCACCCCCAGGAGGGCCCATGTCCACCCCGCCCGTCCCACCCACCCCGCCCGCCCCGTCCACCCCACCCGCTCCGGTCCGCAACTGGGCCGGGAACCTCACCTACGCCAGCTCCCGCATCCACCGGCCCGCCGACCCCGACGCCTTGCGCGCCCTGGTCCGCGACACCCCCCGGATCCGGGCGCTGGGCAGCGGCCACTCCTTCAACCGGGTCGCCGACTCCGACCACGACCTGGTGTGCCTGGACGGCCTACCCCGGGAGATCGACGTGGACCCGGGGGCCGCCACCGTCACCGTCTCCGCCGGAACCCGTTACGCCGAACTCGCCGCGGAGCTGCACCGGCAGGGGTTCGCCCTGGCCAACCTGGCCTCGCTGCCGCACATCTCGGTGGCGGGGTCCTGCGCCACCGGCACCCACGGGTCCGGGGACCGGCTGCGCTGCCTGGCCGCCGCGGTGCGCGGGCTCGAACTCCTGGGGCCCGGCGGGGAGACCGTGCGGCTGGGTCGGGAGACCGACCCGGAGGTGTTCCCGGGAGCGGTGGTGGCCCTGGGGGCGCTGGGCGTCGTCACCCGGCTCACCCTTGAGGTCGAACCGGCCTTCGAGGTGTCCCAGCGGGTGCGCCTCGACGTGCCGCTCGCGGAGGCCGCCGCCGACTTCGACGCGGTGTTCGGCGCCGCGTACAGCGTCAGCCTGTTCACCGACTGGAGCGGGGGCGTCGGCCGGGTCTGGCTCAAGCACCGCGTGGGCGACCCGGAGGGCTCCTGGGCGGGAGGGCGGCCCGCGGACACCCCGCAGCACCCGGTCCCGGGGATGCCCGCCGGGCCGGCCACCGAGCAGTTGGGCGCGGTCGGCCCCTGGTCCGAGCGGCTGCCGCACTTCCGGTCCGGGTTCGCGCCGAGCGCGGGGGAGGAGCTGCAGTCCGAGTTCTACCTGCCGCGGGCGGCGGCCGCCGAGGGCTTCGCCGCCCTGCGCGGCCTGGGGGAGCGGATCGCCCCGGTGCTGCACATCTCCGAGGTGCGCACGGTGCGCGCCGACGACCTGTGGCTCAGCCCGGCGTACGGCCGCGACTCGGTGGCGTTCCACTTCACCTGGCGGCGGATGCCGGAGGCGGTGGCCCCGGTGCTGGCGGCGGTGGAGGAGCGCCTGGCGCCCCTGGGGGCGCGACCGCACTGGGGCAAGCTCAGCACCCTGTCCCCGGCGGACGTCGCCGCCTCCTACGAACGGGCCGCGGACTTCGCAGGGCTGCTGGAGCGGTTCGACCCGGAGGGGAAGTTCCGCAACGCCTTCACGGACGCGTACTTCCCCCGGTCCTGAGGCCCCGGTCCCACCCGGACCCGAGGCCCCCGTCCCGAGGCCCCGCTCGAATACAGGGCTCGGCGAACCCCCTCGCACCGAGCCCTTCCCCGGACCTGAGACCTCCCCCGGATCCGAGGCTTCCCCCCGTTCCGAGACCCCGATCCCACCCGGGACCCTCCCACCCCACCCCACCCCGCCCTACCCCCCCCGGGGCTCAGCCGTCGATACGCACGCGGCGAGACCCGCCGTCGGACAGGAACGCCGACAGCTCCTCGGCCTGTTCGGCGACGGCGTCCCGTTCCGCCGCGGTGAGCGGGCGCAGCGGGGCGACGGACACGGTGTCGTCCCTGCTCGTCCAGGTCGCGGTGACCCGGCCGTCCACCAGCACCACGCGCTCGCCGGCCACGGACAGGCCGCGGTGCTCGTCGTCGATGATCCGGCCGCGGTACTGGTAGCCCAGGACGGCGTTGTCGAACGCGGGGAGGAACCGCACCGGCGCGGTGGTGTCGGGGTCGGGCAGCGGGGCGCCGGGCAGGTCCAGCAGCTCGCGGCCGTTCGCGTCGCGGAAGGACACCAGCTCGTCGCGGACCGCGGCCACCGCGGCGGGCAGCCCGGCCACACCGCACCACGCGCGCAGGTCGCTGGAGGTGGCGGGCCCGTAGGCGGCGAGGTAGCGCCGCACGAGCTCCCGACCGACCGGGTCGGTGCCGTCGGGGTCGTGGGGGGCGGGCTCGCGACCGGTCCAGTCCGACAGGAGCGCGACCCGCACTCCCCCCTTGGTGCGCCATAGCCCGCGCGGCGGGGTCTGCACGAGCGGGATCAGCGCGGAGACCAGCATCTCGCCCAGCGCCCGCCGGTGCCCGCCGGGCCAGCGGTCGATGACCGCGTCGACGAGTTCGGCCGTGGTGCGGGGCTCACCGTCGGCCAGCACCGCCCGGCCGGCGGCCTCCAGCTCGTCCAGGTCCACGCCGTCGAGTTCCCGGCGGTAGACCCCGGTGACCTTCTGGCGCAGCATGGTGTCGAACCGGGAGCGCCAGGCCAGCACGTCCTCCGCGACCATCAGGTGGATGGTGCGGCGCATGAGGGGGAGCCGCACCACGCGGCGTCCGGCCAGCAGGTCCGACAGCGCCGGCGCCTCGAACCCGCGCAGCCGGGACCACAGGCCGACGAACGGCTCCTGCGGCTCCTGGGCCTGGAGCCCGCACAGGTGGGACACCATGTCCAGGGCCGACCGGTCGGAGGGTTCGAGCAGGCCCTGCCGGGCGAGCGAGGCGCGGTTGAGCGCCCGGTCGTCCAGAACGGTCATGGCGTGTACCTCCGTGCGTCCCTCCCGGCCCGCGCCGGGACGCCGCGTCCCCCGCGGCCTGGGACCACCCTCGCAGGCGAAGAGGTCAGGTCCGGTCCTCTACTCCCGTGCGGTGTCCCACCAGTCGAGGACGCGCAGGGCGTGGAAGGTGAGTCCCCTGGACGGCTCGCCCGGCGGGGCGTCCACCTCGAACCACACCCGGCCCTCGTACCGCTGCCGCTGGTGCCAGGTGCCGTCGGCGTCGCGGGCGGCGCGGATCAGCCCGACCGCCTCGGCCAGCCGCGGGTCGGGCGCGGTGCCCTCGTGCAGGGACGCCGCGCGGAAGTGGTCGACGGCCCTGAGCACGCTGTAGTGCCAGCGGAACGGGTAGGCGAGGTGCGTCGCCCACGGGTGCGGCTCGCCGGTGGACAGCCGCCGGAACAGGGCGCGTTCGAGCAGGTACTCCTGAGCCGCGTGCCGGGCCTCGCGCAGGGCGGCGGTGCCGCCGGTGCGGACCTCGTGGTCGAGGATGCCCCGCACGGAGTTCAGCGTGGAGTGGAACGAGGAGCGGGTCGCCCCCTCCACCCACATGCAGTTCCAGCCGCCGTCGGCGAGCCGGTGCCGGGGGAACCAGTCGGCGATCGCCGACACGTCGGCGCCCAGCCAGGCGCCGTTGGCCAGGGTGTAGGCGTTGATGCAGGCGTCGACCTCGCCGCTCCAGTACGGAAGGCCCTCGTACTCCCAGCGGGCGTTGCGCGCCAGCAGGCCCGCGGTGTCCGGCCGCAGCGCGCCGGGCTCCACGCCCCATTCGCGCAGGGCGTTGAGCGACCAGGTGGTGGCCGTCCAGGGCTGGCCGGGTTCGTCCCGGGAGGCGTCCGCGGGGAAGTAGGCGCCGCCCGCCCACAGGCCGTCGGGGTCCTGGCGGGCGAGCAGCGCCGCGCCGAAGCCCTCGTGCGGGACCCGGGCGCGGGTGGCCCGCCACACCTCCTCCGGGGCGCGCGCGAGGTCGCGCTCCACGCGCCAGCGCAGACTCGGGTCGGAGTCGAGCAGCCAGTCCAGGACAGGGGTCTCCACCATGGGGGGAGGCTACTCCGGGGCGGCGACGAAACGGCTCAGGGGCGCAGGAGGTGGTCCCCGGCGAGCACGATCGCCTCGCGGTGGGTGCGGCCCGGGTGGTCCACGGCGATGAAGTGGCGGCCGATCGCCAGCGCGAACGCCAGGGTGCAGCGCGCCTCGACCTCGTCCGGGTCGTCGATGAACCCCGCGAACATGGTGCGCAGGAAGTCCATCCTGACGTTGTCGACCCGGCGCAGCCGCTCGGCGACCGCCGGGTCCTGGCGGGCCCACTCCCGGACGGCGAGGTCGATCCGGTGCAGCTCGTCGGTGAAGGTCAGCAGCCCGGCGCGGCGGATCTTCTCGGCGGGGCTCCCGCCCTCGGCCTCGACGCGGGCCAGGACGTCGCCGGTGCAGCGGCGCTCCCACTCGTCGAGGAGTTCGGCGAGCAGGGCGGGCCGACCGTCGAAGTACCCGTAGAACCCGCCCTTGGTCACGCCGAGCCCGGCGGCCAGGGCCTCGACCCGGACCGCGTCCGGGCCGCCCCGGGCGAGGGCGTCGAGTCCTGCTTCGATCCAGCGGCCGCGCGGGGTGCGGGCGGTGGGCGGCACCTTCTCACCACCCCCGGGATGTCGTGCTCATGATGTGTACGGTACCGTACAAAAGAGATATACGGCTGCGTATAGAACGGGGGGCCGCCATGGCCCGGCGTACGATCTCCGACCACACCGCACACCCCTGGCGTATCCACGAGCTGGCCCCGGACTTCGAGGTCGAGGACGTGTGGGCGTTCCGCACCCCCGGAGCGGGCCCCGGCGACTTCCGCGCCGCGGTGGAGGCGATCCGCTCGTCCGGCGGGATCGGCCGGATGCCCTCGGCGGCGCGGTTCCTGTTCGCCGTCCGGTGGCGGCTCGGCGGGCTCCTGGGCTGGGACGACCCGGGGTCGGGCGTGGGCGGGCGGGTCCCCTCGCTGCGCGACCGCCTCCCCGCCGACCTGCTCGCCGCGCCTCGGGGGGAGGACCGGGACGACATGCCCCTGAAGGCGGTCTACGAGACCGACACCGAGGCCGTCCGCGAGCTGGCGAACCGGACCGTGCACACCCTGATGCACCTGGGCTGGGCGCGCGGGGCCGACGGCGACCACGAGCTGCTGATGGCCGTCCTCGTCAAACCCAACGGCCGGTTCGGGCGGCTGTACATGGCGGCCATCGCGCCCTTCCGGCACCTCATCGTCTACCCGGCGCTGACCCGCGGCTGGGAGCGGGCCTGGGCCGAGCGGAACGGAGGGCCGGCATGAGCGGGCGGGCGGAACAGGACACGGCGGAGCGAACGGAGCAGGGCATGGACACGGCACCGGAGGCGGGACGGAACGCGCGGACCGGGAGGGCGCCGCTGCTCTGGGGGAGCGGCATCATGATCGTGCTGGGCGTCGGACACCTGGCCCTGCTGGCGTTCGTCGACGGCGCCGTCATCGCGGCCTGGGCGGAACGGGGCCTGTGGGCGGCCGTCCCGCTCGACCTCGGGGGCGGCGCGGAGCCGACGGCGGCGCAGCTGCAGAACTCGCTCACCTTCTGGGCCGGTCCGGGGAGCTTCTCCGTCCCCCTGGTCCTGTTGGGGGCCTTGATCCGGCACCTGGTCGGACGCGGGGTGCCCGTCCCCTCGTGGGTGGGCTGGGGGACCGCGGCGTGGTGTGTCGCCGGCGGTGTCCTGCTCGTGCCGTCGCCCTACTTCCTGGGCGCCGTGGCGGGCCTGCTGGTCGTCCTCGGGGCTCGGCGGGACCGGCTCCGGGAGTCCGCGGCCGCCGCGTGACCGGCCCCGGACCGGCCACACGGTCCGCCCGGGCCGCACCGACCCCACGGACCACACCGACCCCACGGGCCGCACCGGCCGTACGGGCAGCGCCTGCCGCACCGACCCCACAGCTCGCGTGGTCCGCACCGGCCCCACGGGCCGCGCGGTCCGCACCGACCCCATGGGCCGCACGGTCCACACCGACCGCACCGGCCCCGCGGACCGCACCGGCCCCGCGGACCGCACCGGCCGCGCGGTCCGCACCGGCCGCGCCGACCCCACGGACCGCACGGGCCGCGGCCGGTCCGGGCCGTTCGGGAACCCGCCGCGGGTACGGCCTCGTTGACCCTTGCGAGGGAGCCGGGTTCCGGGCCGCGAGGCGGCCTCCGCCGCTCTCCGGGAAGGACGCGTCATGGTCTTCAGGTACCTCCTCTCGGTACTCGGGACCGGATGTCCCAAGGTGGACACCGTGCTGGACGACCCGCACCGGCGGCCCGGCGAGCTGCTCCAGGGGCGCCTGGAGCTGACCGGGGGCGAGCTGGACTGGGAGATCGCCGAGGTGGCGCACGTCCTCGTCGCCCGCTTCGGCGACGGCGAGGAGTCGGAGTTCGCCCGGGTGCCCCTCATGGGCGCGATGACCCTGGACGCGGAGCGGCGGCTGGTCGTGCCGTTCGCCTACCGGGTCCCCTGGGCCGCGCCGCCGACCCGCCTGGACGGGACCGACCTGGCCGGGGTCGAGTTGGGCCTGCGCACCGACGTCGTCATAGACGACGCCCTCGACGAGGGCGACCTGGACCCGGTGCACGTCCACCCGCTGCCGCTGCACGAGCGCCTGCTGGAGGGGATGGAGAGCGCCGGGTTCGAGCGGCGCGGCGGGCACGCGGCCCGGGGCGGACTGCCCGGCGACCCCGGGCGGGCGCGCTTCCACCGGGCGCTGCGCTACACCGACGGCACCGTCGACCTGGACCTGCTGCTGTCCACCGCCGAGGAGGGCGTGGCGGTGGCGTTCGCGGCCGACGGGATGCTGGCGGAGTACGCGGCGGGCCGGGCCGAGCCCCGCTGGTTCCACGCCCGCCACGAGGACGCCGACCGCGAGGACTGGCGGCGCCGCGTGGGCGAGTGGATCGGGTACACCCTGGACCGCGACGGCGACGGCGAGGCGTACGCGCGCAAGGGCGGCGCACAGGGGTGAGCCCGCGGGCGCCCTCCGGCCCGCCGACGCCCTCCGCCGGCCCTCCGGTCCCCGGGGCCTGTCGGAACCCTCCGGCAGGATCGGGGCCATGACCGAGGACACCTTCTGGCGGCTGATCGACGAGGGCCGCGCCGCCGCCCCCGGTCCGGACCCCGACCACCTGGCCGACCACCTCGTCGGGCTGCTGTCGCGCGGCCCGGTGTTCATGATCACCGGCTTCGCCGAGCGGCTCTCCGAGGCCCTGTACCGGCTGGACCGGCGCGAGTACGGGGAGGACCTGTCCTCCGACGTGTTCCTGTACACCCGCGCGGCGGTCGTCGCCGACGGCCGCGCGGCCTACGAGGGGGTGCCGGCCGACCCGGTGCTCTTCGTCCCCTACGCCGAGGAGCCGATCTGGGCCGAACCGCTGCTCTACGTACCGGACCGCGCCTACGAGGACTTCACCGGCGAGGAGTGGCAGCGCCGGACCCGGTACTCCTACGAGTCCTACTCCAACCGCGGGGGCTGGACCGGCGGGGCCTGAGCCCGGAACTCCGCGGGACCGGTCACCAGGGCGACCACCGTGGTCCCCGGGCGCAGGCGGCCGCGGGCGGCCAGGTCGTAGATCCCGGCGAGCATCTTGGCCACGTAGACCCGCTCCGGCTCCAGCCCGTGCCGGTCCCGGAAGTCGTCGATGAACGCCCGCAGCCCGTCCGGACACCGGGCGTACCCGCCGAAGTGGTAGCCGGTCTCGATCTCCCAGTTCCCGCCGGACACCCCCGCCTCCCGCTGGAGCCGCCGCACCTCGTCGGCGAGGAAGCCCCCGCCCTTCAGCACCGAGAACCCCAGCGCCCGCCGCCCCGGGCCCAGCCCGGCGGCGACCCCGGCGAGGGTGCCCCCGGTGCCGCAGGCGCAGCACAGCACGTCGAAGCCGGTGTCGATCTCCGCGGCGACGGGCACGCAGCCCAGCACCGCCTCGGCGTTGCTGCCGCCCTCGGGCAGCAGGTGGAAGTCACCGAACCGCTCGCGCAGCCCCGCGATCACCCCGGGCGTGTGCTTGTCCCGGTAGGTCGCCCGGTCCAGGTGGACCAGCCGCATCCCCTGGGCCGCCGCGTACTCCAGCACGGGGTTGAGCGGCCGGTGCTCCTCCCCGCGGATCACCCCGACGGTCGCGAACCCGCAGGCCCGGCCGGCGGCGGCCACCGCCCGGATGTGGTTGGAGTAGGCGCCGCCGAAGGTCAGCAGGGTCGTGGCCCCGGCTTCGTGCGCCCGCACCAGGTTGCGGTGGAGCTTGCGCCACTTGTTGCCGGGCACCTCGGGGTGGATGAGGTCCTCACGCTTGAGCAGCAGCCGCACCCCGTGCAGCCGGGGGTCGCGGACCTCCTCCAGCGGGGAGGGCAGTCGGGCCGTCAGGTGGCCGCACCCGGTGGACTCCATCCCGCCAGCGTAGGGACCCCGGCGCGGGGGGCGGGACCCGGTCCCGGGGCTCCCTATCCTGGTGGCCATGGCAGAAAACGCCGGCCGGACGCCGTTGAGCGGGGAACTCGCCCAGCGGGTGGTCGATCTCATCGCACCGACGATCAGCCACAACATCAACGTGATGGACGAGCACGGCACGATCATCGCCTGCCTGGACCCCGAACGCCTCGGCACCCTGCACCGGGGCGCCCAGCGGGTCATCGCCGAGGGCCGGCCCGTCCTCATCACCTCGCCCGAACCCGGCACCTCCGACCGGCCCGGTGCCAACGAGCCGCTGGTCATCGACGGCGAGCTGCGCGGCGCCGTGGGCATCACCGGCGACCCCCGGGAGGTCGCCCCGCTCGCCCGTGTGGTGGCGCTGACCGTGCAGCTGCTCATCGCGCAGGAGGACGAGCAGGACGCCGCCACCCGTCGCCACACCGAGGCCCGCGACCTCATCGCCGCCCTGGCCTCGGGCACCGCCTCCGCGGAGTCGGCCCGGGCCCGGCTGGCCGCCGCGGGGCTGGCCCCGCCCTGGTCGCTGGCGCTGTGGACGGCCGGGACGCCCCGGCCGGACGCGGCCGCGGCCCCGCCGCCGCTGGCCGACACCGCCGTGGCCCGGCTCAACACCGATCTCGGCCACCGGTCGGCCGTGCTGCACGGCGCCCTGTGGCTGGTGGGCTCGGGGGCGGCGCCCGACCTCCCCCTGCCCGCCGGCGTCCGGCACACCGCCACCGAGCCCACCGACGACGTCGAGGCGCTGCTGGCCCACGCCGAGGAGTCGCGGGCGCTGTGCCGCTACGCCGGGCTCATCCCGGTCCTGGGGGACACCGAGCCGTGGTCGCGCGACATCGCCGTGGCCGTGGCCCACCTGCCCCGGCGCAGCCTGGAGCACCTGGCCGGGCGCGCGTCGGTGCTGAGCGAGGCGCAGCGGCGCACCCTGCTGGCGGTGGCGACGACCACCTCCATGCAGGCGGCGGCGGACTCGGTGTACGTCCACCGCAACACGCTGCTCCAGCGGGTGGAGCGGATCCGCGCGACCACGGGGGCGGACATCCGCCGCGCCGACCACCTGGCCGCGTTGCAGATGGCTCTCTACGCGCGTGAAGCCTTGTGCGTTTCGCACACAGACTGAACAAGAAGTCACAGGAAGTCTGGGCGAGACGACGTCGAATCGCACGGGGTTTCTTCTTAGGCTCTCCGACATGTCCAACGCGTTGCAGGTACATGACCAGGACTTTCCCGTCCGTGTCGCCATCGTCCCGGACTCCTTCAAGGGCAGCGCCCGGGCCGTGGACGTGGCGGCGGCCATGGAGAGGGGCGTCCGCGACGCCTTCGGCGCCGCGGGCATCGAGGCGACCGTCCACACCCTCCCGTTCGCGGACGGGGGAGAGGGGACCCTCGACGCGCTCCTGGGAGCCTGGGGCGCCGAGGCGCTCACGGTGGACACCACCGACGCCCTCGGCCGACCGGTACGGGCCCGCTACGGCCTGTCCCCGGACGGCCGGACCGGGGTCATCGAGGCGGCCGAGGCCAACGGCCTGCCCCTGGTCTCCGACGTGCCCCTGCGCCCGCTGACCGCCACCACCCGGGGCATCGGCCCCCTGGTCACGGCTCTGCTGGACGCCGGGGTCGAGGAGATCCTCCTGTGCATCGGGGGGTCGGCCACCACCGACGGCGGCACCGGCCTGCTCCGCGCGCTCGGCGCGCGCCTGCTGGACCGGGACGGGCGGGAACTCCCCGACGGGGGCGGGAGCCTCACCGAACTGGACCGTTTGGACACCTCCGGGCTCGATCCGCGCGCCCGGGCCGTACGCTGGCGCATCGCCTGCGACGTCACCAACCCCCTCGTCGGCGACCGGGGGGCCGCCGCGGTCTTCGGGCCGCAGAAGGGCGCCGGCCCCGACGACGTGCGCGTTCTGGACGCCGGGCTGGACCGCCTGGCCGAGGTCCTCGCGCAGGCCACCGGCGAGGACGTCCGCGACCGCCCCGGCCTGGGGGCGGCGGGCGGCCTGCCCGCCCCGCTCACGGCGCTGTTGGGCGCCGAGGTCGTCCCCGGGTCCCGCATGGTCGCCGACGTCCTGGACGCCGAACGCCTCATGGCCGCCGCCGACCTCGTCCTGACGGGGGAGGGCCGGTTCGACGGCCAGTCCCTGGGCGGCAAGGTCGTCGACGCCGTCCGCCGCCTCGCCCCGGCGGGACGCCCCGTCGTGGTCATCGCCGGAGACGTCTCGGTCACCCCCGAGGAACTCCGGCGGTCGGGCGTCACCGCCGCCTTCTCCACCGCCCGGGGCCCCCGCACCCTGGAACGGATGAGCGAGGAGGTCCTCGCCGACATCGAGTGGACGACCTCCAACTGCTGCCGGCTCCTCGCCCACCACTTCGCATCCCCGCACGCCTAAGGAACACCGACCGTGACCTCGTTGCTCATCCTCCTCGTCCTGGTGGCGGCCATCGTGCTCGTCACCGCGCGCTGGAAGGTCAGCCCCTTCCTCGCGCTCATCGGCGCCGCCCTCATCGGGGCCTTCGCCTACCGCATCCCGATGGGCGAGGTCGTCACCACCGTGACGACCGCCTTCGGCAACACCCTGGGCAACATCGGCCTGGTGATCCTGTTCGGCACCATGATCGGCGTGATCCTGGAGCGCTCCGGCGCCGCGATCGCGATGGCCGAGGCGCTGATCAAGGTGCTCGGCACCCGCTTCCCGAACCTGACGATGTCCCTGATCGGCTACATCGTCTCCATCCCGGTGTTCTGCGACTCCGGCTACGTCATCCTCAACTCGCTGCGCAAGGCCGTGACCCTGCGCACCGGCGTGTCCACCCTGGCCACCTCGATCGCGCTGATGACCGGCCTGTACGCCACGCACACCCTGGTCCCGCCGACCCCGGGCCCGCTGGCCGCCGCCGAGAACCTCGGCGTCTCCGACAACCTGGGCATGATCATCGCCCTGGGCCTGCCGGTGGCCGCCGTCGCCGCCGTCGCCGGCCTGGTCTTCGCGAGCACGTTCTCCCGCAAGGAGTTCACGCCGCTGCCCGCGGAGAACGACGACGACCTCACCCGGCAGTCCTACGAGGAGCTGCGCGAGAGCTACGGCCGGCTGCCCGGCGCCTTCGTCTCGTTCCTGCCGATCGTGGTGCCGCTGGCGCTGATCTGCACCTCCTCGATCGTCAAGCTGCCGAGCCGCCCGCTCGGCGAGGGGGCCGCCTTCGACGTCCTCGGCTTCCTGGGCACCCCGGTCATCGCCCTCATCATCGGCCTGGCCGTCGCCGCGCTGCTGCTGCGCGGGCACGGCAAGCTGGAGCGCTTCAACGACCACGTCCAGGAGTCGATCCGGGTCTCGGCCCCGATCCTGCTCATCACCGGCGCCGGCGCCGCCTTCGGCGGCGTGCTGGCCGCCTCGCCGCTGACCGGCTTCCTGTCGGACAACCTCAGCGGCCTGGGCCTGGGCCTGGCGGTGCCGTTCATCATCGCCGCCGCGCTCAAGACCGCGCAGGGCTCGTCCACGGTGTCGATCGTCAGCACCTCGGCCCTGATCGCGCCGATGCTGGGCTCGCTCGGCCTCGACTCCCCGGAGGGGATGATCCTGAGCGTGCTGGCGACCGGTGCCGGAGCGATGGTCGTCTCGCACGCCAACGACTCCTACTTCTGGGTCGTCTCCCAGCTGAGCCGGATCCCGGTGGCGACCGCCTACCGGACCCTCAGCGTGGCGACCGCCATCGAGGGCACCGCGGCCTTCGCGACCATCTGGGTGATCGGGCTCTTCCTGCTCTGACCCCGTGTCCGCGAGCGTCGGGCCCCGCCGTACGGCGGGGCCCGACGTGTTCTCCGGAGCCGTCCGGGGGCTCCCTCACGCGCCCGCCCGCAGGGGCGCGAGGGGGCAGTACTCCCCGAGCAGGCGGCAGACCGCGCCCAGGGCGGCCACGGCGGCCGCCGTGGCGGCGAGGACGGCGCCGAACGGCGCGGGCAGCTCCATGGCCAGCACGAGGACGCCCATCACCAGGACGAAGACCCCGAAGCCCCGGCGCAGCGCGGCTTCGGGCACCCGGGAGGCCAGGCGCGTGCCGACCAGCGACCCCGCCACGGCCGCGGCGGTGACGGCGGCGACCAGCGCCCAGTCCGGGCTCACCGAGGCCAGGTAGCCGGTGAGCCCCGCGAAGGACTTCATGGCGATCACGAGCAGGGAGGTCCCCACCGCGACCGGCATGGGCAGGCCGCCGAGCAGCGCCAGGGCGGGCACCACGAGGAAGCCGCCCCCGGCTCCGACCAGGCCGGTCACGGCGCCGACGGCCAGGCCGTCGGCGAGGATCCGCCACAGCGGCGGCTCCCCGCGCCGCTCCCCGCCCCCGGCGGGGGACCCCCTGCCCCGCAGCATGGCTGCGGCGGTGGCGACCATCATGAGCGCGAAGGCCACCATCAGGACGGTGCCGGGTACGTGCCCGCCCGCCAGGCCGCCGAGGAAGGCGCCCCCCATGCCCGCGGCGCCGAAGAGCAGCCCGGTCCGCCAGCGGACGTTGCCGCGGCGGGCGTGGGCGAACGCGCCGACCAGCGAGGTGGCGCCGACCACGACCAGCGAGACCGCGATGGCCTCCTTGGGCGGCAGGCCCGCGACGTAGGCCAGCAGCGGGACCATCAGGATGGACCCCCCGCCGCCGAGCAGCCCGAGCGTGAGGCCCACCACCGCGGTGAGGCCGACGACGAGGATCACCGGGAACTCCACACTTCACTCCTTCCGTGGCCGGGACCGGGGCCGCCGGGGCGGCCCCGCCCGGACGGGGTCGCGATGGTCAGGCCGCCGTTCCGGCCGCCGCGGCGCCTCCGCGCGCCCAGGCCGCCCAGCCCGCGTAGCTCCCGTCGAGTTCGACCACGTCGTATCCGGCGCGGCGCAGGGCCGAGGCCGCCACGGAGTTGCGCACGCCCGCCTGGCAGTAGGTCACGATGGTGCCCTCGTCCGGCAGCTCGTCCAGGTGCCACAGGACCCGTCCGGCGCTGAGCCGCCGCGAGCCCGGGATGTGCCCGGCGGCGTGCTCGGCCCGGTCGCGCACGTCCAGGAGGAGCGCCGCCCCCGCGTCCTCCAGGTCCGCCGGGGCGACGACCGGGGGCACCGCCGCGGGCAGGCCCTCCAGGGTGGTGGTGTAGCCGCCGACGCGGTCGATGCCGACCCGCAGCAGGTGGTCGCGCACGTCCCGGGCGGTGTCCGCGTCGGGGGCCAGGAGGACCAGCGGCAGGTCCTCGGCCTCGGGGTCGTACGCCCAGGCGCCGTAGGTGGCGGCCTTGGCCGGACCGGGGATGTTGAGCGCCCCGGCGACGGTGCCCCGGTGCACCTCGGTGTGCGACCGGGTGTCCACGAGGACCGCCCCGCCCGCGCTCAGGGCCGCGGCGATCTCCCCGTTGTCCAGCTCCCGCGGCGGGTCGAGCGGGCCGAGGACCCGCGGGCCCTGCCTGTTCTGCCGCTTCATCCGGGCGAAGTAGGCGTGCGCGTCGGGCTGCCCGTCGAGGAGCTCCGCGACGAACCCCTCCTCGTCCCCGTCGCGGAGGTAGGGCGCCCACCAGGCGTTGAGGCGCTCGTACCCGACGGTGGTGGACGGCAGGGCGCCCAGGGCCTTGCCGCAGGCGCTGCCGGAGCCGTGCCCGGGGTGGACCTGGACGTGGTCGGGCAGGGCCAGGAAGACGTCGCGCAGGCTCGCGTACAGCAGGCGCGCGCCCTCGAACCGGGTGTCCACCCCGTCGGCGGCCTCGTCCAGCAGGTCGGGTCGGCCCAGGTCCCCGGCGAAGACGAAGTCGCCGGAGAGCAGGTAGCCGGGATCGTCGCTGAACGCCCCGTCGGTGACCAGGAACGACAGGTGCTCCGGTGTGTGTCCGGGCGTGTGGCGGGCCCTGACCGTGATGTTGCCGACGGTGACGGCGTCCCCGTCGTGGAGGCGCTCGGCCTCGAAGCCGTACTGCCAGTCCGGGCCGCCCTCCCCGGAGACGTGGACGGTGGCGCCGGTCGCCGCCGCGAGTTCGCGGGTGCCGGAGAGGTAGTCGGCGTGGATGTGGGTCTCGGTGACGGCGACGATCCTCATCCCGTGGGACCGGGCGAGGTCGAGGTACACGCCGATGTCGCGGCGGGCGTCGACCACGACCGCCTCACCCGTCGCCTGGCAGCCGATGAGGTAGCCCGCCTGGGCCAGGTCTTCGTCGTAGATGCGTTCCAGCAGCATGGTTCCTCCTGGGTGTGGTGCGGTTCGCTCCCCGGGTACTCCGGGGGGTATGCGGTGGAGCCGGTGCGGCCCCGGTGGTCCGGAAGCGCTCCGGGTGGAAGGGGCGGGCCGTCAGCCGCGGGCGCCGAGCCGCGTGAGCGAGTCCTCGATGTCGATCCGGTTGCGGGGCCGGTTGTAGGGCAGCCGGGTCAGGGCCATGCCCATGGCGCAGGTGTCGGTGACGGCGGCGAAGGTCAGGCCGGCCCCGATGACCCCGGCGACCGCCACCGCGGGCGGCCACAGCAGGGAGGCGAGCACGGAGGCCAGCACGGTGCTTCCGGCGACCAGGCGGACCTGGCGCTCCAGGGCCCAGCGGGCCCGTCCGCGCACGACCGGCGCGCCCTGGGCCTCCCAGGCGTTCATGCCGCCCTCCATGACGACGGTGTCCGCCAGTCCGGCGGCGACCAGCTTGTCCTGGCACTGCCGGGCCCGATGCCCGGACTGACAGACGAGGACCAGGCGGCCGCCGGCGTCGGTGACGATGCGCTCCAGGTGCGCGTCCACGCGCTGGAGCGGCAGGTTGATCGCGCCGGGGATGTGCGAGCCCTCGTACTCGGCGGGGGTGCGCACGTCCACGAGCAGGGTGTCGGGGTCGGTCTCGACCAGGCTGCGGACGCTGTGCACGGCGATGGTGCGGTCGGTCATGTGTCTCCTCGTCGTCGGTGTCCGGGGAGGTCGGGTACTCCCGGGGGTATCCGGGAGGCGGACGTCTCCCCGGGGTGCGCAGGAACGGGGCCGTTCCCCGTCCTCCGGCGCACGCGGGGTGAAAGGTACTCCGGGGGGTATGCGGAGGACGCGCGTGTGCGTCGACCGGGAACCCCCGGGGGTATGCGGAGGGCATGCCCGTGCCCCGGTTCGGGGACGCGGGCACGCCGGACCGGCGGACCCGCCCGCGTGGGCGGGTCCGTCAGGCCAGGGCCAGGAAGAGCTTCTCCAGCTCGGCCTCGCTCATGGGCGGCTCCTCGCCGCGCTCACGGGCCGCGTTGCAGTGCCGCAGGCCCGTGGCCACGATCTTGAAGCCGGCCCGGTCCAGGGCTCGGGAGACCGCGGCCAGCTGTTGCAGTGTCTCGGTGCAGTCCTCGCCGTTCTCGATCATCGTGATCACGGCGTTGAGCTGGCCCTGGGCCCGCCGCAGGCGGGTCAGGGCGTCTCCGAGCATCTCCGGTTTGAGGTCCATGCTCATCCCCTCTCGCCGCCCAACATACCCCCGGGTGTATGTCGCGTCCAGTCCGGAGGGGGACGGGTGACCCGTTCCACGGCCTTCGGGGACGCCGGTCACCGGTGGTCCCCGGGACGGCCGACGGTCGCGCTCACCGCGTTGGCCGCCACCACCGCGGCGATGGCCGCCCAGTCCGGCCAGGCCAATTGCTGGCCCAGGACCACGAGTCCGGCCAGTGCCGCCATCACCGGGTGCACGCTCATGAACAGGCCGAAGAACCGGGCGGGCACCCGCCTCAGCGCGTACAGGTCGCCCAGGAACGGCACCGTGGAGGACAGCAGGCCCGCCGCCACCGCGCACCCCAGCGCCGCCCACGTCGGCGGCTGGTGCCACAGCACCCACACCCCGACCGGCAGGAAGGCCAGCGCGGAGACCCCCGCCGCGGCCGCCGACCCCTCGATCCCCGGCACCCTCCGCCCGACGGTGCGGTTGAGCAGGATGTACGCCGCCCAGCAGGCCGCGGCCGCCAGCGCCAGTACGACCCCCAGGTGGTCGCCGCTGGGCTGCGGACGCATCAGCACGGCCACCGCGCCCCCGGCGGCCAGCGCGCACACCAGGTCCGTCCACCGGCGCGAGGAGGCCAGGGCTACCGCGAGCGGGCCCAGGAACTCCAGGGTCACCGCCAGCCCCAGCCCGATCCGGTCGACCGCCGAGTACAGCGACAGGTTCATGCACCCGAAGACCAGGCCCATCGCGACGACCGGCCGCCACTGGTCCCGGGTCAGCGCCCGGAGCCGGGGGCGGCCCACAGCGAACAGCACCGCGGCCGCCACCCACTGGCGCACCGCCACCACCCCGGCCGGGCCGATCACCGGGAAGGCCAGCGCCCCCAGCGAGGCACCCACCTGGTTGGACACCCCGCCGCCCAGCATCACCGCCACGCCGGCCAGGCGCCCGCGGCCGTCCCCTCCCGCGCCCGCCGGGCGCACCTCCGTCGACGTCTCCATGCCCGGATCATGCGGCCCGGCCGCGCATGCGCAAAATGCATGCGACGCCCCTCGCATACGCTGAGCGTATGGATGTCGAGCTGCGCCACCTGCGCTGCCTGGTCGCCATCGCCGACACCGGGACCTTCACCGACGCCGCCCTCCGCCTGGGCGTCTCCCAGGCCGCGGTGTCCCGGGGCCTGGCCGCCCTGGAACGGGCGCTGGGCACCCGGCTGCTGCACCGCACCAGCCGCGAGGTCACGCCCACCGCCGCCGGGCGGAGGGTGCTGGCCCGCGCCAGGACCGTCCTGGCCGAGGTCGACGACCTGGTCACCGAGGCCACCAGCGGCCACCGCCGGCTGCGCCTGGGCCACGCCTGGTCGGCGGTCGGGCGGCACACCCGCAGGTTCCAGCGGCTGTGGGCCGAACGCCACCCCGACGTGGAACTGCACCTGGTCCGCACCAACACCCCCACCGCGGGGCTGGCCGAGGGCGCCTGCGACCTGGCCGTGGTGCGCGCGGCCGTGGACGGGCGCCGGTTCGACGGCGCGGTCGTGGGGCACGAACGCCGTGTCTGCGCCATGGCCTCCGACGACCCCTGGGCCCGGCGGCGCTCCGTGCGCCTCGCGGAGATCGCCGACCGGCGCGTCCTCGTCGACCGCCGCACCGGCACCACCACCGCCCACCTGTGGCCCGCCGACCGGCGGCCAGCGCTGGAGCACATCCAGGACATCGACGACTGGCTGGCCGAGATCGCCACCGGCCGCTGCGTCGGCATCACCGCCGAGGGCACGGTCGCCCAGTACCGCCGCGACGGGGTCGTGTTCCGGCCGGTGCGCGACGCCCCGGCCATCCCGGTCCGGGCGATCTGGCGGCCGCACGACCCGCACCCCGCCGCCTTCGCCGCGGTCGCCCTGCTCGCCGAGGTGTACGGGCAGGCGCCGCCCCCGCTCCCCGCCCTGGCGGGACGGGCTACGGCTTCGGGGTGAGCCGGCCCAGGCCGGACAGCGTGTCGGCGACGTCGGCGCCGCCGCCGTTCAGGGCCGAGTCCAGGAAGGCCAGGCAGGCCGCCTCGGTGATCCGGGCCGTCTCCTCCCGCCCCAGCGACCCCACCAGGGAGGGCAGGGGTGGCAGCAGGAACGGGGAGTCGCTGAACCCCAGGTGCGCCGTTCCCGGCACGGTGAGCTCGTACCCGGGTCCGGCGGAGGCCGCGAAGGCCGCGTCCAGCTCCCGGGCGTAGCGGGCGTCGCCCTCCGCGCCGCCGGTCCCGGACGCGGCCACCAGGGCCAGCAGCGGCTGCGGGAGGGAGGCGTCGGCGGACAGCCGCGGCAGGCCGTCCAGGTTCACGACCGCGTGGTAGCGCGGGTCGTCCTCGGCCGCCAGCAGGGCGGCCGCCCCGCCCAGGGAGTGCCCCGCCACGGCCACCCGGCCGGGGTCGGCCAGCCCGGCCAGCGGGCCGCCGTC
This sequence comes from Nocardiopsis changdeensis, assembly GCF_018316655.1. Lineage (GTDB taxonomy): Bacteria > Actinomycetota > Actinomycetes > Streptosporangiales > Streptosporangiaceae > Nocardiopsis > Nocardiopsis changdeensis. Next base: position 6,631,980 of record NZ_CP074133.1, on the reverse strand, counting down.
CGCCTCCAGCAGCCGGACCAGTGCCAGGTCCAGGTCGGCGGCGCGGATGTCCGCCCACCCCCGGGCCAGCCGGTCGTCCTGTGCCGGGTCCCCGGTGGCCTCCACCGCTCCGCGCACCTCGGTGCCGTCGTCGAGGACCACCACCGCCGAGTCGTAGGGGTGGTCCAGGGCCGCCACCACGTAGCCGTGGGAGGCCAGGCCCTCCGCCCACACCGTGTTCTGGGTGCGGACGCCGCCCAGCCCCGGGGAGAAGAGCACCACCGGGTGCGGGCCCGCGGCGGGCGCGGCACCGGTGACCGCGCGGGCGCGGGCGGCGGCCGCGTCGGAGAACACGAACCCCGGCAGGCCGAACCCCGCGGCCAGCCCCTCGGCCACGGTCTCCGCCTCGGCGGCGTCGCGCCCCAGGTAGGTCGATGGCGCGCGGTCCCCGGCGCCGTCCGGGGCGGCCGGGTACCAGACCCGGGCCACGACCACCCGGTGGTCCCGCGGGTCGTCGGTCCAGGTCTCCTCCCGGCCGGGGTCCTCCCACTGCACGGTGACCGCGCCGACCGGGTGCGGCCCGGAGGGCTCGGGGAAGGCCGGGACCGGGACCGCCCAGGCGGCCAGTCCGCCCGCCCCCGCCGCACCCAGACAGGACGCCAGGACCAGCGCCGACGCGGCGGCCCGCAGGGCCGGGCGGCGCCCCGGCCGCGGCCCCCGCAGGCGCAGGGCCCCCAGGAGGAGGGCGGCGAGCGCGCCCGCCGCGATCGGGAGCCACTGCCAGCGGGGCCCGGCCAGGACCCCGGCCGCGGCGCAGGCCGCCACCAGGGACATCCCCGAGACGACCGCAGGCCGGCGGACCCGTTCCGGCAGGCACAGGGTGGGCAGCAGCAGGGCGATCGCCCCCAGGAGCAGGGCCTCCGGCCAGGTCATGGACGTCCCCTCGGGTCGCGCCGGACCGGCCCCGGCGGCGGTCCCGCGATGACACTACGAGCGGGTGCGGGGGCGGCGCATCGGCCCCGGGGAGGCGGTCGCCGGCGCGGCCCCCGACGATCGTCGCCGACGAAGGTCGGCCGAGCGGGCCCCGGGACCGCGTCCGGACGGCGGCCGGTTCCCCGGCCGCCCCGTGGCGTTCCGCGATCCCTCCCCGGGGCACTGGTGTACTCGCAGGCAGCGGCCGGACGGCGGCCGCGGACGAGAAGGAGGAGCACCCCATGGAGTTCGCCGAGCACCAGCAGGAGATCCTGCGCAAGCCCGCCTTCGGGCACGTGGCCACCCTGGGACCGGACGGTGAGCCGCAGGTCAGTCCGGTGTGGGTCGACTGGGACGGGGAGTACCTGAGCTTCAGCCAGACCACCACCCGGCAGAAGCTCAGGAACCTCGCCCGGGACGGCCGGGTGGCGGTCTCCGTCCTCGACCCCGACAACCCCTACATGTACGTGGAGGTGCGCGGAGTGGTCGACCGGGTGGACGAGGACCCGGACAAGTCCTTCATCGACCGGATGGCCCACAAGTACCTCGGCACCCCGTATCCCTGGCACAGTGACGAGGAGAGGCGTGTCGTCGTCCGCGTCCGCCCCGAGCGGTTCGTCGGACGCTGACCGGACACGCGGTCCGCCGGGCCGCACGGTGGGCGCCGGGTTCGGGAGAGGAGCGCGACAGGTGACCGGGGAACGGAGGGAGGAGGAGCGGATGGGGCTGCGCGAGCGCAAGAAGGCGGCCACACGGCGCGCCCTCCGGGAGGCCGCCGTGCGGCTCACACTCGAACACGGCCTCGAGAACGTCACGGTGGAGGAGATCGCCGCCGACGTCGGGGTCTCCACCCGGACCTTCTTCAACTACTTCGGGACGAAGGAGGAGGCCCTCCTGGGCGAGCTGCCCCGGGAGGTCGACGAGGGCGCCGCCCGGGAGTTCGCCTCGGGCGGCCCCACCGGGGACTTCACCGACGACCTCGTCGGGCTGCTCATCGCGTTCCTCCTCGACGTCGACGACCTCCCCGCCCAGCGGGAGGAGATGGGGCTGCGCAAGCGGCTGATGGACCGCGAGCCCCAGCTCGTCCCCGGCGTGCTGGCCAGGTTCCACGACATGGAGCAGGTGCTGGCGCGGGCGATCGCCGGGCGCCTGGGCGAGCCCCCCGAGTCGGAGCGGGCCCAACTGGCCGCCGTGACCGCGATGGCCGTCATGCGGCACACCATGCGCCGGCTGCACTACTCCGAGGAGGAGGACGCCGAGGGCATCCGCGCCCGGGTCCGCGACTCGTTCAGCGTCCTGGGCGAGGTCTACGGCCGCCGCTGAGCGGGGCTACGGCGGCCGCCGTTCGTCGTACCCGGCCCGTAGTGTGCTCCATGACTCACCGGTCCGGGGGGAACGGCGGGCGCGCCGGCCGCGTCTCATGGCCGGGCACCCCGCCGGGGTGTCCCCGGGCCCCGTCAGGGGCGTCGGGGGGATGTCAGGGACGCTCCAGGGCTCTCCCCGATGGGCAGCGGCACCGCGGGCGGGCAGGCTGAGGATATGAACGAGAAACTCCAGGGCAAGCGCTTCCGGCGCAGCAACGACAACCGCTTCCTGGCCGGCGTGTGCGGCGGTATCGCCGACTACCTCGGCATCGACGCCAACATCGTCCGCCTCGTTTTCGTCGTCCTCACCGTGCTCGGCTTCAGCGGCGTCTTCGTGTACATCCTCGCGCTGCTGATCATGCCGGCCGAGGGCGAGCAGCACTCGCTGCTCGAACAGATCATCCGAAACTTCCAGGGAAAGCCGGGACAGAACTGATGTGGAGCCTGCGAGCACATCCGGGTTGGGAACGACGCGACCTCCGGGCCCAGCGGCCCGACCACGAGGCCGAGGAGGAGCGCGAGAACCCCGGCGAGTGCCGCGCCGACGCCGCGGGCCGCCGGCCCCGGTCCTAGGGACGCCCCCGGGCCGGGGACCGGCGCCCCGCGGCGGTGCTGCGGACGGCCGCGGAGCGCGGGTCCGGACCCCTGGTCAGGCCGGGGCCTCGGTCTCCTGCATCCTGCGCGTGACCTCGTCGCTCATCCGCGACCAGGGCAGGGCCAGCAGCAGCGCGAACACGATGCCCAGCACGCCCGCGCCGACCACGACCGTTCCGGTGCCGAAGAACTCCGCGAAGAAGCCGCCCGCCAGGATGCCCAGTCCCTGGGAGACCTGTAGGCCCGCGGCGACCAGGCCGAAGGCCCGCGCCCGGCCGTCCGGCGGGACGCACAGCACGAACGCGGCGTTGGCCACGAACTGGTAGGAGGCGGTGGCGCCGGACGCCGCCAGCGCGACCACCATGAGCCACAGCGGCGGGTCGAACAGCCACACCAGCAGGGGCACCGACGCCAGCACGGCCAGCGGGCCCAGCAGCCGGAGCCGGGTCACCGGCGGCACCAGGCGGGTCAGCACCAGGCCGCCCACGAGGGCGCCGATCGACGTCCCCGCCATCACGACGCCGGCCGCGGTCTCACCGCCGCCCGCCTCGGCCGCCAGCGGGGTCGCCAACCCGTAGGGGACCATGTAGAGCCCGGCCAGCCAGGCCATCAGGGCCAGCGTGCGCAGCCGGGGGTCGCCGAAGACCAGCCTGGCCCCGCCGGCGACCACCGTCGCGAAACCGCCGCCCTCCTCCTTCTCCGTGCGCTCGGGGGCGGGCCGCGCCTTGACCCCGAACCGCACGATGAGCGCGGTCACGACGAACAGCGCCCCGTTGCACATCACGGTGGCGTGCGGTCCGAACAGGCCCGAGGTGAAGCCCCCGGCCATGAAGCCCACCAGGATCCCGACCTGGGCGGTGAGCTGGATGATCGCCGTGCTGGCGACGTAGCGCTCGCCCTGGATGATCTCGGACAGCATGGCGGCGCGGGCGGCGGCGAAGGGGAGCGCGGGCAGCACCGAGCAGAACAGCAGCAGCCATACCGCCCACAGCGGCAGTCCCGGGATGCCGATGGAGACGATGAGCACGGCGCGCAGGAGGTCGCAGACCACCATCACCCGGCGGCGCGGGAAGAGGTCGGCCAGCCCGGAGAGGAACGGCCCGGCGATGAGCGGGGGGAGGAAGCCGAGGGCGATGGTGAAACCCGCGGCCAGGGGCGAGCCGGTGATCTGGTAGACGAGGATGCTCGCCGCGATGTTGAGGAGGTTGGTGCCGATGGTGGCGATGGTGTGGGCCGACCAGATGGCACGGAACTCCCGGAGCGCCATGACCTCGCGATAGCTGCTGCGCCAAGCGTCCTTCTGGGGGGAAGACGGGGGCTCGTGGCCCTCGTCGTCAGGTGTCTTGTCGAGGCGCGGATTGGCCATCCGGCACTCCCTTACTGTTACAGGGTTGAAATCACGCTGTGTCGTGTCCCAATGACCAACCGTCCCGGAACGTGAGCTTCCTCGCAAGGCGTTGCAAGGAATTCGTGTCTGATTCGTTGCTGGGGGTAGTGGATCGTCGGATCACGGGGCCTTGGTCCCCATCGGTACTCGGAGCCGTTTCCGCCGCTCGCTGTGGAAACGCCGAAAGGACAGGCGATCCGGGGGTGCGAGCCGGCGGTCCGCGGCCGCGGATCCGTGTACGGAGAGCGCTCGGAGTGGTACCCGGTCCCCTTGGGGGGCGGGGGTTTCGGTCGGTCTCGCAGCGCCCATCAGGGCGATCCCGATCAGCCCCAGCCCAGCTCGTGCAGGCGTTCGTCGTCAATACCGAAATGGTGCGCGATCTCGTGGACGACCGTGATCAGGACTTCTTCGACGACGTCCTCCCTGGTCTCGCAGATCGCGCAGATGCCGAGCCGGTAGATGAAGATCTGGTCCGGCAGCACGCCGAAGTAGGAATCCCCCCGCTCGGTCAGCGGAATTCCCTCGTAGAGGCCGAGCAGCCCGTCGGGCGACTCGTCCTGGACGGTGATCACCACGTTGTCCATGAGGCCCGCCAGCTCCGGCGGGATCTGGTCCAGCGCGTCGGCGACCAGTTCCTCGAACTCCCTGCGCGTCAGTTCCACCACAACCGCCATTGTGCCGCCCGGGCGCCGCCCCGCCGACCCCGCGTCCGGGGGCGGGATCGACATAACACTCTGGTCGGGAGGAAACGTTGGGAACGGTCCCCGTCAGCGGCATGATGGGGGGGTGTTGTCTTGGGAAGCGATCCGCGCGTACGACTTCCGCGGCGCCGCCCGGCGCCTCCGCGAGGCCCTGTCCCGGATACGGGCCGGCCGGGCCTGGCGCTGGAGCTGCGTCGTCGTCGCGGGCCTGGTCGGCGGATGGCTCGGCCTGGCGCTGGCCGGCCAGGTCGTCACCCCGATCGGACCCGCGGACGTCACCCTGAGCCTCAGCCCCCAGTGGCGGGGCGAGACCGTCGTCAACGTGGCGCCCCTGGGGCAGCTCGCCTTCGACACCCACAGCGCGCCGCTGCGGCTGGAGGCGACCATCTCCGACATCCGGCTCTCCGCGGCCCAGGAGATGTTCGCCGACCCCGACGCCATCAACCGGATGGCCGCCGGGATCGGCTCCGACCTGCGCGAGGGGGTCATCGCCCTGGTGGTCCGGTCGATCCTCGCCGCGGCGCTGGGCGCGGCCGTCATGGGCCTGCTGCTGTTCCGCAACGCGTGGCGGGCGCTGGCCGGGTCCGGGGTCTGCCTGGCGGTCCTGGCCGGCTCCGGGGCGGCCGCCGGGTACACCTTCAACCCGAGCGCCATCGCCGAGCCCCGCTACACCGGCCTGATCGCGGGCGCCCCCCAGGTCGTCGGCAGCGCCGAGGAGGTCGTGGGCCGGTTCAACGAGTACCAGGAGCAGCTCGCCGGGCTGGTCGGCAACGTCGCGATGATCTACGAGGCGACCTCGGGCCTGCCGGTGTACGAGGAGGACGAGACGGTCATCCGGGTGCTGCACGTGTCCGACATCCAGCTCAACCCGGCGTCGTGGAGCATCATCCGCACCCTGCGGGAGCAGTACGCCGTCGACTTCATCGTGGACTCCGGCGACCTCACCGACCGGGGCAGCGCCGCCGAGGACGTGTTCGCCGACGAGATCGGCGAACTCGACGTCCCCTACGTGTGGGTGCGCGGGCAGCACGACTCCATGGGCACCCAGCGCGCGGTGGCGGCCCAGCCCAACGCCGTGGTGCTGGACGGGGAGATCCGCGAGGTCGGCGGGCTCACCCTGTACGGGGCGGGGGACCCCCGCTACACGCCCGACGCGACCCGGCTCAACCCGACGGCCGAAGGCGTGGCCGCGCTCGGCGAGGAGCAGGCGGCGGAGGTCATCGGGAGCCGGGAGGAGGTCGACCTCGCCCTCCTGCACACGCAGACGCAGGCGGAGGCGTTCGACGGGGTCGTCCCGCTGGTGCTCACCGGCGGCGACCACCTGCGCTCCACCCGGGTCTCCGACGAGGGCACCCGGTTCCTCGTCCAGGGCTCCACCGGCGGCGCCGGGCTGCGTGGCCTTGATCACGGCCGGGGGCGGCCGACCCCGTACCAGGCCTCGGTGCTGTACTTCGACTCCGAGACCGGGCGGCTGCAGGCCCGCGACGACATCGACCTGGGCGGGCTCGGGCTGACGTCGGCCCAGGTCGAACGCCACATCGAGGCCGACCCGGACCGGCCGGTGGGCGAGCCCTCGCCGGACGCCGACGAGGAGTCCGACGACGGCGGACGGGACCGCTGAACAGCCCGTACGGACGGCGTCGCCGCAGGTCGGGACGCTTTCCCCGGAGTGGGCAAATCGCTTTGGTGTTGGTGGGAATCTCCCCTATGCTGGACCTGTCACACGGGCCCCCATCGTCTAGCGGCCTAGGACGCCGCCCTTTCAAGGCGGTAGCGCGGGTTCGAATCCCGTTGGGGGTACAAGGCGGTTCGACCACTGTCGGATGTCTGGCAGAATGGAACCGCGGACGCGGACCGGGGAGCCCCGGGAAGCGACCGAAACCAGGTCCTGTGGAGCAGTTAGGAGTGCTCGCCACCCTGTCAAGGTGGAGGCCGCGGGTTCAAATCCCGTCAGGACCGCGCTCGCCGATCTCTCGGCGGTACGGCTAGGTAGCTCAGTTGGTACGAGCGTCCGCCTGAAAAGCGGAAGGTCGGCGGTTCGACCCCGCCCCTAGCCACTCACACTGAGCAGTACGAACGCCCGGAAGCCACACGGCTCCGGGCGTTTTTGACAGCTACGCGACAGCAACCCGGTCATCCGAGCGCGTCCCCGAGCTTCCCCAGAGCACGCCGCTTGTCGTCCAGCGAGGCGTGCGCGTAGATCGTCATCGTGACCCCGATGTCGCTGTGCCCCACGATCTCCCGGACCACCTGCGGCGGCACCTCCAGGTTCAGCAGCAGCGTCACGCACGTGTGCCGCAGGTCGTGGAAGCGCATCCCCTCCAGGCCCGCCGCCCGGCGCAGCGGCTCCCAGCTCCGGCGCAGGTTGTCCGGCTCCAGGGGAGTGCCCCGGCGCGAGGGGAACACCAGGCCCTGTTCCTCCCAGTCGGGGAAGGCGTCCGAGCGCTCGGCGAACTGGCGCCTCCGATGGGCCTTGAGCGCGTCCACGCAGAACCCCGGCAGGGGCACCGTGCGCGCCGAGTCCTCCGTCTTGGGCGGCACCAGCGACAGCTTCCCGTCGACCCGTTGGAGGGTGTGGACCACCTCCAGGCGGCCGGCCTCCAGGTCGATGTCACGCCAGCGCAGCCCGAGCAGCTCCCCGCGCCGCAGGCCCAGGCACAGCGCCAGGACGTACAGCGCGTGGAACCGGTCGCCCTCGGCCTCCTTGAGCAGTCGCCGGGACTGCGCCACGTCCAGGCCCCGGTTCACCGTGTAGCGCGGGGGAGCGACCTTCACCAGGGACGCCACGTTGCGCGGGATGACCTCCTCCCGCACCGCCGTCTGGAGCGCGTTGCGCAGCACGGCGTGAATGGACTGCACCATGCGCGCCGACAGCCGGTGCCCGCAGCACTCGGGCCGGGGGAGCGCGCAGCACCGGGGGCGCTCCCGGGCGGCGTCGGTGCCGTTGCGGCAGCACTGGCACAGTTGCCGAATGTTCGTGACGAAGGTCCGCACGTCCCGGGCCGTCAGCTTGGCCAGCCGCTTCTTCCCCAGGCCGGGGACGAGGTAGCGGCGTATGACGCCCTCGTACCCCTGCACCGTCTTGGGGCGGCGCTCGGCCCGCACCACGTGTTCCAGCCAGTAGGCCAGGTACTCGGCCACCGTCCAGTTCTCGGAGGCGACCGGGATGCCCCGGTCGGAGTCGGCCAGAAGCCTGTTCAGCTTGGACCGTGCGTCGGCCTGGTCGCGGCCGTAGCCCTGGACGCGCTTGTACGTGCCGTCAGTGGCCAGCACGTATCCAGCGAAGGCCCACCGGCCGTCCTTGCGCTGCCAGACGCTTCCCTCGCCGTTGGCGGCACGTCGGCGGCCTCTGCGGCGGTCCTTGCCCTCTGCGGCGCTCACGCGGCGTCCTCCAGGGCTTCCAAGCACTCGGGGAGCGCGGCGACGGGCACCAGGCGGCGGCGCCCGATCTTGACCGTGCGGAGCGTGCGGGAGCGGATGAGGTTGTAGACCATCCAGCGGCTCACGCGCAGGCGCTCGGCGGCCTCTTCGACGGTCAGGAGGAGTTCTGTCATGGTCACGCTGCTTCCTGTTCGGGAGTTGCCGAATGTTCGGGGTCCAGGGCGGCGGCGAGCTGTGCCCGGCGCTTGAGCGATTCACCGACCGCTCGGAGCAGCCGGCGTTCGCGGGGGGCGACGTCGGGGTCGGTGGGGCGGGCGAGTTCCCAGGCGTAGGAGCCGGAGGCGACCGTCAGTGGGGCGGGGCGCGGGTTGTCCCCGTCATCTTGGCCGTCATCGCCGGTGGTCACGCCGAGTGCGTTCAGGACCCAGGCGAGGCGGTCGGCTTTGTGGTCGGCGAGGGTCTTGCCGGACCACTTGCGCGAGACCAGGACGCGCCGGCCCGCGTAGCCCAGGTGCTCGCGCCGGTGGGCCTTGGAGCGGCAGAACCCCGGGCGCATACCCGGCTTGGCCTCGTCGGGCTGGACCCCGTAGCGCAGCCAGTTCGCACACCGGGGCGAACACGGCTCGAAGCGCAGCGCCTCCAAGAGCCGGTCCACGTGCTGTTCCTGGCGGGTGGTCTCGGAGGCGTGGCAGTCCGCGATGTCCTTGGTCAGGTACTTCGCCAGGTAGCGCACGCACCGGTCGGCGTCAGCGGAGCCAGCCACAACCCCTTTGGCATCCACCTGTCGGCCGAAGCGCACCACGTGATGGGGCTGGGCGTCGGGGTTCTCGTCCAAGGCGTCCAACGCTTCGTCCCACGTGGGGAGCAGTTCGCCCGTGGCCGGGTCGAGGAAGGTTCCCGCAGAGGCGTCCCATTCGGGAAGGTGGTCGCCGTCGAAGCGGACCGTATCGGCGTTGGGCCACCAGACCTGGTGGTAGGTGGCGGCGGCGATCTGGCGCAGCTCGGCCCGGGGGAGGGTTCCCCGGGTGGCCATGTGCAGGTGTGGAGCGAGACGGCGTTGGGGTTCGACGGCGGCGAAGTACTGGACGTCGAACCCGGCGACCCGTCGGAGGTTCTGCACGAACCGGTCCACGAGCTTGGAGAAGTGCAGGGCGTCCCGGGCCGCGCGCCGGTAGTCGTAGGTGGAGAAGTCCACCGGGGTGCCGTCAGAGCGGACCCGCCCGTAGGAGTCGAGGGTCAGGGTGATGAACAGCGACGGCCGAAACACCCTGCCAGAGGCGGGATCGGTGTAGGCCCTTCCGACCGTCTTCCTTGTCATGGGCCGCTTGGGCAGGTCCGGGGCATCCTGGCGGCGCTTGGTGGAGCGCACCCGACGTGGCTTGGCCGTGGCGGTGTCGGTTGACCGGGTGACTGAGCCCCGGAGCCCGGAGGCGGTGATCTCCTCGTCCAGATCACAGATGGCGGCGTCTAGCGCGGCCAGGTCCTCCGCCGAGGCCGCCCCCGTGGCGGCGAGCCGGTCGCGTTCGGCCGTCACCATGGCCCGCTGTTCCACCCAGGCCCGTTGGGCGTCGGTGGGCGGGTCGGGCTGGATCACGGGTTCGGTGTCCAGGTGCCAGCCCTCTTCGCACTGGGTCCGCCGCAGCGACCGCTTGCGCTTGGCGCAGGCGGGGCAGCGGGATTCCAGGGTGGACCCGCAGGGGACGTCGATGACCTCGGTCCGGCCCGTGGCGATGTCGGTACGTCGTAGGGACACGGGGCGGATGCACACGCCGTGGTCGGCGGCGACCTGTTCGGCCACCTCACGGGCCAGGGGTTGCGCGAGGCGTTCGGCCCGGGTGGACTTACCGGTAGGCGTCGGCATCACGCCACCGCCTTGGCTTGTGGGCCCTCTGCGGATCGCTCTAGGCTCAGGGGATGTCGAAGAGCGACTACGTCGTGCGGGTTCTCAGCCTTGTGCCGTTCACCGTCGGGATGGTGCTGATCGCTCTCGTGAACGAGGTCGTGGCCCTGATCGCCGTGGTCATACTGGGCGCTGTCCTTATCGTGTCCCTGATCGTCGTACGAGCGGTACTCAACGATCGCCATCAGCCCTCACCCCCGGAAACAACACCCGATTCGTAGCCCCCGGCCATCGCGGTGATGTCCTCGTCGGAGACATACGCGGCCCGCACTCGCACCGGAGCCGGTGAGCCTTCGAGGCGGACGTAGCCGACACCGGGAAGGGTCGGGTCGATCAGGTGCGCGTTCGCGCCCCGGTCACGGGCACCCTCGCCGAGGACCATGTCCACCTGTGAGGCCTCGTCCAACCTCAGGGCGACCTTGTCGGGAAAGAGGTTGCGCAGGTTCATGACCTCCTTGCGCGGGTCCTGGAGTGCGGCCAGGACGGCGAAACCGACCGAACGGCCCTGTGAGGTGAGGGTGGCGATGGCGTTCTCCGCCCGGCGGCGCACGTCCCGGTCGGGGTGGTAGGCCGTCAGGAAGGCGACCTCGTCCAGGACCACGATCACGAAGGGGTCATCGGTCGTGGGCACGTGGGAACGCAGTTTCCCCGCGTAGCGTTCGGCCCTGTCCTGCATGTCGGCCACGGCTCGTTCGAGCAGCGCCACCGCGGATTCGCCGTCGTCGGCGTAGTGGGCGAACAGGTCCCGCCCGTAGGACAGCTCCATGCGCTTGGGGTCGATCGCCCACACCTGTGCCGTCCCGTTCGCCACAGCCGGGAGCATTGCCCGGACGGCCGACCAGATCACCGAGCCCTTGCCTGAGCCGGTCACACCGACCACCAGGACGTGTGTGCCGTGGAGCTTGAGCACCCAGGGCGAGCCGTCCTCACACCGCCCCACAGGAAGGGCATCGAGGTTCACGTGGTGCGTCATAGGAAAGGCGTCGAGGGGTTCGGCCAGGGTGTCGCGCCGGGGAAACTCCAAGGTGATGTCGCGGGGACCGTTGACGGTCACCCGGCAGGACGGGGCGGCGAACCCGTGCGCCAGCTCGGACACCTTGTGCTCGAAGTCGGCCGGAGCGGTGCCGGCCACCAGGGAGACCCGCACCCGGTCCGCCCAGGTGTCACAGGTGACACGGCGGATGCGGGGCAGGTAGCGGCGTTCCTGGTAGGACTCGGCCAGCCCGGCGATGACCAGGACCGGTTGCCAGTGGCGTCGGTAGACGGTGACGTGCCGCCACCACGCCAGAACGCGCAGGGTGACCCAGCGCCGGTGCGAGTCGGGCCAGGCACGCCACCACACCAGCGAGACCAGGGAGGCGGCGGCCCAGAGCCCGGCGAGACCGGGCCACCCCAGCCACCACCAGGCGGCGACGGAGACGGACAGCCCGGAGACCATGACGGGGAATCGGAACGGCAACGCGACCAGGAACCGGGTCAGCCGCCAGATCCAGGAGGCCAGGACGACGATGCCAGGGGTTTCCACGATTGGAGTCGTGAACCGCACCCCCTGGGCGGGTGTGGGGAGGGTCGGGGAGGTCTGGGCGGCACCCACCTTGGGCTGACGCAGCATCACGCCCCACCGCCGTTCGCGGTCTCGGCTTCGGACAGGAGCCGGTCACGGGCGACCCGGGCGCGTTCGGCGGCACGGGCGGCGTCGGGGTTGCCATCCCGGTCCGCGATGGCGGCGAACACCCGGGCCTTGAAGTCGAAGAACGCGGCCCGCTCGGCCTTGGTCGTGCGCGGCTTGTCGAACTCGGACAGGAAGGCCCGGACCAGTTGGGGGCCGGTCAGCTCGGACGGGTCGGGTCGGTTTTCGGACATACTGAAGACACCTCTTCTGAAAGTTGGGAAGCTTCCGGGAGGGTTGTAGGGGCGGCTAGGTGTTGCAGCACCAGGCCGCCCCGTCTCATGTCACGCAGGGGGTCAGGCGGCGTCCTTGGCCGGGGCACGACGAGCGCCCGCAGCGGTGCCGGGAGCCTTCACCCCACGGGCGCGCAGCGAGTAGGCGACCCGGGGGCGGCGGCCGTTGTCGTCCACGTAGGGCATGACGGCCATGTGCTCGAACTCCACCGGCCGGAACGGCAGGCCCGGGACCTCGTCGGGCAGGATCGGGCAGTGCTCGGCGGCGATCTTGACCTTCACGCTCTTGGCCTTGCCACGGGCCTCGGGATCGGCGTCGATCACGTCCACCGCCCACAGCGGCAGCCCCGTGTCCTTGTCGAGCTGGGGCCGCTTGGTCTCGAAGTCGGTGATCGCCTCCACCCCCAGCGCGAACGCACCGTGCGGGAACACCGTCCCGAACTCGACGGCCAACGCACCCTGGATAGCCATGCGGACTCCTCACCGCGCCTGTGGGCGCAAACGAAAGTGTGTGGTCGGCCGCACCCCTCCACAGCAGGAAGGACGGTGCGACCTACCACACACTAATCCGCACTTTTTGTTTTGTCTAGTACATGAAGTACTAGCTAGCACTCAGAGTGCGCCCACCCTCCTCGCAAGGCCGGTGAGTGCCGACCCGGCAGGGTCCTGAATCGCCATGAGGTCGCCGACGACCTGTCGCACGATCGGATGCGAGTGGACCTGTTCGGGCGTGACCCGCTCCGCCTCCTCCAGGGTGGCCACGGCACCGTCGACGTTGCGGCGCTGGAGCTGGGCACGGGCGACGTCGATCAGGAAGCGGCCCCGGCGTTCCGGCGACAGGACCGACACATCCACCTCTTCCGCCGCTCGCAGCGCCACCCCGGCGTCGCCCAGGTCCACGGCCACGGACACCTCGTGCAGGCCCACGTTCGCCGGACCGAACTCGGTGTTGAAGTCGTTGCGCTCTCCGCCGATGGCGTCCGCGATCCGCTTGGCCTCGGCCACGTGGCGATAGGCGACCGTCGCCTTGTTGCCCCGGGCGGCGGCGACCGCGCGTTGCAGTGTCAGAGCCCCGTAGACGGACATGGCCTCGGGGTTACCCTCCGCAACGAGATCGCTCAGCGCCTCGCACGCGGTCTGTGCGGTGGCCTCTACCTGGTCGTAGTGGCGCGCACCCTGGAAGGTCAGGCACAGGCGGAACTCACCGGCCGCCATGAGGAGCGGATCTTCCGCCCGCTCGGCGGCGGTGATGGCGCGGTCGGCGGCGATCCACGCTGCTTCGTACTCACCCAGGCGGGAGAGCGTGGAGGAGCAGGCCCGGTACGCGGCGTTGAGGAGCCGGAACAGCTCCAGGCGTTCGCCGTTGGGCACCGAGCGCGCGGCCGACTCCAGGTCCGGGATGAGCGATTCCAGGATCTCGGTCAGTTCCGTGTAGGCGCTGGCGTGCGTCAGCTCCCAGGCGTGATCGACCCGCCGGCGGAGGTCGTCCAGATCGACCGTCGCGGGGTTGCGGCGCAGCAGCGCGGCCAGGGCATGCGACCCGCTCAGGATCAGGCGCAGGCGGCTACTGCCCGGAGGCTCCTCGTTGGAGGCGGCGACGATGGGGGCCTCGGCGGCGAGCTCGGAGACGGGGATCTCCAGGACCTCGGCCAGCTTTTCGAGGACCACCATGCGGTCGACCTTGCGCACCCCGCGTTCGACCTGGGACACCCAGGTCTCGGAGCGGCCGACGAGTCCGGCGAACTCGCGTTGGGAGAGACCGCGTTGCCTGCGGTGCTTGGCCACCTTGCGGCCGAGCGCCTTTTGGTAGTCGGTGCTCACCCCTGAACACCCTTGGCGTCCAGCAGGGAGAGGACGTCCACGTCCACCGAGGCCAGGAACGCACCGCGAGCGTTCAGGAAGCGCTTCACGTGCGGCTGCTCCTCGTGCGCGTCGAAGGCGTCGCGGTCGGCGTACAGCTCGTAGAAGATCCGCTCCAGCGGCTTGCCCTCCACTGTGTGGACCGCGTAGACGAGCGTGCCCGGCTCGTTCTCGCGGATGAGCGGAAGCGTCTCCGCCACCAGGGCGTCGAAGCCGTCGGCGGCGGCATCGTCCTTGAGCGTGAACCGCACAGACAGGCCGAACATGGGCACTCTCCTCACTTGGACTACAAGACCCGTACTTATTGTGCGCGCAAACCGATGCGCTACACACGCATTCGATGTACGGTAGCCGTACTAATAGTACTAGTCATGCAGCTCAGTGTCTGCCCCCTGCGCTCAGAGCACGAGGTGAAACCCCATGTCCCTCCATGCAGACAGGTCCCACCGCACGGTGACCGTCCACCACGGGTGGTTCTACGGCCGCCCTGACCAGGTCGCGGCTGTGCGCGCGTTCGTCGCCGACCGCTTGGGCGACTGCCCGGTGGTGGACGACGCGGTACTACTCACGAGCGAGTTGGCGACCAACGCCGTGCAGCACTCCCCGTCCGGCTTGCCCGAGGCCGGCTTCGGAGTCCTCATCGAGCACGAGCACGGCCACAGCGTGCGCGTCACCGTGCACGACGGCGGTTCGTATTTCGACGCCCCGTATGTGGCGCAGCCCGCACCCGACGCCGAACACGGCCGTGGCCTGTTCCTTGTGGACGCCCTTGCCCACTCATGGGGCAGCTACGCCACCCTCTCCGGCCGCAAGACCTGGTTCGCGAAAAAATGTGGTTCCTAATGTCAGAAAAGGAAACTTGGCCATAGCTTAATTCCAATAAATTTATGTGCGCTTAGTTGTCAGGCTTCGTAGACCCTGGGAAGATAATTTCGGGCGCTTGTCTTGAATTTTGTGTAGCTTTCATGATTCTCCAGGCCCTGCTTTATTTTTTCGCTCGGGAGTCCTGATTCGGAAAGAATGCAGAGCTTCAGGATCCAATGGAGAGATTCCGTCAGAATATAGTAACTGTTGACTTTTTCATTTGTTATTTCCAGAGAGGATCCGTGTGCCAGTCCATTTCTAAGTTGAGTAATGCCTTCTTTCCATAGTTTAGTTTTTCCGGATATTCCAGGTGCCGAAAGTTCCGCAATTTGCGCTAGAGATAGCAGGCGCTGTGGAAAGCTGAGCTCTCCAAGATACTGCTTC
The DNA here is from genome assembly GCF_018316655.1 of Nocardiopsis changdeensis. GTDB lineage: Bacteria > Actinomycetota > Actinomycetes > Streptosporangiales > Streptosporangiaceae > Nocardiopsis > Nocardiopsis changdeensis. The sequence continues at coordinate 6,616,692 of NZ_CP074133.1, read as the reverse complement.
GCGGCGCCCGCGATTCTTTCCTTCACGTGATTTTCTGCCTCGCACCCCTTGATGGCTTTCAGGACGGGTTCTGCCTCTTCCCTTGTGAAAAACTTGGCGCTAGAGTTCAGGGTTCGGTGTAGACCCTCCGCTGCGAAGGCCAGCTGCACAAATTTTCCTTCCAGAGATGAATCTCTGGAATCCGCCCCAGCGATGATGTTAGAAAAAATCTGTAGTTTTGTACTATTGTCGATAAATTTTCCGAGGTTTTCCAGGCCAATGCCTTCAAGGTCTAGGAAGGGGCTCTGCTTCGTATCAGAGTCGTCGAAATCGTTAGAGTATCGGACCACCTCTATCCAGTTTGCTGATTCGATCCCTGGGTCGGCAACTTCTATCTTTCCCACGTGGCAGTACTTGCCGAATAGGAATGTCAAAAGATTTGACACCGGGCCTGCTATCATTTCTCGATAGTCGTTGACTGTTGCCTTCTCTCTGGAGTCGAACCGCAGCCAAGTCGAAGTCTTTACTCCGGCGCCTGCGTGTGTGGGCCGTGTGAAGCTAACTTTTTGGTGGAGGCGGAGAGTTCCGGGGATGACTGTCAAGTCGATTTCCGGGCGCTCCTTTTTTTCGTAGTGAATTTCAAAAGAGCTGAAGTCGGGCTTCATTTTCGCTGAAACCCCATCGATTTCCGCCCAGTAGCCCAGCCGCTCTGTTGAAAATTGAAGCTTGGAGAACTTTTGCCGAGGGCTCTCCAAGTGTGCTCCAATGAATGCTTCGTCCGAGGAAAGGGTCTGCTGGACGACCGCATCCCCAAAAAGAGCGGTATTGCTCTTTTTTATATGAGCCCCTGAGAGTGTTACTTTTCCTCGGGGGGCGCTGATTATTCCGTGGATAATAGCATCTGGTTGAGAGTGAGGGGCCGCCTTGTAAGACGTATGGGTTGGGCTCTCGTCCGCGACTTCAAAAACTGGGAGCAGTTCTCCCATCAACTCAATTTTCGGCCAGCCACTATTCAAAGTTAAGAATCCTGGGATCCTTTTTTCCGGCGATGTTGAGAGCCAGAAATTTCCAGGAACTGCATCCATTTTCGTGGGTGTTATATCGATCATCTTTGCTCTACCTTTGCCGAGTTGGGCTGTATGGGATCAAGGCGACGGCGCGAGCGCCGTCGCAGCGGCCTACGGCCGCCGCTCGGGCTGCGGGCTGACGCCCGGTCCCGAGCGCGGCCGATGGCCGATCTGGTTGGCATCATGACGCTGTGCGCCGACGGATGGTTGCCGTTTCGGAGAAATTGGCTGATGGCGTGACAGAACCCGAGGCACCCGATAGCGGAGGGCGACTGTCTGGGGTGGCCGGCCCCGGCGCTATCGGGCACCTCGGCCCAGAGGAGTGGTGGCCGTCCTCCTGTGGCGGGCCGGGGCGGTGGGGGAGGAGCGCGGGTGCGGCGTCGCGGTGGCGCGCGGCCGGTGGCCCTGGCCGGGGGAGGCCGGGAGGGGGCGACGAAGTGACAGCAGCAGTGACAGCAACGACAGCAGCCGGGGGTGGACTCTTCCGGACCGAGCCGGACGTGCGCCCCGCAGAGCAGGACGGGGCCGCTCCGCCTACCCCGCCTGAAAAGCGGAAGGTCGGCGGTTCGACCCCGCCCCTAGCCACAACCTCAAGACATGCGAAAAGGCCCCGCCACCTGTGCGAACAGGCGGCGGGGCCTTTTTCGTGTCTCGGTGGACGGCGGCGGGTCTCGGTGGGTGACCACGGCCAATACACGGCCACGTTCACGGAGACCGCCGACGCCCGTGCTGAACGCGTGCCGAAGGTCCCAGGCTCAGTAGCGGCGGCGGGTCTCCTCGAACCCCCGGGGGTGGGGCGCGCCGCGGGGGTGCGGGGCGGGCGGGGCCTGGCGGGGTTAGGGTCGGCGGGACGCCTAGGGGGAGGACGGGGGTCGGCGTATGGCCGCGGGGGAGGCCCACGAGCGCATCGCGGAGGACCTGCGGCGGCGTATCCGGGCCGGGGAAACGGAGCCGGGGGAGCCGCTGCCCGGGGAGGCGGAGCTGGCCGACGGCTACGGCGAGGCGCTGCCCGCCGTGCGCCGGGCCCTCGGCCTGCTGCGGGCCGAGGGGCTGGTCGAGGGCGGGGACGGGCGCGGGGACGTGGTGCGCAGGCCCCGCCGCGCGGTCCGCCGCTCCAACGACCGGCACCAGTGGGAGAAGGACCGGGCCCGGACGGGCCTGGGCGAGCGGCTGTCCACCGGCGCCACCGAGCGCGACACCGGCCTGGAGGTCGACGACCTGGTGTTCAGTGCCGCCTACCACCGGGTGGAGGCCGACGCGGAGCTCTCCAGCGCCCTCGGAGTCCCCGCCGGGACGGCGCTGCTGGAGCGCCTCTACCGGACCCGCCACCGGGACGAGCCCGTCCCGTTCAACCTGGTGCGCTCCTACCTGGTGGTGGACCTCATCGAGGGCAACCCCGACCTGCTCGACGAGACGAGGGAGCCCTGGCCCGGCGGCACGCAGAGCCAGCTGCACACCGTGGGCATCGAGCTCGACCGGATCGAGGAGCGGGTCACGGCCCGCCTCCCGACCGGGGAGGAGGCGGAACGGCTCGGCCTGGGCGCGGGCACCGCGGTCATGGTCCTGCACAGGACCTCGGTCGACACCCGGGGCCGCGCCGTCGAGTGGTCCGAGGTCATCCTCCCCGGGGACCGCACCGAAGCGGTCTTCACGACCCCGCTGGAGCGCTGGTAGCCGATGCCCCGACTGATCACCGTCATCACGGCGGTCCACGCGCCCGGGGCGGGGTTCCTGCCGGAGGCCCACCGGTCGCTGGCGGAGCAGGTACTGCCCGACGGCTGGGAGTGGCAGTGGGTCGTCCAGGAGGACGGCGAGACCGACGGGGTCAGCCCGTACCTGCCGGACGACGGCCGGGTGAGCTTCGGGCAGGGGCGGGCCGGCCGGGCGGGCATGGCGCGGACCCTGGGCCTCAGCCGGGCGGAGGGCGAGTTCGTCAAGGTGCTCGACGCGGACGACCGGCTCACGCCGGGGGCCCTGGCCCGGGACATCCGAGCCCTGACCGAGGGGGCGGCCTGGGCCACCTCGCGTGCCCTGGACCTGCTGCCGGACGGCACCACCGAGGGCTTCGACAGCGACCCCGAGGAGGGGCCGATCGAACGCGGCGCCGTGCTGGACTTCTGGAAGGCGCACGGCTTCCGGGCGCAGGTCCACCCCGCCACGCTGTGCGTGCGCCGGGACCTGCTGCTGGCCCTGGGCGGGTGGATGGCCCTGCCGGCCTCCGAGGACACCGGGCTCCTGCTCGCGCTCAACGCGGTCGCCCGCGGCTGGTTCACCGCCGAACCCGGCCTGCTCTACCGCAAGTGGCCCGGCCAGGTGACGGCGGCGGCCGCCCACCGGGACGAGGCCGAGCGCTCCGCCCGCATGGGCGTGGTCCGGGAGCGCGCGGAGGCCCTCGCCCTGACCGGCTGGGAGTACCGCGCCCCCGCCGGGTGACGCGGCGGGCTCCCTAGTCCATCAGGCCGTGCTCCCAGGCCCAGGCGGCGACCTCCACGCGGTTGCGCAGGCCGAGCTTGGCCTGGATGGCGGACATGTGGCCCTTGACGGTGCTGACCGAGATGAACAGCTCGTCGGCGGCCTCCTGGTTGGTGCGCCCCCGGGCGACGGCGCGGGTCACCTCGGTCTCGCGCTCGGACAGCGGGTTCGCAGGGGCCCGGCCGGGCGCCGCCGCGGTCAGGTGCCGCAGCAGCCGCAGGGTGACCGCCGGTGAGATGAGGGCGTCCCCGGCGTGCGCCGACAGGACGGCCTCGATGAGCAGGGCGGGCCCGGCGTCCTTGAGGACGAAGCCCACGGCCCCGCCCCGCAGCGCCCCGTAGACGTACTCGTCGAGGTCGAACGTGGTCACCACGACGACCCGCAGCGGGTCGGCCACACCCGGGCCGGCCAGCAGCCGGGTGACCTCCAGGCCGTCCAGGCGCGGCATGCGGATGTCGACCAGGCACACGTCCGGGCGCAGGCGCCTGGCCGCCTCGACCGCCTCGACGCCGTCCGCCGCCTCCGCCACGACGGTGAGGCCGGGGTGGCTCTCGATGATCCTGCGCAGGCCGTTGCGGATCATCGCCTGGTCGTCGGCCACCAGTACGCGGACGGTCATGGGCTCCTCCGGTCGGCGAGGGGCAGGACGGCGACGACGGACCAGCCGCCCCCGCCGCGGGGTCCGGCCTCCAGTGTGCCGCCCAGGGCCCGGACCCGCTCGCGCATGCCGACCAGTCCGTACCCGCCCGGCCGCGGCCGAGGGGGCGGGCCCGGGGCGTCGTCCGCGACCTCCACGGTGAGCTCCTCCCCGTCCCGGGTGACGCGGACGGTGACCTCCCCGGCGTTCGCGGCGTGGCGCGCGACGTTGGTCAGCGACTCCTGGACGACGCGGTGGACGGCGGCGGCGATCTCGGGCGGCCACGCCGGTTCGTCCTCGGGCCGGTGCAGGCGCACCGGAGGACCGCCCCGGCGCTCGAACCGTTCGACGAGGTCGGTGAGCCGCTCGGCGGGGGAGGAGAGGGAGGCGCCGTCCTCCTCGCGCAGCAGGCCGACGACGCGGCGCATCGCGGCCAGCGCCTCGGCCCCCTCGGCCTCGATGGCGGCGAAGGAGTCCCGGCTCCTCCCGCCGCCGGGACCCTCGGGGGCCTCGATCCGTCCGGCCTGCGCCTCGATCACGATGCCGGTGATGTGGTGGGCGACCACGTCGTGCAGCTCCCGGGCCACCGCCAGCCGCTCGTCGCGGCGCACCCGCTCGGCGGCCCGCCGCCGGCGGGCGGCCAGCAGGCGGGGGCCCAGGCCGGCCGCGAGGCCGCCCAGCCACAGGACCAGGTTCAGCCACACCACGGGCATGCCGGAGGAGGAGCCCAGTTCGGGGAGGGCGGCGATCCCGACCACCGCGAGCCCCCCGGCCGCCACCGCGCAGGCCGGCCGGGCCGGCAGGCGGCCGACGGCGGAGGCGGTGAGCACCGCCAGCGCGAGGGCCGCGGCCGGGCCGGGTTCCGCGGGCAGTCCGAACCACCAGGAGACCGGTACCGAGGCCGCCGCCACGGTCAGCCCGGCGGCCGCCGCCACCGCCCGGCCGCGGCGGCGCAGCAGGGCGATCACGCCCACCGCCGCGCCCGCGGCCGCCCCCGGCCACCAGTAGCCGCCGCCCCAGGTCGACGCGATGCCGTACGCCTGGAAGGCGATCGCCGCCGCCAGGACCGCGGCCAGGGCCGCGTCCGCCGCCCGGCCGCGCCACCGGGACCGCCCAGGGGAGGAGCCGTTTCCACTGTTCACGGGGTTCAGCCTAGGGACGCCCGGTCCGCCGGCGAACCGGCCGAAAGTACTGTCGCGGCGACCGCGAACCCTTCCTTCGGCCGGTGCCCGGGACCCGTCCCGCCCGTCAGGCTCGGCCCCATGGCAAACGAACCCTCCCTCCCGGGGCGCACCGCTCCGGACCCGCCGGCCCGGACCCGCCTCGTCGCGCTGGACGTGCTGCGCGGAGTCGCCATGTGCGGCATCCTCGTGTCCAACATCCGGCTGATCGCCGGCACCGCCACCGCCACCGTGGAGCCGCCCATGGGCGCCGCGCACGTGTGGCTGGGCCTCCCGGTCCTGTCCCTGCTGTTCGGCATCGGCTTCTCCCTGCTGCTGGAGTCCGCCCGCGACCGTGCCCCCCGCCCGCGGCTCGTGCTGCTGCGGCGCCTCCTGGCGCTCCTGGTGATCGGCCTCCTGCACCGGCTGCTGTGGCCGGGGGACATCCTCAGCGTCTACGCCGTCGTCGGCCTGCTGGTCCTGCTGCCCTCGTCCTGGCTGCCCCGGTGGGCGGTCGCCGGGGCGGCCGCCGCGCTCGTCCCGACGGGGCTGCTCCTCGGCATGGGGGGTCCGCTGCTGGTCGCCGGGCTGTTCCTGACGGGGTCGGCGCTGGTCCGCTACGGGGTGGTCGCGCGGATCGACCACTCCACCCGCGGGCCGGTCCTGGTGGGCCTGGCCTGCGCGGCGGGAGCGGTGCTCGCCGGGTGGGCGGCGCCGGCCGCGGCGGGGCCCGGGCCCGTGCCGTGGCAGGTCCTCACGGCGGACCTGCTGCGCACCGCGACGTACGTGTGCGTCCTGCTGGTCCTGCTCAGGACGCCGTTGCGGCCGGTACTGACGGCCGTCTTCGCGCCCCTGGGCCGGATCGCCCTGACCCAGCACCTGAGCGCCACGCTCCTGGTCCTGGGCGCCGCCCACCTCCTGGGCCTGCCGATCGCCGAGTCCCCTCCGGTGGCGCTGGCGGTCGCCGGGACGCTCCTGGCCGCGCAGTGGGTGTTCGCCGTCCTGTGGCTGCGCCGCTTCCCCCAGGGGCCGGTCGAGTGGCTCTGGCGCCTGGCCGCCTGGGGCCGGCGCGGCACCGTCGCCGCGCCCGGTGCCGTCCCGGCGGGCTGAACACCGCGGCGGACACGGCGGCGCCCCCGTCCCCCGGGGGATCGGGGGCGGGGGCGCCGGCCGTCGCGGCCGCCGGACGGGGCGGGGGCCGTCAGTCCCGGACGGCGTCGCCCGCGGTGTCGCCGGCGGCGTCCCCGGCGGCGTCCGGGGCGGTCTTCCCCCCGTGGTTGATCACACCGTCGTCCTCGCCGGAGAAGAACCGGCGGCCGTACATGAGCAGGCACAGGACGATGCCCACGGCGAAGCCCCAGGCGGCGCCGTTGAGGGCCAGGACGGCGCCGGTGACACCGGCGATGCCCAGGTCGGTCCTGCTGCGCGCCTCGAGGATGCCGACCTTGACGCTCACGAACCCCTGGATGATGAGGGTGAGGGCGAGCGCCACGCCGAGCACGGGTTCGACGAGCGACACGATCGGCAGCAGCCACAGGCCGGTGTTGGTGCCCCAGCGGAACGACCCGGCGCCGCTGAAGATCGACTGCATCGCGTCGCGGCCCTTCTTGTACCGCTCGGAGATGGCCACGTGCATCGCGGCCCACAGCGGACCGCACATGGTGACGTCCGGGCCGATCACGCCCATGACGGCGTTGCGGGCGCCGAAGATCAGGTGGGCGCGGTTCGGGTTGTAGCGGACCTTCTCGTCGGTGCGCACCTCGGCGGCCTCGTCGAGGACGGCGCGGGCCTGGAGCACGTCGCCGAAGACCACGATGTAGGCCGCGGCCACGGTCGGGATCACGGTGACCAGCATCGTCAGCGGGGGCAGGCCCACGCCGAAGACGGTGTACTGCGTCCACAGGGTGACGAAGTCGGGGGACGCGAAGCCCCACTCCAGGGTCGGCCAGGGCGCCTCGCCGAACAGCGGGGCGACGACGACGGCGAGCAGGATGCACGGCAGGATGCCCAGGCTCCCGATCAGCCGCAGCACACGGCTGCGCTTCTGCGCCGCGGCGAAGCCCTTGGAGTAGAGCAGGACGAAGGCCAGCCCCACGGCGATCGAGATCGTCCAGGGGAACGACTCGAACCGGCCGCCCTCGGCGAACACGCTCTGGACGGCGGCGAAGCCCGCGCCCACGACGATGCCCGCGCGCAGGGCGTTCGGGATGAACCGGACCACCTTCGCCGCCAGCCCGGTCACCCCCAGCGTGATCGACAGCGCGGCGAGCACGAGCTGGAAGGCGATGAGGGCGTGGACCCGCTCGGGGCCCTCGGGGAACTGCTGGCAGTACACCATGAGCAGGGGGATGGCCGGCGTGATCCAGCCCGGGACCACGGGGTCGCCGAGCAGGTGGTGGAGCAGGTAGAGCACACCGTTGAGGACGACCACGGCGAGCGCGGCCTCGAAGGGCATCCCGAGGAGCTCGACCAGCAGGGGGATCGCGGACAGGTCGACCGCGCACATGACCAGGCCCTGCGTGTAGTCCTGCCACTGGAACCGGTAGTGGACGAACGGCAGGCGGACCTCGAACGGTCCGGCCTTCCAGTGGGGGGAGGCGGCGTCCGGCCCGGTGGATCTCTTACTCATTGTTCAGTGCTCAGTGCTTTCGTGCGGTCCGGGCACGATGGCGCCCGGGATGACTTCTACGCGGATCGCCGGGTCACTCGTCGAAGACGATGACCTGGCGCACGGCCTTTCCGTCGGCGAGCTCGTCCATGGCCTCGTTGATCTCGCCCAGGCGGATCCGGCGGCTGATGAGCCGCTCCACGGGCAGGCGGCCCTCGCGCCACCACTGGGCGAAGGTCGGGATGTCCCGGGCCGGGACGGCAGAGCCCAGGTAGGAGCCGATGACGGTGCGCGCCTCGGCGGTCATGGTGAGCGGGGAGAGCCGCGCCGTCGCGTCGGGGCCGGGAAGGCCGACGGTCACCGTGCGGCCGCCCGGGGCCGTGGCCGCGAACGCGGTCTCGAACGCGCGCGGGTGCCCGGCGCACTCGATGACGTGGGACGCCCTGATGCCCTGCGCGGACACCTCGTCCGGGGTGTAGGCGCGGGTGGCGCCCAGCTCCCGGGCCAGCTCCAGCTTCTCGGGGACCGTGTCGACGGCGATGACGTCGCCGGTCACCTGCGCCGCGGCGGCCAGCAGCGCGGCCATGCCGACACCGCCCAGGCCCACGACCATGACGCTCTCGCCCTCCCCGGGCCGCACCGCGTTGAGCAGCGCCCCGCCGCCGGTGAGCACGGCGCAGCCGAGGACCGCCGCGACCTCCGCGGGGACGTCGTCGTCCACGGGGACCAGCGAGGCGCGGTCCACCACGGCGTGGGTCGCGAAGCCGGAGACCCCCAGGTGGTGGTGGACGGTCTCGCCGTCGCGGGTGAGGCGCCGGCCGCCGTTCAGCAGGCGCCCCTCGTTGTTGGCGACGCTGCCCGGCCCGCAGGGGAGGCGGCCGTCGGTGCGGCAGCCGTCGCAGTCACCGCAGCGGGGGAGGAAGGCCATGACGACGCGGCGGCCCACGGCGAGGTCGGTCACCTGGGAGCCGACGGCCTCGACCCGGCCGGCGGCCTCGTGGCCGAGGAGCATGGGGACCGGGCGGACGCGGTTGCCGTCGAGCACCGACAGGTCCGAATGGCACACCCCGGCCGCCTCGATCCGCACCCGCACCTCGGTCGGTCCCGGATCGCCCAGCTCCAGTCGCGTCACGCTGACGGGGGCCGAGCCGGCGTACGGCCGCGGCATCCCGATCCGCTCCAGCACCGCTCCGGTGATCCGCATCGTCGTCCGTCCTTTCTCGTGTGGTCCGCGTACGCCTCAAGACGAGCGGAAGCCCGGTCGGAACCGACATATACGGCTTGACCAGGCAACTTACAGAAAGTTAACGGGCCGGTGATGTAGCACACGATGTGCTGGAGGCCATTGATCCTCCTACGATGTGTGCATGGAGCACACCATGCGGCGTTCCCGCGAGGACCTGCTGCGCGTCCTGCTCGACACGGCCACCGACCTCGCGGCCCTGCGGGACGTGGAGGCCGTCCTCCAGGCGATCGTCCGCCGTACCCGCGCCGTCGTCGGCGCGGACATGGCCTACATCAGCCTCAACGACCCCGAGCGCGGCGACACCTACATCCGCCAGTCCGACGGCGTCACCACACCCGCGTACCGCGCCCTGCGGATGCCGCTCGGGGTCGGGGTGCTGGGGCAGGTGGCCACCGGCCTGGCGCCCTTCCAGACCACCGGGTACCTGGACGACGCCTCGGTCGTCCACGACCCCGAGGTGGACGAGATCGTGCGCGCGGAGGCGGTGGAGACGATCATGGGCGCGCCCCTCACGGTCGCGGGGCGCGTGATCGGCGCGCTCATCGTGGCCGAGCGCCGTGCGCGCCGCTTCGGGCCGGAGGAGGTCAGCTGCGTCGAGTCGATCGCCAAGCAGGCCGCGGTGGCGATCGACAACTCGCTGCGCTTCGAGGAGACGGCCCGCCAGGCGGAGCTGTTCAACGCCGAGCACAAACGCAGCGCCGCCGAGCTGCAACTGGCCACCCGGATCCTGGAACTGGACCGCAGGCTGCTGGACGCGGTCATGGTGTCCCCCGACGTCGGGCGGGTCCTCACCGTCGGACGGGGAGCGCTCGACGACGACCTGTACCTGCGGGACACCACGGGCGCGCTGATCGCCACGACCGCGGACCCGGCCGGCGGGGTCCCCGAGTCCGGGACCGCCGTCGCGGTCACCGCGGCGGCCGAGACCCTGGGCAGCCTGCACACGGGGCCGGTCCTGGGCGCCGACGGCAGGGCGCTGCTGGAGAGGGTCGCCGTCCACGCCGCCCTGGCCCTGCTCTTCAGCCGGGCCGAGGAGGACACCGACCTGCGCGGCCAGGACGAGCTGATCGACGACCTCCTCTCCGGGACCGGTCTCCCGCACGACCGGCTGGAGCGGCGGATGCGCCGCTGGGGCCTGCACACCGACGACCGCCTGTGGTGCGTGGCCCTGGACGTGCCCGCCGCGCAGGCGCGGCGGTACCGGCAGGTCCTGCGGTCGGCCCTCGGCCGGACCGTGATGACCGCGCACTCCGACCACCTGTGCCTGGTGACCGCCTCGCCCGACTGGGAGAACAGGCTGCGCACGGCGTTCGCCGGCCAGGGCCGACCGCTGCGGGCCGGCGCGGCGGGCCCGGTCACGGCGCCGGGGGACCTGCCCGACGCGCACCGGCGGGCCTCGCTCGCGCTCGGGTCGCTCATCACCCTGGACCGGGACGGAGTGCTCGACGGCGACCGGCTGGGCATGGTCCACGCGATCCTCGACCTGGCCCGCACCGGGGGCCTGCCGGAGTCGCTCACCCGCGGCATCGACCCGCTGCTGGCCTACGACAGAGAACGGGGCACCGAGCTGGCCCGCACCGCCTTCTACTACCTGGAGACCGACGGCAGCGTCGCCCGGGTGGCCGAGCTGCTGCACCTGCACCGCAACACCGTGCGGCAGCGGCTCACCCGGATCGGCGCCCTGCTCGGCCCGGGCTGGGACGCCTCGCCGCGCCGCCTGGAGACGCACCTGGCGCTCCAGGTGCGCGACGCCCAGGTCGGCCTGCGCCGCCCCGGGGGTACGGCGCGGCGGACGGACCCGGGGCCCGTGCCGCCCGGCTGACCCGGGGGCCGCGCCGCGCCCTCCACGCCCTCCCTGGGCCCGTGTCGCCCGGCCGGGAATCGCGTTGCGGGTGCGGCGGCCGTTCCGGCAGGCTGGGCGCCATGGACGAGGACGGTGCGGACAAGGGGCTCGCCCCCGACGGGACGATCGCGCGCGAGGGCGCCGCGGACCGTGTGGCCCCGGTGTTCGCCCCGGTGGTCGAGGCCGCCCGGGAGCGGATCACCGCGGCCTACGGGGACGCCCTGCACGGCGTCTACCTGTACGGCAGCATCCCCCGCGGGACGGCCCGGCCGGGCCGCTCCGACCTGGACCTGATGCTGGTGTTCCACGAGCCGCCCACCGGCGCCGACCGGGAGGCGGCCCGGAGGATCGAGGCGGAACTGGACGCCGCCTTCGAGCAGATCGACGGGGCGGGCATCCTGCTGGAGGACGCGGCGGCGGTCCGCGCCGACCCCGACGACAACGGATTCTTCGTCGCCTGCCTGTGCACCCCGCTGCTGGGGGCCGACCTCGCCGACGAGCTCCCCGCCTACCGCCCCACCTCCCTGCTGGCCCGGGAGACCAACGGTGACCTGCACCTGTTCCCCGAACGCTGGCGTGCGGCCGCCGACGGCGGGGAGGACCCGCGCGCCGTGGTGCGCCGGGCCGCCCGCAAGACCATGCGCAGCGCGTTCACCCTGGTCATGCCGTACTGGGGCGGCTGGACCAGCGACCTGGAACGCTCGGCGGAGATCGTCGCCCGGTACCACCCGCGCTGGACCGCCGACCTGCGGCGCACCGCCGCCGCGGCCCTGGACCCCGTCCCCGACCGGGGGCTGCTGCGGATGATCACCGACGATCTCGCACCGAGCGTCGCCGAGGAGTACCGCCGGGCCCACGGCGTGAAGACGCCGAGGTGACGGGGGTGACCGGGGCCACGGCCGGTGGGCGCTTCTTCGAGTAGTGTCCGGTTCCGTGAGCCACGTGACCGTTTCCGACGGAACCCGCATCTGGTACGACGTCCTCGGCGAGGGCGACCCCCTCCTGCTCTTCAACGGCCAGGCCCTCGACCACGAGATGTGGGACGGGCCGCACGCCGCCCTGGCCGAACGGCACCGGGTGGTCCGGACGGACTTCCGGGGCACCGGCGGCAGCGATGCCCCGCTCGACTCCCCGTACTCCCTGGACCTGTTCGTCCGGGACGCGCTGGAGGTGCTGGACGCGCTCGACATCGGGCGCGCCCACGTCTACGGGTTCTCGATGGGCGGCAAGGTCGCCCAGCGGATGGCGGCCGCCCACCCCGAGCGCGTGGGGGCCCTGGTCCTGGGCGCCACCGCCCCGGGTGGACCGAACGAGGTGGAGCGGCCCCGCGAGTCCACCCTGGCCCTGCGCCAGGCGAGCACCGCCGCGGGCGCGCGGAAGATCGGCCCGCTGTTCTACACCCCGCAGTGGGCGGACGCGCACCCGGACACCGTCGCCCGCATCCTGCCGCGCGGCCCGCTGCGCGCCCAGCGCCTGCACTTCGGGGCGAGCTCCGAGCACGACGGCTGGGACCTGCTGCCGGACGTCCAGGCGCCCACGCTGGTCGTCCACGGCGAGGACGACGAGCTCACCCCGGTCGGCAACGCCGTCCTGCTGGCCGAACGCGTCCCGGACGCGCGCCTGCTGGTGCTGCCCGGCCTGCGCCACGGCTACCTGCACGAGGGCGGGCCCAAGGCCACCCGCGAGGTCCTCGACTTCCTCGCCGCCCACCCCCTCTAGCGGACCGCCTCCGCGGCTGCGGCCCGTCTCACGCGGAGGCCCGCCCGCGGACCGCCTCGGCGGCCGCGGCCAGGACGCGCTCCTCCTCCGGTGCCAGGTTGGGATCCCCAGCCCTCAGCTCCACGGCCGCGTCCAGCAGCCGCACCGGATCGCCCCGGGTGTGTGAGAGGAAGGCTCCCAGCCCCTCCCCGGCCAGGGCGGCCACCGGCCCGGGGAACGTCCCGGCCAGCGCCACCTGCGCCAGGATCAGCGCCGACAGCGCCACGTCCAGGTCGGCCTCTCCCTGCCGGGCGTTGGTCCAGTCGATGAGCACCGGCCCCGTGGCCGTGAGGACGACGTTGTCCGGGTGCAGGTCCAGGTGCAGCAGCACGCCCCCGCCGCCCGGCGCGGGCAGGGCGTGCAGCCGCCCCTGGAGGTCCGCCATGATCCGGCCGGTCTCCTCCGCGGTGACCTCCCCCGCCAGCGCCGCGCCCAGGAGGGACGGGCCGTGCAGGCGCTCCATGACCAGGTCGGGGCCGTCGACGGAGTACACCCGGGGCACGGGGAGGCCGAGGCCGGCCACGTGCCGCATGACCTCCGCCTCCACGGCCGGGGAGCGGCCGTCCCGGCTGCGGCGCAGCACGCGGTGCCCGTCCAGGGCGAAGACGTCGGCGTCGCGGCCGGAGGCCAGGAGGGTCGGGATGTCGGCCACGGGGGTCCTCAGGGGTTCGGGGGCGGCGGCAGGTCGCTGCGCAGCCGGTCCAGCAGGCGCCGGTCCTTCTTGGTGGGCCGTCCCGCGCCCCGGTCGCGGCGGATCACCGGGATCGTCGCCTGCGGCGGGGGCTCGGGGGTGTTGTCCACGTAGCAGCGGACCGCGATCGGCGCGGCCACCCGCTTCTCCAGCACGTGCCCGACCTCCACGATCCGTGTGGTGCCGTGCAGCCGCACCCGCACCTCGTCGCCGGCCTTCACCGTGGAGGCGGGCTTGGCCGGGCGGTCGTTGACCCGCACGTGGCCGCCCCGGCAGGCCTGGGCCGCGTCGGAGCGGGTCTTGGTGAGGCGGACGGCCCACAGCCAGCGGTCGACCCGGGTGCTGTCGGGACCGGACGGGAGGGGGACTGCGTCGCTCACGTGTGCGGCTCCTTCGGTTCGGACGGGCTTTCGGGGCGTCATGAGTCACTTTATGGGGACGGCGGTACGAACCACTCCGAAGTCACGCTAGAGTTGTACCTGCAACGAGGTCCTGTGGAGCAGTTAGGAGTGCTCGCCACCCTGTCAAGGTGGAGGCCGCGGGTTCAAATCCCGTCAGGACCGCACGCGAAGGCCCGGTGTCCCAGGACGCCGGGCCTTCACCGTTGTCCGGGGAGGAACACGATGACGTACCGGTACGCGGTCGAGCGCACCGACCACTCGGCGCTCGCGAGCGGCCACGTGCTCCGCTCGGCCCCCGGGTTCCCGGGGTTCCCCGTGCGCCTGGCCGACGAGCTCTTCCAGCGGGCCGCGGTGCACACCGGGCTCCCGGCCGTACGGCTGTGGGACCCCTGCTGCGGGAGCGGCTACCTCGCCACCGTCCTGGGCCTGCTGCACCGGGAGCGGATCGCCTCGGTGCGCGCCACCGACGTCGACCCCGACGCGGTGGAGCTGGCCGGGCGCAACCTGCGGCTGCTGACCGCGGAGGGACTGGCCGAGCGCGAGGAGGAGCTGCGCCGGTCGGCCCGCGACTTCGGCCGCCCCTCCTTCGTCGAGCGGGCGGAGGACGCCCGCGGACTGGCGCGGGGACTGGCCCGGGCCGGGGGCGACCTGCCGCACGAGGCGGCCGTCGCCGACGTGTTCTCCGACCCCGGGCCGGTGGCCGCCGACCTGGTCGTCACCGACGTCCCCTACGGCGAGATGACCGCCTGGGCGGGCGAGGCGCCCGGGGAGGACCCGGTGGGCGCCCTGCTCGCCTCGCTCGGCCGGGCCCTGCCCCCCGGGGCCGTCATCGTCGTGACGGCCCGCACGCGCCGGGTCCCCCTGCCCGAGGGCGTGCGCGCCCTGGAGCGGGTCAGGGTCGGCGTCCGGGCGGCGGTGCTGGTGCGCGCCCGGGACGTCGCCTGAGCCCGCGTCAGCCCGACGCCTCCTTGAACGCCCGCGAGGTGTACAGGCCCACCGCCAGCGCCACCAGGGCCAGCAGCACGAACCCGATGGTGTAGGCGCCCGTCGCCTGGTAGATCACGCCCATCACCAGCGGCGGGAAGTACCCGCCCAGCCCGCCGGCCGCGCCGACCAGGCCGGTCACGGTGCCCACCCGGGACGGCTCCACCAGCTTGGCCACCAGCGCGAACACACCGCCGGTGCCCAGGCCCAGGGTGATCGCGATGAGCACGAACGACACCCCGGCCGGGAACTCCGCCGGCGGGTGCAGGGCCAGGATGACGGCGCACGCCGCGGTGCCGAAGAACGAGATCAGGCACACCTTCACCGCGCCGATGCGGTCCGAGAGGGTGCCGCCCGCCGGCCGCGCCGCCACCGCCGCGACGGCGAACCCGGCGGTGCGCATGCCCGCGTCCGACTGCAGGTAGTCGTAGGACAGCGTCAGCAGCGTCGGCAGGTAGGTGGAGAAGGCCACGAAGCCGCCGAAGGCCACCGCGTACAGCAGCGACGCCTGCCAGGTGGCCCGGATCCGCATCGCCTCGCGCATGCGCGGCAGCGCGGGCCCGGTGCGCGGGGACCACCCGGGCGCGTTGCGGCAGAAGAACCACATGACCGCGCCCATCACGGCGAGCGCCGCGCACATCAGCAGGTGGGTGGTGAACAGTCCCACCGCCTCGACCAGGCGCGGGGTGAGGAACGCAGACAGCGCCGTGCCGCCCATGCCCGCGCCGAACACGCCGGTGGCGAACCCGCGCCGGTTCGCGTCGTACCAGGCGTTGACGAACGGGATGCCGACCGCGAACGACGTGCCCGCGACCCCCAGGAAGAAGCCCCACAGCAGCAGCATCCCGAACGACCCGCCGGACAGGCCGACCAGGAACGTCGGGACGATGCTGACGAGGCAGATCACCGTGAACATCACCCGGCCGCCGTAGCGGTCGGTGAGCGCCCCGACGGGGATGCGCCCCAGCGAGCCCACCAGGACGGGGAACGCCACCAGGAGGGACGTCTGCGTGGGGGACAGCCCCAGGTTCTCCGAGTAGGTCTTGGACAGCGGTGCGATGAGGTTCCACGCCCAGAACGTCAGCGCGAACGCGGCCGTGGCCAGGGCGAGGTTGCCGCCCGCCGTACCGGAACGCGTCGCCCGTCGCCCGACTTCCGCTCGCATGGCGGCTCCCCGTCTTTCGGCACCGATCTCGGCGATTCGAATGGATCTGCCGCGATTGTCGCCCGAACCGGTGTGGGAAGCGTGACTTTCCGAGCCGAACAGGCATATTCATTAACGGAATGTGGCGGGTGCGGGAAGTGCGCTGTTGAACGGGGTGTCATCTTCATGGCGGCAAATGGCAAAGCGAGCGACTCGCTGCTCCGCCTCGGTACCTACCTGACCGGATCGGAGTCCCTGGACGGGAACCGTGCCCAGGTCAGAAAGGGGGGCCGTGAAGGTGACGTCTTCTATCGGGACCGCTGGAGCCACGACCGCGTCGTGCGTTCCACGCACGGTGTCAACTGCACCGGTTCCTGTTCTTGGGATGTCTATGTAAAAGACGGGATCATCACTTGGGAAACCCAGGCGACCGATTATCCGTCGGTGGGTCCCGACCGTCCCGAATACGAGCCCCGGGGCTGTCCGCGCGGTGCCGCCTTCTCCTGGTACACCTATTCGCCGACCCGTGTCCGCTATCCCTACGTGCGGGGGGTGCTGGCCGAGATGTACCGGGAGGCGAAGGGCCGGCTGGGCGACCCGGTCGCGGCCTGGGAGGAGATCACCACCGACCCCGCCAAGCGCCGCCGCTACCAGCGGGCCCGCGGCAAGGGCGGCCTGGTGCGCACCACCTGGGCGGAGGCGCTGGAGATCGCGGCCGCCTCGCACGTGCTGACGATCAAGCGCTACGGCCCGGACCGGATCGCGGGCTTCTCGCCGATCCCGGCGATGTCGATGGTCTCCCACGGGGCGGGCGCCCGGTTCGTCAACCTGATCGGCGGCTCCATGCTGTCGTTCTACGACTGGTACGCCGACCTGCCGGTGGCGTCACCGCAGGTCTTCGGTGACCAGACCGACGTCCCTGAGTCGGGGGACTGGTGGGACGCCGCCTACCTGGTGCTGTGGGGCTCCAACGTGCCGGTCACCCGCACGCCGGACGCGCACTGGATGGCGGAGGCCCGCTACCGGGGCCAGAAGGTCGTGGTGGTCTCCCCGGACTACAGCGACGCCACCAAGTTCGCCGACGAGTGGCTGGCCCCGCACCCGGGCACCGACGGGGCGCTGGCCATGGCGATGGGCCACGTCATCCTCAGGGAGCGGTTCGTCGACGCGACCGTCGACCGGTTCGACTCCTACGCGCGCACCTACACCGACCTGCCGTTCCTGGTGGAGGTCGAGGAGAGGGACGGGCGCCGGGTGCCGGGCAAGTTCCTCACCGCGGCCGACCTGCCGGGCGCGGAGGGCGTCGCCAACGCCGACTTCAAGCCCGTCGTGTGGCCGCGCGGGGAGGACGCCCCCTACGCGCCCAACGGGACCCTCGGGCACCGGTGGGGCGAGGACGGCGTCGGCAAGTGGAACCTGCGCCTGGAGGGGCGGGTCCCGGAGCTGACCTTCTACGAGGAGGGCGCCGAGGCCGTCGAGATCGCCCTGACCCGGTTCGACACCCCTACCGGAGAGGCAGGCGTCCTCACCCGGGGCGTGCCGGTCCGCCGGGTGGGCGGGCGCCTGGTCACCACCGTGTTCGACCTGGTCCTGGCCCAGTACGGGGTGGGGCGGTCGGGCCTGCCCGGCACCTGGCCCACCGGCTACGACGACGCCTCCCAGCCCTGCACCCCCGCCTGGCAGGCCGAGCTGACCGGGGTCCCGGCCGAGCGGGCCGAGCGGATCGCCCGCGAGTTCGCCGACACCGCCGAGGCGAGCGGGGGCCGCGCCATGATCATCCTGGGCGCGGGCACCAACCAGTGGTTCCACGGCGAGAACGCCTACAGGGCCTTCCTGGCGCTGCTGCTGCTCACCGGCTGCCAGGGGGTCAACGGCGGCGGCTGGGCGCACTACGTCGGCCAGGAGAAGTGCCGCACCGCCACGGGCTGGGCGGCCTACGCCTCCGGCATGGACTGGTCGCGCCCGCCCCGGTTCATGGCCGGGACCTCCTACTGGTACACGCACACCGACCAGTGGCGCTACGACACCTACCGGGCCGACGCCCTCACCACGCCGCTGGGCCCGGGGAGGCTGCGGGGCCGCCATACCGCGGACCTGGTGGCGGCCTCGGCGCGGATGGGGTGGATGCCGTCCTTCCCCACGTTCAACCGCAACCCCGTCCACCTGGGCAAGGAGGCGGCCGAGCTGGGCAGGGACCCCGCCGAGTACGTGGCCGACCAGCTGGCCGAGGGGACGCTGCGGTTCGCGGCGGAGGACCCCGACGACCCGGCGAACTGGCCCAGGACCCTCACCGTCTGGCGGTCCAACCTGTTCGGCTCCTCGGCCAAGGGCAACGAGTACTTCCTCAGGCACCTGCTGGGCACCCACTCCAACCTCCGGGCCGAGCCCGCGGGCCCCGACGACCGGCCGGCCGAGGTGACCTGGCGCGACGGGATCCCCGAGGGCAAGCTCGACCTGCTGCTGTCCATGGACTTCCGGATGACCAGCACCACGCTGCTGTCCGACATCGTGCTCCCGGCCGCGACCTGGTACGAGAAGCACGACCTGTCCACCACGGACATGCACCCCTACGTGCACGCGTTCAACCCGGCGATCGACCCCCCCTGGGAGGCCCGGACCGACTTCGCGATCTTCCAGGAGCTGGCCAAGGCGTTCAGCACCCTGGCCGCCGAGCACCTGGGGGAGGTCACCGACCTGGTCGCGGTCCCGCACCAGCACGACACGCCCGGGGAGCTCGCCCAGCCGCACGGGGTCCCGACGGACTGGAAGGCCGAGGGCGTGCGCCCCGTCCCGGGGCGCACCATGCCCGGCATCGTCGCGGTGCGCCGCAACTACTCGGCGATCGCCCAGAAGATGGCGGCGCTGGGCCCGCTCGCCGAGACCAAGGGGCTGCCGGTCAAGGGCGTGTCCTTCACCCCCGACGAGGAGGTGGAGTGGCTGCGGGAGCGCAACGGCACGGTGCACGGCGGGGTCGCGGACGGCCGCCCCGCCCTGGACACCGACGTCAAGGTGTGCGAGATGATCCTCGCCCTGTCGGGGACCAGCAACGGCCGGCTGGCCGCCCAGGGGTTCGAGCGGCTCGCGGAGCGCACCGGCACCGACATGGACGAGCTCATCGCCCACTCCGCCGAGCGGCGCGTGGTGTTCGCCGACGCCCGCACCGGTCCGACGCCCGTGGGCACCAGCCCCGAGTGGTCCGGCAAGGAGTCGAGCGACCGCCGGTACTCGCCGTTCACGATCAACCTGGAGCACGACAAGCCCTGGCACACCCTCACCGGGCGCCAGCACTTCTACCTCGACCACGACTGGATGCAGGAGTTCGGCGAGGCGCTGCCGGTGTACCGGCCGCCGCTGGACATCTCCCGGCTGTTCGGGGAGCCGCGGATCGGGCCGACCGGTCAGCGCGAGGTGGTCGTGCGCTACCTGACCCCGCACTCCAAGTGGTCCATCCACTCCGAGTACCAGGACAACCTGCTCATGCAGACCCTGTCCCGGGGCGGCCCCACCATCTGGATGAGCACGGCCGACGCCGAGGCCATCGGCGCCGCCGACAACGACTGGGTGGAGGCGGTCAACCGCAACGGCGTGGTCGCCGCCCGCCTGGTGGTCTCGCACCGCATGCCCACCGGGACGGTGTACATGTACCACGCCCAGGAGCGGACCATCGACGTGCCCCTGACCGAGACGACGGGCCGCCGCGGCGGCATCCACAACTCGCTCACCCGGCTGCTGGTCAAGCCCACCCACCTCATCGGCGGGTACGCGCAGTTCACGTACGCCTTCAACTACCTCGGACCGACCGGAAACCAGCGCGACGAGGTCACCGTCGTGCGCAAAAGGACGACGGAGGTGCGTTACCGGTGAGCACCGCGCAGGGGAGCGCCGGGGAGCGGGCGGGACGGCGGCCCGTCGGGCGCGTCATGGCGCAGGTCGCCATGGTCATGAACCTCGACAAGTGCATCGGCTGCCACACCTGCTCGGTCACCTGCAAGCAGGCGTGGACCAACCGCAGCGGTGTGGAGTACGCCTGGTTCAACAACGTCGAGACCCGGCCCGGCCAGGGGTACCCGCGCACCTACCAGGACCAGGAGAAGTGGCGGGGCGGTTGGGTGCGCACCTCCCGGGGGCGCCTGGTGCCGCGGGCGGGAGGGCGGCTCAAACGGCTGGCGACGATCTTCGCCAACCCCGTGATGCCCTCCATCCACGACTACTACGAGCCCTGGACCTACGACTACGACACGCTCCTCAGCGCGCCGCTGGGCGACGACTTCCCGGTCGCCTCGCCGCGTTCGGCGCTCACCGGCGACCCCATGCCGGTCACCTGGAGCGCCAACTGGGACGACGACCTGGCGGGCGGGCCGGAACTGGCCCGGCACGACCCGATCGTGAAGAAGCTCGGGGACAGGGTGAGGTTCTCCTACGAGGAGACCTTCATGTTCTACCTGCCGCGCATCTGCGAGCACTGCCTCAACCCGTCGTGCGTGGCCACCTGCCCCAGCGGCGCCCTGTACAAGCGGGCCGAGGACGGCATCGTGCTGGTGGACCAGGACCGCTGCCGGGGCTGGCGGATGTGCGTCACCGGCTGCCCGTACAAGAAGATCTACTTCAACCACAAGACCGGCAAGGCCGAGAAGTGCACGTTCTGCTACCCCCGGGTCGAGGTGGGCATGCCGACGGTGTGCTCCGAGACCTGTGTGGGGCGCCTGCGCTACCTGGGGGTCGTCCTCTACGACGCGGACCGGGTGGGGGAGGCCGCCGCCGTGGAGGACGAGAAGGAGCTCTACCGGGCCCAGTTGGACGTGTTCCTCGACCCCGACGACCCGGCGGTGCGCGCCGCCGCCGCCCGCGACGGCATCCCGGACCGGTGGGTGGAGTCGGCGTCCCGGTCGCCGGTGTACGCGCTGGCCAAGCGGTTCGGGGTGGCGCTGCCGCTGCACCCGGAGTACCGCACCATGCCGATGGTCTGGTACGTGCCGCCGCTGTCGCCGGTGGTGGACACGCTCACCTCGACCGGGCACGACGGCGAGGACGCCGACAACCTGTTCGGCGCCATCGACGCGCTGCGGATCCCCGTGGAGTACCTGGCCGAGCTGTTCACGGCGGGCGACCCGGAACCGGTGCGGCTGGTGCTGCGCCGGCTGGCCGCCATGCGCTCCTACATGCGCCGGATCAACCTCGGCCGGGAGCGCGACGCGTCCATCGCCGAGGCGGTGGGCATGAGCGGCCGCGACATCGAGGACATGTACCGCCTGATGGCACTGGCCAAGTACGACGAGCGCTACGTCATCCCCACGGCCTACGGGGTGGACGACGCCGACCGGGGGGTCATCGACGAGATCGGGTGCAGCCTCGACTTCGAGGGCGGCCCCGGCATGGGCGGGATGGGCGGGGTGCCGTTCGGCGAGGCGTCCGGGCGCCCCGACGCGGCCTCGGTCGAGACCTTCCACGCGCTGTCGGACCGGCAGTCCAGCGACGAGCACGCCACCAAGAGGGGGAGGGTGAACCTCCTCAACTGGGACGGGAACGGCCGGCCCGACGGGCTCTTCCCGCCCCGTGCGGGCGACCACGACACCGACGGCGGAGGCGGCTCCGGCCGCCCCGCGTGAGGGGGTTGCAATGAGCACCACCACCGACAGGACCGGGTCAGGGGGGACCGCGCCGGCGTCCGGGCGGGAGAGGACGGGCTGGCTCGGAGCCGGCCGGTCCGCACGGCGGGTGCACCGCAGGGCGGTCACCCACCAGGCGGCGTCCATCCTGCTCGGATACCCCGACCAGGCGTTCTTCGAGCGGCTGCCGCTGGTGGCCCTGGCGGTCGCGGAACTGCCCCGCGGGACCGTGCGCGAGGCCCTGCACGAGTTCTGCGAGCACGCCTGCGCCACACCCGAGCTGGAGCTGTGCGCCCACTACGTCGACGTCTTCGACCTGCGCCGGCGCAGGTCGCTGTACATGACCTACTACACCGACGGGGACACCCGGCGGCGCGGCCACTCCCTGGCCGAGATCAAGGCGGTCTACCGGGAGGCGGGCTGGGAGGTCCTCCCCGGCGAGCTACCCGACCACCTGGCCGTGCTGCTGGAGTTCGCCGCCCGCGGCTCCGACTCCCGGGGGGAGGAGCTGCTGCTGCGGTTCCGGCCGGGGCTGGACCTGCTGGCCCGGGCCCTGGAGGAGTACGGGACGCCGTACGCGCGTGTGGTGGACGCGGTCCTCCAGACCCTGCCGCCGCAGCGCGCGGCCGACCGGGAGGCGGTGGACCGGCTGGTCGCGCAGGGGCCGCCCGCGGAGGACGTGGGGCTGGAGCCCTACGGGGTGCGCAACCCGCTGCCGGTGGTGGACACGGGCGCCGGGCCGGGCGGTTGCGGGGACGGGGGCCACGGCCCGGTGCCGCACCCGCGCACGGCCCGGGACGGGGAGGCCCGGTGACCGGGTACGGCGGGGCCGACCTCTTCCTGTGGGGGATCCTCCCCTACGTCGTGCTCGTCATCGTGGTGGGCGGCCTGGTCTGGCGGTTCCGCTACGACCGGTTCGGGTGGACCACGCGGTCCTCGGAGCTGTACGAGTCGCGGCTGCTGCGCATCGGCAGCCCGCTGTTCCACTTCGGCCTGCTGGTGGTGATCGTCGGCCACGTGGTCGGCCTGCTCGTCCCGGAGTCCTGGACGCGTGCGCTGGGGGTCTCCGACACCCTGTACCACGTGACCGCGCTGTCCCTGGGGCTGGTCGCCGGGGTGTGCACGCTCGCCGGGGTGGCGCTGCTGGTGTGGCGCCGCCGCACCACCGGCCCGGTGTTCAGCGCCACCACCGCCAACGACAAGGTCATGTACCTGGTGCTGGTGCTGGCGATCCTCACCGGGCTGGGCATGACGGTGTACTTCGCCGGGGTGGAGGTCGCGGGCGGGCACTCGCAGGACTACCGGGAGACGGTGTCGCCGTGGTTCCGGTCCATCTGGATCCTCAGCCCGGACATCGCGGCCATGGCCGCGGCGGAGCTCCCGTACCGGGTGCACGCGCTGATGGGGCTGGCGCTGTTCGCGCTGCTGCCGTTCACGCGCTTGGTGCACATGTTCAGCGCGCCGGTGGGATACCTCTTCCGGCCGTACGTGCTGTACCGCACCCGGGACGTGCACACGGGCGGGGCCGGGCAGGCCGAGCGGGCCGGCCGCCGCGGCTGGTGACCGCGGGGCCGGCGGCCGGCCCCGCGGGCTTTCGAGGAGGAGGCCGAGCATGGAGATCTTTCCGGCGTTCCCGCTCCAGGAGTGGGACGACACCAAGCAGACCATCCACCGGTTCGAGCAGATCGTCGGCAAGGTGCGGCTGCACCACAGCCCGCGGCGCAACCACTGGTGGAACGTGCCGTTCCACCTGACGGGGAGCGGGGTCACGACGCGGCCGATGGGGCTGTCCGACGGCAACCCGGTCTTCACGGTGGACTTCGACTTCGTGCGGCACCGGCTGGTCGCCGCGACGGTGGACGGGAAGGAGGCGTCGTTCCCGCTTCAGGGGCAGAGCGTGGCGACGTTCTACCTGGCGTTGCAGTCGGCGCTGGACTCGCTGGGGGTCGACGGGAGCATCCCCCACGCCACACCGTTCGACCTGCCGGACCACGGGCGGCCGTTCTCGCAGGACACCGAACACGCCGCCTACGACCCGGACAAGGCGCTGAAGTACTGGCAGGTGCTGAGCCGGGTGAACCTGGTGCTGGAGGAGTTCGCCTCCGGGTTCTCCGGCAAGACCAGCCCGGTGCACCACTTCTGGCACACCTTCGACATCGCGGTCACCCGGTTCTCGCCGGAGCCGGTGCGCCAGCCCCGGGAGGCCGGGGGGCTGGTGCGCGAGGCGTACTCGCGGGAGGTGGTGAGCTCCGGTTTCTGGTTCGGCGACGACAGGGTCCCCGAGCCGTGCTTCTACTCCTACACCGCTCCGGAGCCGGAGGGGCTGACGGAGCAGCGCCTGAGGCCGGCCGCCGCCGAGTGGGTGGAGAGCGGTTCGGGGCACCTGGCGCTGTACCGGTACGCGGACGCGCGCAAGGAGGCGGACCCGGTCGGGTCGGTGCTCGAGTTCCTGGAGAGCGCGTACCTGGCGGGGGCCACCCTGGCCGGGTGGGACGTCGCGGGGCTGGCGTGCCCTCAGGGGATCACCGACCCCTACGCGGGCGGGCGCACCGGGGACTGAGCGGGGCCGGGGCCCGGCGCCGGCGCATGCCCGCAGGAGGGGCGGGGTGTGGGCGGGGGGTCCGAGTGGGAAAGTGGCATTCGTGAGGTGTGCGCACCGGGCGCGCACGAACGAGGGAGAGCCATGGACCTGACGGTCGTCGACGTGCCGGACCGTTCGCGGTACGAGGTCAGCGTCGATGGGAAGGTGGTCGGCTTCTCGGCCTACCACCGCCTGGAGGACGGGGTGCTGGCGCTTCCCCACGTGGAGGTGGACCCCGTCCACCAGGGGCGCGGGGTGGCGGCCGAGCTCATGCGCCGGTCGCTGGACGACGTGCGGGCCAAGGGGCTGAAGGTCATGCCGGTCTGCCCCTACGCGCAGGCGTACATCGCCAAGAACGAGGAGTACGCCGACCTCGTGCAGTGAACGGGAACGCCCACCCGGCAGGGGATACCGGGATGAGGGGGACGCGCGGGTGCTTTCGTGATTTTCCGTCCATGTGATTGCATCCGTGTTCTTTCGGTCACGGCGAATGACCGCTAGTGTTCTGGGTCACAGTGGTGGTCATTGTGTTCGAGAGGGAGCCCCCCATGTCCATCGTCTCCATCGAGCCCGCCACCGCCGAGCGGTGGGACGACCTGGAGAACCTGTTCGGGCCGACCGGAGCCTACGGGCACTGCTGGTGCACCTTCTTCCGCAGGCGGGCCAAGGACTACACGGAGAGCACCACGTGCGAGCGGTCCAGGCGGGGTGCGGACAACAAGGAGGAACTGCGCAGGCTCACGCTCGACGGCCGGATCCCGGGCCTGCTGGCCTACGACGAGGAGGGCCCCTGCGGCTGGGTGTCGGTGGCGCCCCGCGGCGACTACATCCGGCTGTCCCGGTCCCGGACGCTGCGCCCCGCCGACCCGGACGAGCCCGGGGTGTGGTCCCTGGTGTGCTTCTGGCTGCCGCCGCGGCGCCGCCGCCGCGGGATGGGCGGCCGCCTGCTGGACGGGGCGATCGAGTACGCCCGGGCGCAGGGGGCGCGGGTGCTGGAGGCCTACCCGGTGGACACGGCCGGCGGCCGGGCACCCAGCGCCGAGGTGTACGCCGGAACGGTGGAGATGTTCCGGCGGGCCGGTTTCACGCTGGCGGACCACCACACCAGTGAACGGATCATCGCCCGACTGGAGCTGAAGCAGGAGTAGCCCCCGGGGGTGCTCGCACGGGGGCCCGGGCCGTGCCCGAGGGCCCCCTTCCTTTGACCGCCCGGTACCCCCCTGGGGTAATGTGCGGAGGGACACGTTCGTCGCGGGCGGTTCCGCTTGACGAATTCATACCCCCTAGGGGTATAGTCGGTCGTGCTGGGACAGTCGCACGTCACTACAGGAGGCGAAATGGCCACCACGACCACCGCTGTTTACACCGTCGACGGCATGAGCTGCGGCCACTGCGTCAACTCCATCACCCAGGAGGTCGGCACGGTCGCCGGCGTCACCGACGTCCAGGTGGACCTGGGCACCAAGAAGGTGACCGTCACCGGCGAGGGCACCGTGGACGACGCCGCCGTGCGCGCCGCCATCGACGAGGCCGGCTACGAGGTGCGCGACTGAGACGCGGGCGGCCACGGAGCCGGGGCGCGGCGCCCGCGGCCTCGTGGCCGGAGCCGGCCCGCGGGCCGGACCCGTATCCCGCCGCAGGAGGGGGACAGGACGGATGAGCGCACCGGTCGAGCTGGCGATCGGCGGCATGACCTGTGCCGCCTGCGCCAACCGTGTCGAGAAGCGCCTCAACCGGCTGGACGGCGTCACCGCCACCGTCAACTTCGCCACCGAGAAGGCCAGGGTCTCCTTCGACGGCGAGCCCCTGGCGGTGGAGGAGCTGATCGCCCAGGTCGAGAAGGCCGGGTACACCGCCGAGGTGCCCCGTCCTCCCCGGACCGGCCCGGAGCCCGGCGCCGAGCCGGACGACCCGGCCCGGCCGCTGCGCGACCGGGCCGCCGTCTCCCTCCTGCTGTCGGTACCGGTCATCGCGATGGCGATGGTCCCCGCGCTCCAGTTCACCTACTGGCAGTGGGCCTCGCTCGCGCTGGCCGCCCCGGTCGTCGTGTGGGGCGCGCTGCCCTTCCACGTCGCCGCCTGGAAGAACCTCAGGCTCGGCACCGCCACCATGGACACCCTGGTCTCGCTGGGTGTCTCCGCCGCGTTCCTGTGGTCCCTGTACGCGCTGTTCCTCGGCACCGCGGGCGAGCCGGGGATGACGCACCCGTTCGAGCTCACCATCGCCCGCACCGACGGCTCCGCCGACATCTACCTGGAGGTCGCCGCCGGGGTCACCTCCTTCATCCTCCTGGGCAAGTACTTCGAGGCCCGGTCCAAGCGCCGGGCCGGCGCCGCCCTGCGCGCCCTCATGGAGCTGGGAGCCAAGGAGGTGGCCGTCCTGCGCGGTGACCGCGAGGTCGCCGTGCCCGTGGACCGGCTCGTGGTGGGCGACCGGTTCGTGGTGCGGCCTGGTGAGAAGGTCGCCACCGACGGGACCGTGGAGGAGGGCACCTCCGCCGTCGACATGAGCATGCTCACCGGCGAGTCCGTGCCGGTCGAGGTCGGCCCGGGCGACGCCGTGGTGGGTGCCACGGTCAACGCCGGCGGACGCCTGGTCGTGCGCGCCTCCCGCGTCGGATCCGACACGCAGCTCGCGCAGATGGCCCGCCTGGTCGAGGACGCGCAGAACGGCAAGGCCGAGGTCCAGCGCCTGGCCGACCGGGTCTCGGGCGTCTTCGTCCCCGTCGCCATCATGATCGCCGTCGCCACCCTCGGCTTCTGGCTCGGTGTCGGCGAACCCGCCACCGCCGCCTTCACCGCGGCGGTCGCGGTGCTCATCATCGCCTGCCCCTGCGCCCTGGGCCTGGCCACCCCGACCGCGCTGCTGGTCGGCACCGGGCGCGGCGCCCGGATGGGGATCCTCATCAAGGGCCCGGAGGTCCTGGAGACCACCCGCCGCATCGACACGGTCGTGCTGGACAAGACCGGCACCGTCACCACCGGCACCATGGCGCTGGTGGAGGTCGTCGCCGCCGAGGGCGAGGACGGGGACGAGGTGCTGCGGCTGGCCGGGGCCCTGGAGAACGCCTCCGAGCACCCCATCGCCAAAGCCGTCGCCACCGCGGCCGCCGCCCGCGGCACCCTGCCGGTCCCCGAGGACTTCGCCAACGTCGAGGGCCTGGGCGTGCAGGGCATCGTCGACGGCCGCACCGTCCTGGTCGGCCGCCCCGCGCTGCTCCGGGAGCGGTCACAGCCGCTGGGCGAGGACCTCGTCCAGGCACTGAAGGAGGCCCGGAACCAGGGCCGCACCGCCGTGGCCGTCGGCTGGGACGGCGCCGCCCGGGGTGTTCTCGTGGTCTCCGACACCGTCAAGCCCACCAGTGCCGAGGCCGTCCGCTCCTTCCGGGAGCTGGGTCTGACCCCGATCCTGTTGACCGGTGACAACGAGGCCGTGGCCCGGACGGTGGCCGACGAGGTGGGCATCGAGGAGGTCATCGCCGAGGTCATGCCCCGGGACAAGGTCGCGGTGGTCGAACGCCTCCAGGCCGAGGGGCGCACCGTGGCCATGGTCGGCGACGGCGTCAACGACGCCGCCGCCCTGGCCCGCGCCGACCTGGGCCTGGCCATGGGCACCGGCACTGACGTCGCCATCGAGGCATCCGACCTCACCCTAGTGCGCGGCGACCTGCGTGCGGCGGCCGACGCCATCCGCCTCTCCCGCCGCACCCTCAACACCATCAAGGGCAACCTCTTCTGGGCCTTCGCCTACAACGCGGCCGCCATCCCGCTGGCCGCCGCGGGACTGCTCAACCCGATGCTGGCCGGTGCCGCCATGGCGGTGTCCAGCGTGTTCGTGGTGACCAACAGCCAGCGGCTGCACCGCTTCGGCCGCTGAGCCGCGGATGCCCGCCGCCGTGGCCGGGACCGGTCACGGCGGCATCGCCCCAGGCCGCAGGGCGGGCGGCGGGCCACGGGAGGGGGCGGGCCTCGCCCCGGCGGGACCCCGGGCGCTAGTGTGAGCCCGCACACCCGCAGGGGTTCCGGGCCGGGTACGTCCGGGGCCGCCGTGTCCAGGCCGCGTCAGCCCACTCCCCGAGGTCGCCGTGTCTTCAGGATGCCCCCACGCCGCGCTGTACCAGAGTGAGCCGCACCCCGACCCGTACGGCGTCTACGCGAAGATGCGCGCGGACCACGGGCCGGTGGTCCCCGCCGAGCTCTCGCCCGGGGTGCGCGGCTGGGTCGTCACCGACTACGCCACCCTGATCTCCTGGTCGCGGGACACCACCACGTTCACGCACGACGCACGGCTGTGGCGGGACTTCACCGAGGGCCGGATCGGCCCCGACGACCCCCTGCTGCCGATGATGGCGCCCCGTGCCAGCGCCCTGTTCCTGGACGGGGCCGAGCACCAGCGGCTGCGCCGTGCGATCACCGACGCCCTGGGCGCGGTCACCCCCGCGCACCTGGCCTCCGTCACCACCCGCTACGCCGACCGGCTCATCGACGAGTTCTGCGCGCGCGGCCGGGCCGACCTGCTCAACGAGTACGCGCGGATGCTGCCGCTGCTGGTCATGAACGACCTGTTCGGCATGGACGAGGACCAGGGGCTGCGGTTCGTCGCCGCCATGCGCAACCTGTGGGCCGGGGTGGACGCCGAGCGCTCCAACGCCGAAGCCGAGCGCGCGCTGTCGGAGGTCGTGGACGCCAAGCACCGCGAACCCGGCGACGACCTCACCAGCCGCCTGATCCGGCACCGCGCCGGGCTCTCGGACGAGGAGGTCATCATGCAGCTCCTCCTCGTCATCGCGGCCGCCAACGAGCCGACCGCCGCCCTCATCGACTCCGCCCTGCGGGCCGTCCTGGCCGACCCGTCCCTGCGCGTCCCCGGCGGCCCCTCCCCGGCCGCTCTGAGCGACCTGGTGGAGCGGGTGCTGTGGCGCGACCCGCCGATCACCAACTACCCGGTGATCTACCCCCGCGTCGACGTCCCGCTGGACAACGGCCGCGTCATCGAGGCCGGGTCGCCCATCCTGCTCGCCTTCGCCGCCGCCAACCACTTCTTCCAGAGGGAGAACGCCGAGCAGGTGGCCGACGGGGCCAACCGCGCCCACGTGGCCTGGGGGGCCGGCCCCCACCGCTGCCCCGCCCGCGACGAGGCGACCGCGATCGCGACCATCGCCACACGCCGGATCCTGGAGCGGCTGCCCGACCCGGCCCTGGCCGTCCCCCCGGAGGACCTGCGGTGGCGGCTGGCCACCCTGTCCTGGTCCCCGGTCTCCCTCCCGGTCCGCTTCACCCCGCAGGCGCCCGCCGCCCCGGCCCCCGAGCCCGAGCCCGCACCCGCGCCCCCCGCCGAACCCGCCCGGGGCGGCGCGGTGCCGGCCCTGTCGAACCTCCTGAAGAGGCTGCTGGTGCGCCGGGGCTGACACGCCCGGGTACCGGCCCCGCCGAACCGGCCCCTCGGCGGGCCGCCGCGGCGGAATCGTCGCATGTCAGGACGGTTTGCGGGGTTATGTCACCTCGAAGGGAGGAGACCGGTACCCCCGGGAGGAGGGTCGAGCGCCCTCCGGGGAACCTAGAATTCTCTCTCGGTCCCCCGGCCGCTCCAGACTTCTCCCCCGCACACCCGTCTTCTCCCCTGTACGCCCTTCCCCGCAGAGGATCGCGCGCCCATGAACAGTTCGGAAGCCGACTCCGGTCGACTCCTGGCCAACCGGTACCGCCTGGACGAGGTCATCGGCGCGGGCGGCATGGGCCGGGTCTGGAAGGGCAGTGACACCCTCCTGGACCGGCCGGTCGCCGTCAAAGAGCTGACCACCCCGCCGAACCTGCCCGCGCACGAGGTGGAGGTCCTGCGCACCCGCATGCTCCGCGAGGCGCGCAGCGCCGCCCAGCTCAGCCACCCGTCGATCATCACCGTGTTCGACGTGGCCGAGGAGGACGGCCGCCCGTGGATCGTCATGGAGCTGGTCAGCGGCTCCTCCCTGGGCGACGTCATCCGCGAGGGCGGGGTGCTGCCGGTCGCGCGGGTCGCCGACATCGGCGAGCAGATGGCGGCCGGGCTGTCCGAGGCGCACGCGAGCGGCATCGTCCACCGCGACATCAAGCCCGGCAACGTGCTCATCGACGGCAGGGGCCGGGCGGTGCTCACCGACTTCGGCATCGCCCACCTGGACGGCTCCACCCACCTGACCAGTACCGGGCTGCTCATCGGCTCGCCCAGCTACCTGGCCCCGGAGATCGCCCACGGGCACTCCGCCACCCCCGCCTCGGACGTGTGGTCCCTGGGCATCACCCTGTTCCAGGCGCTGGAGGGGACCCTGCCCTTCGACCGGCCCACCCCGGTGGCGACGCTGACCGCGATCGTCACCCAGGAGCTGCCGGCCCCGGTCAACGCCGGACCCCTGGCCCCGCTGCTGCGGGAGCTGTGCGCCAAGAAGCCGGAGGACCGGCCCGGCATCGACGCGGTCCGGGCCCGGCTGCGGGAGATCCGGGACCGCGCCGAGGCGGCCGCCCCCGCCCCGGTGGCGCCGACCCTCACCACGACGGTGCCGACCGCGGAACCGCGGTCCGAGGAGGCGGCCCTGGCGGCCGCCCCGCCGCCCGCCCCGGAACCGGCCGCACCGGCCCCCGCAGCGGCGCCCCGCGGCACCGAACGGGACCGGTCCCGGCAGCGCGGCCTGCTCGTGGTCGCAGCGGCCCTCGTGGTCCTGGTGGTCGCCGCCGGGACGACGCTCTACATCAGCATGAACCGGAGCGGCGCCTCCGGTGCCGGACTGGTCTCCCAGCAGGAGTCCGGGGCGGCCGCCCCACCGGAGGAGGAGTCCGAGCCGCCCGCCGGCGGGGACGGCGGGGACGGCGGCGGCGAGCCCGAGGAGGAGCCCTCGGAGTCGCCCGAGGAGCAGGAGGAGGAAGAGGACCCCTGGGCGGGCGGCCTGGCGGTCCACGAGGACTCCAGCGGCTTCACCGTGGAGTACCCGGACGGCTGGACCCTGCGCCGGGAGGGCCACATGGTCTACTTCGACAACCCCGACGGCGGCTACCTGCTCGTCGACCAGACCGACGACCCCGGCCCGGACGCCGCCCAGGACTGGCGCGACTTCGAGCCGATCGGCAGCGGCAACTTCCCGGGCTACGAGCTGGTCGGCATCGAGGAGGTCGAGGACGACTGGACCGACGCCTACATCACCGCCGCCGACTGGGAGTTCACCTACGACGGCCGCAACGGGCGCATGCACGCCGTCAACCGCGGCTTCCACACCGAGGAGAAGGGCTACGCCCTCTTCCTGGTGGCCGACAACGACCACGCCGACATCAACCGGGAGCTGCTGGACCGGATCTCGGAGACCTTCGTCCCCGCCGCCTGAGACGCCCGCCGCGCCGCGGGCCCCGGGGAGCCTCCCGGGGCCCGCGCGGCCGGCCGGGACACCGGGGGCCGGGGCGCCGGGCGGTCAGAACACCGAGCAGTTCGTCACCTGCGTGAACGTGTCCAGGGCCAGGGCGCCCGTCACCGAGTTCCCCTTGGCGTCCAGGCCCGGCCCCCAGGCGGCGACGGAGTAGCGGCCCGGCACGATGGCCAGGATGCCGCCGCCCACCCCGCTCTTGCAGGGCAGCCCCACCCGGTAGGCGAACTCGCCCGCCGCGTCGTAGGTGCCGCAGGTGAGCATGATCGCCATGATGCGCCGGGCGGCGTTCCGGTCGATCATCCGGCTTCCGTCCGCCCGCACCCCGTGCCGGGCCAGCAGCAGCCCCGCCCGGGCCAGCTCCTCGGTGCTGATGGTGATGGAGCACTGCCTGAAGTAGTGGTCCAGCACCTCCGGGACGGGGTTGCGCATGTTCCCGAACCCCGCCATCAGGTAGGCCAGCGACCTGTTGCGGTCGCCCGTCTCCAGCTCCGAGCGGGCGGTCACCCCGTCGGCGTCCAGGTCCGGGTTGCCGGTCTCGGCGCGCAGCAGCCCGCGCAGGGCGGCGAACGCGTCCCCGGTGTTGGCCAGCAGCTCGTCGGTGACCACGATCGCGCCCGGGTTGATGAACGGGTTGCGCGGGACGCCGTTCTCGAACTCCAGCTGGTAGAGCGAGTTGAACGCGCTGCCGGAGGGCTCCCGGTGCACCCGGTCCCAGATGTGCGTCTCGCCCGCCTGGGTGACCAGCGCCAGGGTGAACACCTTGGTGATGCTCTGCATGGAGAAGCGAACACCGGTGTCGCCGACGGTGTGCACCGACCCGTCCGCGGCCGCCACCGCGAACCCGAAGCGGGCCGGGTCCACCCGCCCCAGCTCCGGGATGTAGTCGGCGACCTTCCCCTCGCCGATGTGCGGGCGGACCCGCGCCATCACGGCGGTGAGGACGTCGTCCAGGTCGATGTCGCCGGGCGGCCCGGACGCGGGGCTCACCGGCCGCTCCCGGGCGCGCCCCGGCGCGCCGCCCCCCGGATGCGGCCGCCGCCGCGGCCTGGCGTGGAACCGCTCACCGGACCCCTCCCCCTGTTCCTGGTGCCGCTCCGGTCGCTCACAGTACGGGCGGGGCCCCGGCGGGGGCCGCTACCGCGCCCGGCGTGTCGGGCAGGGGCGCCCAGGGCCTGTTCTCGGATGGCCTCCCGCGCCGCCGGGGGTCCGTGAGGCGCCCGGCGGGCCGAAGCGCAGCGGAGGTTCGAGAGAACGCGGCTAGCCGTCCTGGACGAGGCGGGCGTCGTGCACCAGCAGGGCGACCTGCACCCGGTTGTTCAGCCCCAGCTTGGTGAGGATGCTCGACACGTGCGTCTTGACCGTCGGCACGCTCAGGAACAGCGACGCCGCGATGTCGGCGTTGGACCGGCCCTGGCCCACCGCCACCGCCACCTCCAGCTCCCGGGCGTTGAGGCCGGCCAGCCGCCCCCGCGCCCGGTCGGCCCGCGCGTCCGCGTCGCTGTCGCCCACCCGCTCCACCAGCCGCCGCGTCACCGTGGGAGACAGCACGGACATGCCCCGCGCCACCTGGCGCACCGACTCCACGATCTCCGCGGGCGGGGTGTCCTTGAGCAGGAACCCGGCCGCGCCCGCCCGCAGCGCCCGCAGCACGTGCTCGTCGGCGTCGAACGTGGTCAGCACCAGCACCTCCGGCGGGTCCTCCAGCGCCCGCAGCCGCTCGGTGGCGGTCAGCCCGTCCACGGTGGGCATCCGGATGTCCATGAGGACCACGTCGGGGGAGTACCGCTCCACCAGGTCCAGGACCCTGCCCCCGTCCTCCGCCTCCGCCAGGACCTTGATGTCGGGTGCCCCGCCCATCATCATCACCAGCCCCACCCGGACCAGTGCGTCGTCGTCGACGATGACCACGCCGATGTCCCGGTGGTCGCGCTGCGCCTCGCTCATGCGGGCCACGGTAGCCAAGCGGACAGGCGCCAGCCACCTCCGGGCGTGGGGCCGTGCTCCAGCCGGCCCGACAGCAGCGACACCCGCTCGGTCAGGCCCACCAGCCCCTGGCCGTCGGAGCCGCCCCGCGGCACCGGGGCCGGGGCGCGGCCGTTGCGCACCTCCACGGTCAGGCCCTCCCCGGGCGCGCCCCGCACCGACACCCGCGTGTCCGCGCCCGGGGCGTGCTTGCGCACGTTCGTCAGCCCCTCCTGCACGATCCGGTAGGCGGTGCGCCCCGTCCGGTCCGGGACGGTCCCGTCGTAGTCCTCGGTGAACGCCACCCGCGCCCCGGCCTCGTCGGCCTCCTCCACCAGCTGGCGCAGGTCCGCCATGGTCGGCTGGGGCAGCTCGCCCACCGGCGCGCGCAGCACCCCGATCACCTCGCGCAGGTCCTGGAGGGCCTGGTGGGCGCTCTCGCGGATCACCTTCGCCGAGCGCGCGATCTCCTCCGCGGGCGCGTCCGGCCGGTACTCCAGGGCGCCCGCGTGCACGCTCAGCAGCGACAGCCGGTGCCCGAGCACGTCGTGGATCTCCCGCGCCATGGCCTCGCGCACCTGGTGCTGGGCGTGCTCGGCGCGCAGCTGCGCCTCCGTCTCGGCGTGCACGGCCCGCTCGCGCAGGGAGTCCACCAGCTCCCGGCGGTGGTGGACGCTCAGCCCCCAGCCGATGACCGCGCCCTGGACGGCCACGCTCAGCAGGAAGGCGATGAGGGCGGGCAGGTGGGGGTCGGGCAGCACCAGCGACTTCAGGCCCACCGAGGCGATGCCCAGGCCGAAGACCACCAGGCTCACCTTGGGCGGCCGGTGCAGGGCCAGGGAGAACAGGGCGATGAGCAGCGCGCCCGAGACCAGGTCCGTCACGACCGAGAGCGCGATGAGGGACACGGCGATCTGGACCGGCCATCGGCGCCGCCACCACAGGGACGTGCAGGCCGCCAGGGCCGCCAGCCGTTCGGCCGCCTCCCACCAGGTGGGGTGGTCGGGCACGGTGATCACGGGGACGTCACCGTGCGGAGGCCCCGGCGGCGGGAAGTCCAGGAGCGTCATGGCCGCGAACACGAGGGCGAGCAGGAACATGGACAGGTCCACGATCCAGTCGCGCACATCCCGCCTGTACGGCCCGGTGACGGTGTTCATATCAGCGCGAGTCTATGTTCCGGCAGGCCGCGGCGGTCCCCTCGCACACGCGGACGATACCGATGGCGGCGGGCTTCCCTACTTCGGTCGCCATCCGCGCGGTGCGCGTCCACTTCCGTCGCCGCCGTGGGTACCGTGGAGTCGATGAGCACTCTGGTGACCGGAGCCACCGGCATGGTGGGCCGACGAGTCCTGACCGAGCTGAAACGGCGCGGCCTGCCCGCCGCCGGTGCCTCGCGCACCGCCGAGAGGCGGTTGGACTGGACCGACACCTCCAACTGGGCGGAGGTGCTCGAGGGCGCCTCGGGCGTCTTCGTGGTGACCCCCGTGGGCATGGCCCTGGGGCACCGGGTGGCCGCCTTCCTGGAGCGCGCCGCCGAGGCGGGGGTGGAGCGGGCCGTGGTCATGTCGGCGATGGGCACCGAGCACGCGCCCTCCGACTCCGACCAGCGGGCGGCCGAGTTCAAGGCCAAGGAGCTGTTCGGCCGGGTGACGGTGCTGCGCCCCAACTGGCTGTTCCAGGACTTCACCGAGGGCACCTTCGCCAACCTGGCCCGCTCCCGCAACGGGCGCCTGGAGCTGCCGGTCAAGCGGCGCACCGAGATCAGCTTCGTGGACGCCCGCGACGTCGCGGCCGTCGCGGTGGAGTCGCTCGTGGGCGACCACGGCGGCAAGGAGTACACCCTCACCGGACCGCAGGCGCTGACCGTCGGCGCCGTCGTGCGCTGGACCAGGGGCACGGACAGCCCGGTGTGGCGGTTCAAGCCGGTGGACGAGTCGCGCTTCTACTTCCGGGCCTCCGACCGCGGCTGGGGCGAGCGCTACATCGACACCCTCAACGAGCGCTTCGCCGCCGCCGTCCGCGGCCGCGCCGCCGAGGTCACCGACGACGTCCACGCCGCGCTGGGCCGCGAGCCCATCCCGCTGGCCCGGTTCGCCCGCGAGTCCACCCTCTGACGGGTACGGACACGAGGACGCCCGGCCCCCCACTTTCGCGGAGCGGGGGCCGGGCGTCCGGTCCGTGGGCTACTTCTTGAGCAGCTGGCGGGCCATCACCAGGCGCTGGATCTGGTTGGTGCCCTCGTAGATCTGGGTGATCTTGGCGTCGCGCATCATGCGCTCCAGCGGGAAGTCCTTGACGTAGCCCGCGCCGCCCAGCAGCTGCACGGCGTCGGTGGTGATCTCCATGGCGGCGTCGGAGGCGTAGCACTTGGCCGCGGCGCCGAAGAAGGACAGGTCGGCGTCGCCGCGCTCGGACTTGGCGGCGGCCGCGTAGACCATCTGGCGGGCGGTCTCCAGCTTCATGGCCATGTCGGCCAGCATGAACTGGACCCCCTGGAAGTCCGCGATGGCCTTGCCGAACTGCTTGCGCTCCTTGACGTAGGCGACCGCGTGGTCCAGGGCGCCCTGGGCGATGCCGACGGCCTGCGCGCCGATGGTGACGCGGGTGTGGTCCAGGGTGCGCAGCGCGATCTTCAGGCCCTCGCCGGGCTCGCCGACGATCCGGTCGCCCGGGATGCGGACGTTGTCGAAGAACAGCTCGCGGGTGGGGGAGCCCTTGATGCCGAGCTTGCGCTCGGGCTCGCCCAGGGTGAAGCCCTCGTCGTCGGCGTGCAGCACGAACGCGGTGATGTTGCGCCCGCGCGGGCCCTCGGGGTCGGTGACCGCCATGACCGTGTAGTACTTGCTGACGCCCGCGTTGGTGATCCACGACTTCTGGCCGTTGAGGACCCAGTCGTCGCCGTCGCGCACGGCCTGGGTGCGCATGCCGGCGGTGTCGGACCCGGCCTCGCGCTCGGACAGGCCGTAGGAGAACATCGCCGCGCCGGAGGCGACCTCGGGCAGGTAGCGGCGCTTGACGTCCTCGGAGGCGCCCAGGATGACCGGCATCGTGCCGAGCTTGTTGACCGCCGGGATCAGGGAGGAGGAGGCGCAGACGCGGGCGACCTCCTCGATGACGATGCAGGTGGCCAGCGCGTCGGCGCCCACACCGTCGTACTCCTCCGCGATGTGCGGGGCGTGGAAGTCGGTGGCGACCAGGGCCTCCAGGGCGTCCTGGGGGAAGGCGCTCTTCTCGTCGACCTCGGCCGCGTGCGGGGCGATCTTGTCCTCGGCGACGGCGCGTACGGCGGCGCGCAGCTCCTCGTGCTCCTCGGTGGTCTTGAACAGGTCGAAGTCGCTCATCTGCGTTCC
Source organism: Nocardiopsis changdeensis (assembly GCF_018316655.1). Taxonomy (GTDB): domain Bacteria; phylum Actinomycetota; class Actinomycetes; order Streptosporangiales; family Streptosporangiaceae; genus Nocardiopsis; species Nocardiopsis changdeensis. The sequence continues at coordinate 6,579,813 of NZ_CP074133.1, read as the reverse complement.
TCCGCGGGAGGTGCGCCCTCCCCCGATCGCTGGCACTGGGTGCCTTTGGTTGGCATTCAGTGTCAGAATAGGGGGTGGACGGTGCGAAGTACACCGTCGGGAGTCGGATACCTTTCGGGGGGCGTGCCAGGGGAGGGGAACGATGGTCCGTGAGCGATCGGTCGCCAGGGGGGCGTCCGCGCGCGTGCCCACCCGCGACGTGGTGCTGGCCGCCGTCCGCCTGTTCACCGAGAACGGCTTCGAGGCCACCACGATGGACGACATCGCGGCCGCCGGAGGGGTGAGCCGGCGCAGCCTGTTCCGCCGGTTCGGCACCAAGGAGGACATCCTCTTCGCCGAGCACGACGAGCTGTTCGCCGAGGTCTCCCGGCACCTGGAGACCGCCTCCGGCGAGCCCCTGGACGTGGTGTTCGCCGCCGCCCGCCTGGTGCTGCGCGACTACCTGCACGACCCCGAGGTCACCGTCCCCCGCTACCGCCTGGTCCGCGTCCACCCCCGGCTGCGCGACCGCGAGGTGGCGATGACCGCGCGCTACCAGTCCGCGTTCAGCCGCTACCTGGCCGCCCGCGAGGGCGAGGGCGGCCCCGAGGAGCGGTCGCTGTCCGCCGGGGTGACCGCCGCGGCCCTCATCTCCGCGCACAACCACGTGCTCCGCGGCTGGCTGCGCGACCCCGGGCAGGACACCCGCGGGGTCTGGGAGCGCTACGACGCCGCCATGGAGTTCGTCCGCCGTGCCGCCGGTCCGATGCTGCACCCGGGGCGGGCCCCCGGGAGCGACCGGGTCATGGTCGCCGTCTACCCCGCCGACCTGGGCCGGGAGGAGCTGGTGCGCCGCCTGAGCGCCGCCGTGGACGAGGCGGGGCCCCGGGGCTGACCGATGGTCCGGCCGCGCCGGGGGACGCGTAGGCTGGAACGGTTGGACAGCGGGAGAGAACCAAGAGGCGAGCGCGCATGAGTGTGGACACGGCGGGTGCTACCCGGCACGGGGCTGAGGTCGCCGAAGAGGCCCGCCGACGGCGGACGTTCGCGGTCATCTCGCACCCGGACGCGGGCAAGTCGACGCTGACCGAGGCGCTGGCGCTGCACTCGTCGGCGATCACGTCGGCCGGCGCGGTCCACGGCAAGGGCGACCGCAAGGGCGTGACCTCGGACTGGATGGAGATGGAGCAGGACCGCGGTATCTCCATCACCTCGGCGGCGCTGCGCATCGACTACGAGGGCCGGGTGCTGAACCTGCTCGACACCCCCGGCCACGCGGACTTCTCCGAGGACACCTACCGGGTGCTGTCGGCGGTGGACTGCGCGGTCATGCTGCTGGACTCGGCCAAGGGCCTGGAACCGCAGACGCTGAAGCTGTTCGACGTGTGCCGGGCGCGCCGCATGCCGGTCATCACGTTCGTGAACAAGTGGGACCGCCCCGGGCGCGAGCCGCTGGAGCTGCTGGACGAGATCGAGCAGCGGATCGGGCTGCGCCCGACCCCGCTGAACTGGCCGGTGGGCATCGCCGGCGACTTCCGGGGGCTGATCGACCGGGACACGGGGGAGTACACCAAGATGACCCGCACCCCGGGCGGTGCGACCAAGGCCATCGAGGAGACCGTGGACGCCGACCGGGCCGCCGAGCTGGAGGGCGAGGCCTGGGAGCAGGCCCAGGAGGAGCTGGAGCTGCTGGAGGCGCTGGGCGCCGACTTCGACAGCGAGTCGTTCCTGGCGGGGAAGTCGTCCCCGGTGCTGTTCGGCGCCGCCCTCACCAACTTCGGCGTCGGCCGGCTGCTGGAGGCCGTGGTGGGCCTGGCCCCCGCCCCGGCGGCCAAGGACGACGTGAACGAGCGGCCGCGCCCGGTGGAGGCCCCGTTCTCCGGCCAGGTCTTCAAGATGCAGGCCAACATGGACAAGAACCACCGGGACCGGATGGCGTTCGTCCGGGTCAGCTCGGGGCGGTTCGACCGGGGCATGGTCCTCACGCACGCCGCCACCGGCCGCCCCTTCGCGACCAAGTACACGCAGGCGGTGTTCGGCGCGGACCGCTCCACCATCGACACGGCCTTCCCGGGCGATGTGATCGCGCTGGTCAACGCGCAGGCGCTGAAGGTGGGCGACACCCTCTACGACGGTCCCAAGGTGGAGTTCCCGCCCATCCCGAGCTTCGCCCCCGAGCACTTCGTGGTGGCCCGGGCCGTGGACGCCGGCAAGTACAAGCAGTTCCAGAAGGGGATCGCCCAGCTCGACGCCGAGGGCGTGGTGCAGGTGCTGACCTCGGACGTGCGCGGTGAGCAGGCCCCCGTGCTGGCGGCGGTCGGCCCGCTCCAGTTCGACGTGGTCAAGCACCGGATGGAGCAGGAGTTCCGCAGCCCCGTCGAGGTCTCGCCGCTGGAGTACTCGGTGGCCCGGCGCACGGACGAGGAGTCGGCGCCGACCCTGCACGGCCTTTCCGGGGCCGAGGTGCTGCGCCGCCGTTCCGACGGTGAACTGCTGGTGCTGGTGCACAACAAGTGGCGGCTGCGGGTCATCGAGCGCGACCACCCGTCGTTGTTCATGGAACCGCTGCTGGCCGGCGGCGTCGTCGAGGACGAGTAGCACTCCGCGGGCACCGGGGCGGGGGCGCGGAAAAGGCGCTCCCGCTTCTCCGAGGCCAAGGCCGTTATCACACCGCCGACACACCCGTGGAACACGGGGCCGGATGGTGCGCCCGGTCCGGGCGGGTGTGAACTCCCGTTCCACGGGCACACTCTTTGCCCATCCGGGAGGCCCCCGTGCGTATTCCGGGGAACGGTGCGTGCCGCGGCGCCCGCGGCAGAGGCCAAGATCACCGCACCTGGGGTACCCCGCGTCAACCCCCGTGATCAGGGCGAAGGTACCCTGATAGATGGCCGCTAGGGCGCGTTCGGACAACTGATCGCACCCCGTCGTGTCCGGGTATGTCCATATCTGTGAAGGACACTCGGAAGATGGGGTCCGTGAGGTGATCGGGGTGCTCAGGGGACCGGCACAGGAGGTGTCGAGGCGTCGGGGGAGAACCCTCCGGGGTCCTGCGATGTCTCAGGGCGATCACGGAGTAAACGACATCTGGCAAAGATTGTAAATCTTCACCGTGCGGTAATTCTGCTCACGTCTGGGTATGTGTTGCATGTCACCTGTCCGTGAATCGGTGAAACTTATATGATTTTGCTTAATCGTCGTTTAACAAAACAGAACAATAACGAGTGAACAAGAACGTGGCGGCGGACCGCCCCGCGTCTGACGCACCTCACGTATCCCCCGCCTGGAAAGGTTGACCTCGGGCATGAGCGAAGACGACAAAGAGCGCACGGTGGAGCTCCACTACGAGGGCGGCGTGCTGAAGCTGCCGGTGTTCACCGGCACCGAGGGTGAGCAGACCATCGAGCTGAAGACCCTGCTGGGCTCGACGGGTATGACCACCCTGGACCCGGGGTTCGGCAACACCGCTTCGTGCAGCTCCAAGATCACCTATATCGACGGGGGCGCCGGGATCCTCCGCTACCGCGGATACCCGATCCAGGACCTCGCCGTGGGCAGCACCTTCCTCGAGGTGGCCTACCTGGTGATCTACGGCGAGCTGCCGGAGCCCGGCCAGCTCAAGGAGTTCTCCGACAAGCTTCGCGAGAACGCCGACATCCCGGCCGAGATGGGCGCGTTCCTGGACGCGATGCCCGGCAACGGCCACCCGATGGCCCTGCTCGCCAGCGCCGTCAACACGCTGTCCGCGTACTACGCCGACAGCGTCGACCCGTCCGACGAGGCCCAGGTGGAGCTCGCCACGATCCGGCTGTTGGCCAAGCTGCCGACGATCGCGGCCCGCATCTACCGCAACTCCATCGGCGCCGAGCCGATCGGCCCGGACGACTCCCTCGACTACGTCGAGAACTTCATCCGGATGACCTTCGGGGACAACGCCGCCAGCGGCGAGCTGGGCGACCTGTTCGGCAAGGCCGTGGACCTGCTCCTCATCCTGCACGCCGACCACGAGCTCAACTGCTCCACCGCCACCGTGCGCACCGTCGGCTCCTCGCAGGCCGACATCTTCGCCAGCATCGCCGCGGGCATCAACGCCCTGTCCGGCCCGTCCCACGGCGGCGCCAACCAGGCCGTGCTGGAGATGCTCGACGAGATCCGCGACTCGGGCGTCACCATCGAGGAGTTCCTCGAGCGCGTCAAGGCCCGCGAGGTCCGCCTCATGGGCTTCGGCCACCGGGTCTACAAGAACTTCGACCCGCGCAGCAAGGAGATCAAGGGCCTCGCGACCCAGATCCTGGACCGCGACGAGAACCCCGACGAGCTGTTCGCGCTGGCCCTCAAGCTCGAGGCCGCCGCGCTCGCCGACTCCTACTTCACCGAGCGCAAGCTCTACCCGAACGTCGACTTCTACACCGGCGTCATCTACCGGGCCATGGGCTTCCCGACCAACATGTTCACCGTGCTGTTCGCGATCGGCCGGCTCCCCGGCTGGATCGCGCACTACCGCGAGCAGCTGCACGACCCGGCCTTCCGGATCGCGCGCCCGCGCCAGCACTACATCGGCTCCGCCGAGCGCCGCTACCCGGGCCTGGGCTAGTCCCCGACCGGAGCGTACGCGACGCCCGCCCCGCCTCCCGGCGGGGCGGGCGTCCTTTTTGTCCGGTTATCCCGCCTATCCATACCGGTACAGAACCGTCCCTTTCCGCGTATTTTGCGGATGCCCTGCCGTCGGCGTGCGACCTTGAGGGGAGTCGCAGGATGCGCCCTCTCCGACGGGAGCGCACAAGGGAGGTGAGGCGGCCATGATGCGGAACATGCCGGCCGGGGAGGTCCTCGGCGCCATGAGCAGGAACTGGTGGATGGTGGTCCTCCGAGGGGTCGCCGCGGTGCTCTTCGGACTGATCGCGCTGATCTGGCCCGGGGTGACCACCGTCACCCTGGCGATCGTGTTCGGTGCCTACGCCCTCGTCGACGCGATCATGCTCGGATACGCGGCCTACCGGGCCGCCCCGGGGACGCGCGCCCCGCTCGTCGCCCAGGCGGTGCTCAGCGCCATCGTGGGTCTGATCGCGCTGATCTGGCCGGTCGCCGCGGTCATCGCGCTGGTGTTCGTGATCGGCGCGTGGGCCGTCGTCACCGGCGTCTCCGAGATCGTCACCGCCGTCCGCCTGCGCGCCCGGATCAGCTCCGAGTGGCTGCTGATCTTCGCCGGCGCGCTCTCGGTCGTGTTCGGCCTGCTGCTGTGGTTCTGGCCGCTGGCCGGCGCCCAGGCGATCGTGTTCGTGGTCGGTATCTACGCGCTGATCTTCGGCGTCGTCATGATCGTCGCCGGGGTCCGGCTGCGCGGCGCCGCCGACACCGTCGCCGACGCGGACGCCATGGCCTCCGCCGACATGTCGGAGATGCCCGAGGACCCGGTGAGCGCCTTCGACGAGGGGTATTCCGAGGGCTACCGCGAGGGGTACCGGGGCGACCCGAACGCGCCCGAGCGGCCGGCCGGGGAGGACACCGGCGACACCGGCGCGGTGCGCCGCAGCAGCGGCCGCCACCGGGCCCCCGAGGAGGGCGGCGACCCGGGCGCCCAGCCCTAGGACTCGCTGACGAGGAGAAGGCCGCCGCGGTCGACCTGGCTTCCGGGGACGACCGAGGCGGCCTTCTCCTGCTGCCAGGCCGCGAAGTGCGGCGAGGCGCGGTGCGCGGCCAGGGCCGCCTCGTCGGCGAACACCTCGTACACCCGGAACAGGTCGGGGTCCTCGGAGTCGGCCGTCACGTCGAAGCGCAGGCAGCCCGGCTCCTCGCGGACCGACGCCGCGGCGTGCCGGGAGATCCCGGAGACGAACGCGTCGCGGCGCCCGGGCAGGACCCGCACCGACACGACCAGGGACAACGGGCGGTCGGACACGGCGGCTCCTGTCGCGGCGGGGACGGGCGCCCGAGCCTAGCGTCCCGGCCCCTGCGCGCGGCGGCCGGGGTGCGGCTACGATGACGGCGTGCACTTCCTCCAGATCTACGGCTAGAGGCCCGGCGTCACCGACGCCCCGGCGCCCCCGCCCCGTGAGCGGGCCGGGCGCCCCCTCGCCCTACCCGTAGCAGCTCCTCGACATCTGGAGGGACCCGCGATGACCCGTCGCGCCCACATCGCCATGGTCGGAGTCCCGGCCGTCAGCCACACCCTGCCCAGCCTGGAGATCCTCCGCGAACTGGTCCGCAGGGGCCACCGCGTCACGGTCGCCAACGACACGCTCATGGCCGACCTGATCACCCCCACCGGGGCCGAACTCGTCCCGTTCACCACCACCCTGCCCACCGGGGACGAGGAGTGGCCGGACGACCCGGTCGAGGGCATGGACGTGTTCCTCGACGACGCGATCAACGTCCTGCCCGTCATCCGGGACGCCTACGACGCGGACCGGCCCGACGTGTTCCTGTACGACATCGGCGGGTACGCCGCCCGGGTGCTGGGGATCCGGTGGGGGATCCCCAGTGTGCAGCTCTCCCCGACCTACGTCGCCTGGGCCGACCACTCGGCCACGGTGATGACCTGGCTGGCCGGGCGGCCCGGGGCCGCCGAGCACTTCGCCAAGTTCGACGCCTGGCTGGCCGAGAACGGGATCACCGGGATGGACCACACCTCCTTCGCCGGGAGCCCGGACCGGGCGCTGGCGCTCATCCCGCGCGAGATGCAGCCGTTCGCCGACACCGTCGCCGACACGGTCACCTTCGTCGGGCCCTGCCTGGGCGACCGCGCGGACCAGGGGGAGTGGAAGCGGCCCGCCGACGCGGAGAAGGTCGTCCTGGTGTCCCTGGGAACGGCCTACACCAACCGGCCCGGGTTCTACCGCACCTGTGTCGAGGCGTTCGCCGGGCTGCCGGGCTGGCACGTGGTGCTCCAGATCGGCAGGTACACCGACCCGGCCGACCTGGGCGAGGTGCCCGCGAACGTGGAGGTGCACCGGTGGGTGCCGCAGCTGTCCGTGCTGCGGCAGGCCGACGCGTTCGTCACCCACGCGGGTATGGGGGGCTCCAGCGAGGGGCTGTACCACGGCGTTCCGATGATCGCCGTACCCCAGGCCGTCGACCAGTTCGACAACGCCGACCGCCTCCAGGAGCTGGGGGTGGCCCGGCGGCTCGACGGCGAGGCCGACGACCCGGACGCCCTGCGGTCGGCGCTGCTGGAGCTGACCTCCGACCCGGGGACGGCCGCCCGCCTGGCGGAGATCTCCGCCAGGCTGCGGACCGAGGGCACGGCGTACGCGGCCGACCTCATCGAGGCCGAGATCCCCTAGCCGTGTCCTTGTGAACCTCCGCTCCGCTTCGGTTCGTGTTCGGCGCCCCCTGGGGGCGGAAGCCTTCGGCCCCTCGGGGCGCCTCACGAACCCCAGCGGTACAGGAGGGCGTTCAAGGCCCCGGCCCCTCCGGATCCCCGTTCCCGGGCGCGTCCCGGCCGTGCGCCGGGGCGCGCCCCTCCCGTATCCCCGACCCCGTGGAAGGAAGCACACGTGGACCACCTCGTCGTCGTCACCGGAGGGCCCGGCTCCGGCAAGACCACCCTCGTCGACCACCTGGCCGGGCTCGGGTACGCCCGCACCGAGGAGGCGGGCCGCGCGGTCATCCGCGACCAGCGCGAGATCGACGGCCCCGGCCTGGCCTGGCGCGACGACGCCCTGTTCGTGGAGCTGATGCTGGCCTGGGAGATCCGCTCGCACCGGGAGGCGGCGGCGCTGCCCGGGCCGGTGTTCTGCGACCGCGGGGTGCCCGACCTGGTCGGCTACCTCCTGCTGCGCGGGCTTCCGGTGCCGGCGCACGTGGAGGCCGCCGCGCGCCGCTTCCGGTACCGGCGCACCGTCTTCCTCGCGCCGCCCTGGCCGGAGATCTTCACCGGGGACGCCGAGCGCCACCAGTCGTGGGAGGAGGCCCTGCGCACCGACCGCGCCATGCGGGAGGCCTACCCGCGGTACGGCTACGACCTGGTGGAGCTGCCCCGGGTCCCGGTGGCCGAGCGGGGCCGGTTCGTGCTGGCTGCGCTGGCGGGCGATGAGCGCAATTCAGACCACCGGGGGTGAGTATTCCGCGCATGCCCTTTTGTGTCCGGAGTGGGGGAGGACCTTGGGAGGGGACGGCGCGGCCCCTGTTCGCAGACGTGACGAGGGTGACCGTTCGCGGCCGTAAATCCGGTCCTCCCTTGTGATCGACAGGGCCCGCCGCCAGACTCTTCTAGGTAAAGGGAGCATTGACCGTGCGCGTCCACCCGGTGGGCGCGGGGCGGCGGACACGGGGAGTGGTACGGAAGGTGGCGAGCGCGTCGGAGGCGAATACGCCGCCCATGAGCCGGGAGGGCATCGAGCACGCGCTCAACCGGGTGCGCGGGGAGCTGAAGCGGATCACGCTCAACCTGGCCGACCTGGAGGACCACGTCGGCCACCGGATGCTCAAGGGCGCGGACCTGCGCGGCCTCACCCGGGAGCGCTGGGAGCACGCCGAGCGCCACGTCCACCGCCTGTGGACGACCTACGACGCCTTCCGCCGCACGGTGGAGGAGGCCACCGACCACCACGGGCAGGGCGGCGGACACCACTCCGACCAGGTGCGGATGACCTTCCTGCTCACCGGCCCCTGCCTGGAGCTGCCGCTGGAGAAGGCCCCGCTGCACGAGCGCGGGCTGCTGGACACCGACACCGAGCACATCACCCTGGCCGAGGCCGTCGCCCGGATGACCGCCGACTACGAGGAGGTCACCGAGGTCGTCTCGGCCGCCGAGACCGCCTGGAACTCCCTGCACCCCCGCCTGGCCGACCTCGACTCCCTGTGGCGGGAGGTCGGCACCCTGAGCGACATGATCGAGGAGGCCGGCGACGAGAGGGATGACGAGTCCCTGCGCTCGGAGCTGGCCGGGATCGGCGACACCGTCCGCCGCGACCCCCTCTCCCTGCTGGGCGCCGACCGCCGGGTCGACACTTCGGGCATGGAACGCCTGCGCAAGCGCTTGGAGGCGGCGCGCGGCGAGCTGCGCGACGCCCTGCGCATGCGCGACTCCTACCGTGAGAGCACCGCCCGCCTCGTCTCGGCCGTCGACGACCTGGAGGCCGTCCTGGCCGCCCTGCGCGAGCGGCGCGCCCACGTGGTCGGCCGTATCCGCGAACCGCGGGCGATCGACGTCCCCGACCCGGTGCCCGCGCTGCGCGCCCGGATCGCCGAGATGGACGCCCTGCGCTCCCGGGGCCGCTGGCGCGAGCTGGGCGTGCTGCTCGGCGAGACGCAGGCGGCCGTCCACGCCGCCTCCGACGACGCCCGCGAGCGCGGGGAGAACCTGGAGGGCCTGCTGGAGCGGAGGGACGAGCTGCGCGGGCGCCTGGAGTCCTACCGCGCCCGCTCGGTCCGGCTGGGCCTGGCCGAGGAGCCGGAGGTCGCCGGACTCCACGCCCGCGCGCACCGGGAGCTGTGGACGGCGCCCGGAGACCTGCGGGCCGCCACGGTCGCCCTGGCCGCCTATCGCAGGGCGCTGGAGGAGCCCGGGGTGACCGAAACCACCCAGGACAGAACCACGCCGGGTCCAGACGCGTCAGACGGCGAGAGCGATGGTGGTGTGAGCAGATGACGAAGTGCACGAAGCCCGGGTGCGGCGGAGCGATCGAGGAGGGCTTCTGCGTCGTGTGCGGTCTGGAGCCCGCGCCCGGCGCCGTGCCCCCGGCGCCCGGCCCCCGGCAGGACCCCTCCTTCACGGCCCCCGCGCCCCGGGGGACCGGGCCGCAGCCGGGGTACGCGCGGCAGCCGGCCCGGCAGCCCCCGCCGTACCCCCACCCGGCACGGCCCCACCCGTCGGGCCCGCAGGCGTCCTTCGGGGCGCCCCTGTCCGGCGGTCCGCCGCCGCCCACGGGGCCGCAGTACTCCTTCGCCGCGCCGAGCGCCCCGGGGACACCGTCCGGAACCCCGCCGGGCACTCCGTCCGGCACGCCCCCGGGCGCCCCGCCCGGCGCGTCCTCCTCCGGCGGCACCGGCCTCGACCGGTGGCTGGGCTCCTCCGAGGGCGACGACATCGGCGACCCCATCCACTCCCACCCCATCTCCGGCAACATCCGCCTCTCCGGCCGCTCCGGCCCCGGCAGCATCACCGGTTCGGTCGGCGGCGGCACGGGCCCCGGATCCGGGCGCACCCGGCGCTCCTCCCGGGGCATGCTCGGCGCGGGCATGGTCCTCGTCCCCCCGGTGCCCTACCGCGACCCGTCCGAGGCGATCATGGAGAACCCCGTCGTCTCGGAGAAGAACCGGTTCTGCGGCAACTGCGGGGAGAAGGTCGGCCGCACCCGCGGCGACCAGCAGGGGCGCACCGAGGGGTTCTGCCGCAAGTGCGGCACCCAGTACTCCTTCACCCCCAAGCTGGGCCCGGGGGACAAGGTCGGCGGCCAGTACGAGGTGCTGGGCTGCCTCGCCCACGGCGGCCTGGGCTGGATCTACCTGGCCCGCGACCGCAACGTCAACGACCGCTGGGTGGTGCTCAAGGGCCTGCTCAACGCCGGCGACGCCGAGGCGCACAAGGCCGCGGCGGCCGAGCGGGCCTTCCTCTCCGAGGTCGAGCACCCCAACATCGTCAAGATCATCAACTTCTCCCAGCACCCCGACGCGCGCACGGGCATCCCCGCCGGGCACATCGTGATGGAGTACGTCGGCGGCAAGTCGCTGCGCGAACTCCTGATGGAGCGCCGCGAGCAGGACCCCGACGCCGTGCTGCCGGTCGACCAGGTCATCGCCTACGGCCTGGAGGTCCTGCGGGCGCTCGGCTACCTGCACTCCAAGGGCCTGCTGTACTGCGACTTCAAACCCGACAACGTCATCCAGAGCGAGGAGCAGATCAAGCTCATCGACCTGGGCGGCGTGCGCCGCATGGACGACACCGTCAGCCCCGTCTACACCACCCCCGGCTACCGGGTCCCCGAGGACGAGCTGCGCGGCCCCGGCCCGACCGTCAGCGCCGACCTGTACTCGGTGGGACGGGCGCTGGCCGTGCTGAGCTTCCGGTTCAGCTTCATGCGCGAGTTCCCGCACGAGCTGCCGCCGCGCGATTCCGTACCGCTGCTGGAGCGCCACGAGTCCTACGACCGGCTGCTGCGCCGGGCCACCCACCCGGAGATGGAGCGCCGCTTCCACGACGCCTCCGACATGGCCGACCAGCTCACCGGCGTGCTGCGCGAGGTGCTCTCCGACATCGAGGGCGCGCCCCACCCGGCGCCCTCGACCCTGTTCGGCGGCGAGAACTTCACCATCGGCTCCGACGTGGGCCGCGCCGACCGGATGCTCGTCCCGCCCTCGCCCACCGAGGCGGCGACGCTGCTGCCCGCGCCGCTGATCGACCCCACCGACCCGGCCTCCCAGCACCTGCGGGGCTTCCAGGCGCTGCCGCCGGAGGACCTGGTCGCGGCGCTGCGGTCCATGCCCGAGCCCACCCCCGAGACCCTGCTGATGCTGTCACGGACGCTCATCACACTGGGCAGGCACGGGCAGGCCATGGACGTCCTGCACCAGTTCAGCGAGCGCATCCCGGGCGACTGGCGCACCATGTGGTACCTGGCGGTCGCCGAGCTGAGCACCGGCCACTTCCAGGGCGCCCGGGACCACTTCGACGAGCTGTACGGCCACCTGCCCGGGGAGATCGCCCCCAAGCTCGGACTGGCGCTGGCCTGCGAGCGCACCGGGGAGCACGCGATCGCCGCACGCCATTACCAGAACGTGTGGAACACCGACCACTCCTTCGTCAGCGCCGCGTTCGGCCTGGCCCGCATCCGGCTGGCCCAGGGCGACCGGAACGGGGCCATCGCGGTCCTGGACACGGTGCCGGAGCTGTCCAGCCTGTACGTGCACGCCCAGACGGCGCTTATCTCGGTGCTGGCGGCCCGCCACCCCGGCCGGGAGGCGGACGACCTGGTGCGCGCCGGACAGCGCCTGGAGCGGCTGGGGCTGGACGGCGAGTCCACCGACCGGCTGGCCGCGCGGGCCCTGGAGTCCGCGCTGGACTGGTTGGAGGCCGGCGGCCGGGCCGACGGGACGGCGCTGCTGGGCGGCCCGCTCACCGAGGACGGTGTGCGCGCCAACCTGGAACGGCGCTACCGGGACCTGGCGCACCGGTCCACCTCGGTCACGGAACGGTACGAGCTGATCGACAAGGCCAACTCCCTACGACCCGTGACGCTGCTGTGAGGATCGAAGGAACAGCGATGACGAAGGTGCGGACCTGCCCGGGGTGCGCCGACAGGGTGTCCGCCGGCGACGCCTTCTGCGAGCGTTGCGGCCACCCCCTGCCCGAGGACGTGCGGCAGGCCCCGGCGGAGAACCCGGACACGGTACAGACCGGTCCGAACCCGGCCGCGCCCGGGCTGGTCCCGGCGGACGGCGGGCCCACAGCTCCACAGGTGAGCCTGTACGGCGCCGAACGGTACGAGGGCCGGGGGGAGGGGCACTCGGAGCCGACCCCGTCCGGATCGACCCCCTCGGGGGCCACGCCGTCGGGCCGGACCGCCCGCGAGGAGCCCCATCCGCAGGGCGTCTACCGCACCGTCAACCCGGCCGACGTCACGGTCGCGGGGGTCATCCCCTCGGACGCGACGCCCTCCGGGAGCACCCGGCCCGCCGGCGCGGCCCCTGCGGGCCCCACAGCGCCCCAGGGGCCGCGGCCCGCGGGCCCCCGCCCGCGGCCCACGGCGGTCCCCCGCGGGGCCCTCGGGGCCCCCGGTGCCGGGCGCGCCGCCCGCGGAGACGACCCCGCGGGGGCCCGGCCGCTCCCTCACGGACAGCCTCGCCGTGGACGACGACTGGGACGCCATCGACTCGCTGGCCACCCAGCCCGTCCGCCGCGACCCGCGGCCGCCCAGGCCGGCCCCCGAGCCGGTCGTCCCCGACTGGCCCCCGCCCGGCGGCTCCGGGGCCGTCCGGCCCGCGGGCCCCGACCTGTGCGTGTGGTGCTCCGGCCGGGTCGTGGACGGCTACTGCGAACGGTGTGGGTTCCTCCAGCCCACCGGCCGCGACCACGTCGAGGTGCGCGCCCGCGCCGCCGTCGGCGTCAGCGACCGCGGGCTCAGACACCGGCGCAACGAGGACGCCATGGCCATCCGGGTCGTCCCCGACGACTCCCCGCACGCCGCCGGCGTGGTGTGCGCGGTGGTCTGCGACGGCGTCTCCAGCTCGCCCCGCTCCGACGAGGCCTCCAGGATCACCGCCGAGACCGGCGCGACCGTCCTGGCCGAGCAGGTGCGGCGCGGCGTCGACGCCCGCGAGGCCACCGGCGTGGCCATGACCAGGGCGGCCGAGGCCGTCGCCGCCATCGCCGACTCCCCGAGTTCGGCGCCGGCCTGCACCTTCGTCTCCGCCGTGGTGGACCCCGCCGCGGGCACCGTCACCATCGGCTGGGTCGGCGACAGCCGCGCCTACTGGCTCTCCGGCGGCCCCTCCTCCAGCGGTTCGGCCCTGCTGACCCGGGACGACTCCTGGAGCGAGGCGATGGTGCAGATGGGCGCGCTGTCCCGGGAGGAGGCGATGCGCTCGGCCAACGCGCACGCCCTCATCGCGTGGATGGGCGCCGACTCCGGCGAGATCGACGCGCACATCTCCACCGTCACCCCCACCGGCCCCGGGACCGTCCTGCTGTGCAGCGACGGCCTGTGGAACTACTACCCCGAGGCGCAGGCCCTGACCGAAGCGGTGCCCGGGGCGGGGACCCGTCCTCTGGACGCGGCCCGCACCTACGTCCGGCTCGCCCTCGAAGGGGGCGGCAAGGACAACATCACCGTCGTCGTCATTCCCGTACCCACAGGGGGCTCCCGTGCCGAACAGGGCTGAACCCACCGCCGAGCCGGAGTTCCGGGTCGAGGTCGACCAGAACCGGTTCCTGCCCCTGGGCGGGCGGGAGGTGCACGCGGTCGTCGGCATCACCTCCACCGGGCCGGTGCTCGTCGGAGCGGACGTCCGGGCGACGGAGCTGATCATCGTCGACACCTCCGGCTCCATGTACGGGGAGAAGATCAACGCCGCCAAGCAGGCCGCCCGCGCCGCCGTCGAGACGCTCCGCGACGGGGTGCGCTTCGCGGTGATCGCCGGGCACCGGCAGGCCGAGATGATCTACCCCGCCGGGAACACCCTGGCCACCGTCGACCCCTCCACCCGGGCCGAGGCGCTGGAGGCCGTCGGCCGCCTGCGCGCCGACGGGGGCACCCGGATGGGCGCCTGGCTCACCCGGGCGGCCGAGCTGTTCGCCACCGTCGACGGCGGGGTCAAGCACGCCATCCTGCTCACCGACGGCCAGAACAACGAGGTCTCGCAGGACTTCGAGCGGACCCTGAGCCGGATCGCGGGGAGCTTCGTCTGCGACTGCCGCGGCGTGGGCACCGACTGGAAGGTCGAGGAGCTCCGCAGGATCGACGCCGCCCTGCTCGGCGGCGGCCCCGGGATCATCGCCGACCCCGCCGACATGGCCGCCGACTTCCGGGCGATGGCGCGGGCCTCCATGGGCAAGGCCGTCGCCGACGTGGCGCTGCGCCTGTGGACGCCCCGGCACGCCGTGGTGCGCTACGTCAAACAGGTCGCCCCCACCGTCCAGGACCTCAGCGACCGCGGCGTGGAGCGGGCGGCACAGGCCAAGGACTACCCCACCGGTTCCTGGGGTACGGAGAACCGCGACTACCACATCTGCGTGGAGGTCCCCCCGGGCGATCCCGGGCGCCAGTTGCGCGCCGGGTGGGTGCGCGTGGTCCTCCCCGGTCTCGACGGCGCCCAGGACAGGGTCCTGGCCTCGGGGAACATCCTCGCGGAGTGGACGACGGACGAGGACAGGGCCACCGAGATCAACCCCCGGGTGGCCCACTACACGGGCCAGGTGGAGCTGGCCCAGGCCATTCAGGACGGGCTGGAGGCCCGGCGATCAGGGGACGAGGACACCGCGACGACGCGGCTGGGCCGAGCCGTCGCGCTCGCGAACGAGACGGGCGACGAGGAGACCGCCAGACTCCTCGGAAAGGTGGTCGACGTCCTGGACCCGGTCACCGGAACCGTTCGGCTCCGCCCCACCGTCGAGAAGATCGACGAGATGACACTGGACACCAACTCGACCCGGACCGTTCGGACCCGGCCCCGCCCCCGGGGCCGGACGACGGTGCCCCCGGACCCGGGTAGGAGGGACCCATGCCGAGTTGCCCATCCGGGCACCACTCCACGGCGACCGACTTCTGCGACATCTGCGGGCTGCGCCTCCAGGCGTACGAGCCCGCACCGCCCGCTTGGTCGCAGGGCCCGTCGGCGCACACGCCGCCGACGGCCCACGTGCCCCGGCCGAACCGGCCGCCGCAGGCCCCGCCGCCGCGGCGGTCCTCCGGCGCGCCCCGGGGCGGGCCCTGCCCGGAGTGCTCGACCCCCAGGACCGGGAGGTTCTGCGAGGAGTGCGGATACGACTTCGCCTCCCACCAGCGCCGGGACCCCGGCGGGGGGACGCCGGGGATGCGGGTGGGCTGGCGGGCCACCGTCACGGCCGACCCCGCCTACTACCAGTACATGGTGAACCAGGGCATGCTCGACCCCGCCCGCATCGCCTTCCCGGCCGCCGTCCAGCCGCGCAGGGTGGACCTGACCGGGGAGCGGGTGCACATCGGGCGGGCCAGCGCCACCCGCGGCTTCACCCCGGAGATCGACCTGGGCGGCCCCGGCGGGGACCCCGCGATCTCCCACATCCACGCGATCCTGATCGCCCGCCCCGGCGGCACCTGGGCCCTGGTCGACCCGGGTTCCACCAACGGGACCACGATCAATGGGACCGACAACCCCGTCGCCCCCAACGTGGAGGTCCCCCTGAACGACAACGACCGGATCTATGTCGGCGCATGGACCGTCATCATCCTCCAGAAGGGGTGAGCCCCCGTTGATTCCCTCCCCCACCGCCCCGTCGGAGCCGACCCGCTCCGGCGGCCCCCCGGAACCCGGACCCCCAGCGGGCGGGACCGCCCGCACCAGGGCCGCCCGCACCGGGACCTACGCCCGTGACGGGTGGTCCCGCTTCCGGCGGTGGCTGGCCACCACCCCCGCCCGGGTGTGGCTGCTGACCCTGGTGAGCGCCGCCGCGATCATCGGCCTGTTCGCGTCCGCCTCCCACACGCTCGGCCAGGCCCGCGCCGGCCTGGACGTGCTCGGCCGCGGCGCCGGACCGCAGGCCATGGCCACCACCGACCTGTACCTGTCGCTGGCCGACATGGACGCCCGTATCGCCGACGTGCTGCTCATGGGCACCGACCACGGCCTCGGCTCCGGGCGCGAGGACGCCCTCGAACAGTACGAGGCCGGCCGGGAGCAGGCCAACAAGTCGCTGCTCGAGGCCGCGTCGCTCACCGAGGGCGACACCGTGGAGGAGCGCAACGTCCAGGAGGTCCTGGACGGCCTGGGCGCCTACGAACGGCTCGTCACCCAGGCCCTGCTGCGCAACGACGAGGCCGGGGCCGCCCCCGGCGAGGTGAACGCCGAGGCGCTGGAGTCGTACCGGGCGGCCACCCGGCTGATGCACACCGAGCTGCTGCCCAAGGCGTTCAACCTCGGGCTGGACTCCTCGGCGATCGTGCGCGCCAACCACGAGGACGGGCAGGCCGCGGTCACCCTGGGCCTGCTGTGGGTCGGCGGCGTCGGCGTGGCGGTGCTGCTGTCCCTGCTCGGCCTCCAGGTGTACCTGCGGCTGAAGTTCCGCCGCCGGTTCAACCTGCCGCTGATCGCCGCCTCCGTGCTCACCGTGGTCCTCACCGCGGGGGTGATCCAGGCCCTGGTCGGCAGCGGCGGGCACCAGAGGGACGCCAAGGAGGAGGGCCTGGACGCGGCGATGTCGCTGGCCCGGGGCGGGGCGATCGCCACGGACATGCAGGCCGACCAGAGCCGCTACCTGCTGGACCCGGAGCAGGCCGACAACTACCAGCAGGTGTACCTGGAGCGGTCCCAGCAGGTGCTGTCCCGGCCGGTGGACAACCTGGCCGACTACTACACGGCCGTCGACGAGGTGGCCGCCTCCTACCCCGAACTGCCCGGCTCGGACGGCTCCGATCCCGACGACCCCGGCACCCTGGGATACCTGGGCCAACGGGCGCACGACGCCCTGCTGCCCGGCCAGCAGGACCGGCTGGCCGACGTGCTGGGCGCCTACAACGAGATCCAGACACAGGACCGGCTCATGCGGGAGGCGGTCCGCAACGACGACCTCGGGGAGGCCATCGGCATCCGGATGGGCGTCGCGGACTCGGAGAACGGCACCTTCGCGGCCTACGAGGAGGCGCTGGACGGCCTCACCGAGGCGCACCGGGAGGAGTTCGCCCGGGGCATCCGGCAGGGCGACGCGGCGCTGGCCCCCTGGGCGTGGCTGCTGCCGGCCGGAGCCCTGGTGCTGCTCCTGCTCGTCGCCCTGGGCGTGCGCCCCCGGCTGGCCGAGTACCGCTGACCCCCCGAGAGACAAGGACAAGGCCGATGAGGTTTCGACACCGCCGCGTCGCCGCCGCGGCCGCACTGGCCGCCACGGCGGTGCTCGGGCTGCCCGCCTGCTCCGCGGTGCTGGGCGGGGAGGAGTCGCTGGTCGACGCGGACTCGCTGGTGGTGGGCGTCAAGTACGACCAGCCCGGGCTGGGCCTGGAGACCGAGGAGGGCAGCGGCGAGTACGAGGGCTTCGACGTCGACGTGGCCCTGTACATCGCCGGCCAGCTCGGGATCCCCCGGGAGAACGTCGAGTTCGTGGGGCTCAACTCCGCCGAGCGCGAGGAGAAGCTGGACAGCGGCGAGGTGGACATGGTCGTGGCGACCTACTCCATCACCCCGGCGCGCAGGAACGAGGTGACCTTCGGCGGCCCCTACTACGTGGCCAAGCAGGACGTGCTGGTGAGAGCCGACGCCACCGGCATCGAGGGGGTGCGCGACCTGGAGGACATGACCGTCTGCCAGAGCGAGGGCTCCAACTCGGTGGACCGCATCACCGAGGGCCTGGGCGTGTCGGTGGAGAGGAGGGAGGAGGACACCTACAGCGACTGCATCGAGGAGCTGAGGGCGGGGGACGTGGACGCGGTCTCCACCGACAACCTGATCCTGGCCGGGTTCTTCGCCCAGACCCCCGACGCCTTCCGGTTCGTCAACAACCCGTTCACCGACGAGAAGTACGGTGTGGGGCTGCCGTACGGCGACATCGAGGCCTGCGAGGCCGTGAACAAGGCGATCAGCCGGATGTACCAGGAGGGCGACGCCGCCGAGATGCTGGACCGCTGGTTCGGGGAGACCGACCTGGAGATGGTGTACAGCGTTCCCCAGTTCGAGGGCTGCGACTGATCCGCGGGACTCCGGCGGGAGCGGCGGCGCCGCTCCCGCGGGTGTGCCGGGGCACGCCGCGGGCGGTCCGCCGGTGGTGGCCCACTCGGGGGTTATGGCAGATACTGACCCTTATGTAAGGCATTGGGGGCTCAGGATAGGAGTTGTCCGTTGACCATCGTCGAGTTCCTCAACGCGCGTTTGGACGAGGACGAGCGCGCGTCGAAGGCCGTACCCGTGGGAGCACGCGGCCGGGACCGGGCGTTGGCCGAAGTCGCCGCCAAGCGCAAGATCGTGCAGGGGTACACGCGCGCGCACCACGCCAGCATGCGCAGCCTCCAGCCGACCATGGCCGGGGCGCCCCCCGTCCCCGCACGGCAGGGCGAGGACCCCTGGTCCGAGCTGCTGGCCTGGCGGCTGGCCGTGAAGTACCTGGCCGCCGTCTACCGGGGGCACCCGCAGTACGACGCCTCCTGGGAGGACTGACCGGGGACCCGGGAGGAGCGGCGGACGGAACGGGGGACGCTCACGGCGCGGCCAGGCCCGGCAGCGCCTCCACCGTCTCCACCAGGTCGGCGCCCGTCGCGTCCGGAGCGCCGAAGACCGCGGGGAACCGCCTTTCCAGGTGCGCCGACCAGCCCGTGACCAGCCCCGCGCGGGCCGCCCCCGCCACGTCCCAGCCGTGCGCCGTCACCAGCGCCAGCCGCCCCGGCACCACGCCCAGGGAGCGCGCCGCCGCCCGGTAGGCCTCCGGAGAGGGCTTCCAGGCCCGGCCCGGGCCGCCGCCCATGACCCCCTCCACCAGCCCCTCCAGGCCGGCCCGCTCCACCAGCTCCAGGGCCGTGGCCGGACCCGTGTTGCCGAAGACCACCGCCCGCAGGCCCGCGTCGCGCACCGCGGCCAGGGCGGCGGCCGCCTCCCGGCGCGGCTCCAGCTCCGACAGCCCGTCCACGATCGCGTCCTCCGCGGCAGGGGCGATCTGGTGGCCCGTGACGTCGCGCAGCGCGGTGCGCACCACGTCCTCGAAGGACCGCCCGCCGCCCACCAGCGCCAGCGCGAACACGTCCCGCGCCAGGTGGTCGGACCAGCGGGCCATCAGGACCCGGGGGATGCCCGCCTCGCGGAACCGCCACTCCAGCGGGGCCAGCGGGAACAGGGTGTCGAGGACGTCGAAGGCGACCACGGCCGGGCGCGCGGCCCGGCCCGGGGGGACAGGGGACATCGGTGCGGCTCCAGGGGGGAGGAGGGACGTGCCGACCGGAGTCCTACCCCGATCCGGAGCCCCGCCGCGCCGCCCGGCCGGGAGCGGCCGCCGCCCGCGTCGGCGGCGGCAGCGCAGGAGGCGGGCGGCGCGGCGGGCGGAGCCGGACGGAGCCCGGGGTCAGAGGCGGTCCAGGAGGGGGATCTGCTCCACCGCCCACGGGCTGAGCAGCCACGGGGTGCGTTCGGCCACCGTCACCAGGTCCTCCCAGCGCGCCCAGGAGAACTCGGCCACCTCGGCCGGGTCCGGGGACGGGGCGTCGTCGGTCAGCGCCCAGAACACCGGGCAGAACTCGTTCTCGACGATCCCCTCCGCCGACACCGCCCGGTAGCGGAAGTCCGGCAGCGCGGGGCGCACCTCGGTCAGGGACAGCCCCAATTCCTGGCCCACCCGGCGGCGCACCGCGGCCTCCAGGTCCTCGCCCGGCGCCGGGTGGCCGCAGCAGCTGTTCGTCCACACCCCCGGCCAGGTGGTCTTGCCCAGGGCGCGGCGGGTCAGCAGGACCCGGCCCGAACCGTCCCTGACATAGCAGGAGAACGCCAGGTGCAGCGGGGTGTCGGCGGTGTGCACCGCGGCCTTGTCCGCCGTCCCCACCGGTTCGAGGCCCTCGTCGAGCAGCACGACGAGCTCGCGCTCGCCGGTCGTCGGTCTGGTCACTGGTCTCTCCCAACCCGCGGGGCACCCGCGTCGTCTCGTCCTTCCATGGTCGCCCGTCCCGGACACCGTTTCGTGCGCATAAGGTTCCTCTGGGCGAAGAGTCGCGCCCGGCAGGACGTCCATGTGGAGTGAGCGGATGACGGAGACGAACACGGTGGCCGCCGAGGGGACCGGGAGCATCGACCCCGAGCGGATGCGGGTGTGCCTGGACGTGATCGCCCGGGTCGGAGAGCTGCCCAGCGACCACCCCGACTCCCTCGCCCTCCAGAGGGCCAGCGCCAAGCTGTTCAAGACGGTGAAGGAGACCCGCCGCAGGGAGCGACGCGAGGCCCGCAGGGCCCACGACGACGCCGTGCTGGCCGCCACCGCCACCGCCGCCCCCGACCGCATCGACGACGAGACCAACGGGCGGGCCCTCAGCAGCGGCGCCGCCGGCGAGCTCGCCGGGGTGCTGCGCAAGGCGCGCGGGTGCTACATCTGCAAGGAGAAGTACCGCGAGGTCGACGCCTTCTACCACCAGCTGTGCCCGGCCTGCGCCGCCTTCAACAGGGAGCGCCGCCACGCCCGCACCGACCTGACCGGGCGGCGGGCCCTGCTCACCGGCGGCCGCGCCAAGATCGGCATGTACATCGCGCTGCGGCTGCTGCGCGACGGGGCGCACACCACCGTCACCACCCGGTTCCCCAACGACGCCGTCCGCCGGTTCGCCGCGATGCCCGACAGCGACCGGTGGCTGCACCGGCTGGACGTCGTCGGCATCGACCTGCGCGACCCGGCCCAGGTGCTGCGCCTGGCCGACGAGGTGGCCGCCCGGGGGCCGCTCGACATCCTCATCAACAACGCCGCCCAGACGGTGCGCCGCTCCCCGGCGTCCTACGGGCCGCTCATCGAGGCCGAGTCCCACCCCCTGACCGGCGACCACCTGCCGCGCCCGCTCGTGCTGGGCGGTGTGGGACGGCAGGCCCTGGAGTCCTCCGACGCCCTCGACGGCAACGCGCTCACCCCCGAGATGCTCACCTCGCTGGCGCTCACCACCGGGTCGGCGTCGCTGGAGCGGGTCCGCGCGGGCACCGCCGTCGACGCCGGGGGCCTGCTGCCCGACCTGGCCGCCGACAACAGCTGGACCGACCGGATCGGCGACATCGAGCCCGTCGAGATGCTCGAGGTCCAGCTGTGCAACGTGACCGCGCCGTTCCTGCTGGTGGACCGGCTGCGCCCGGCGCTGGCCGCCTCGACCGCGCGGCGCACCTACATCGTCAACGTGTCCGCCATGGAGGGGGTGTTCGGCCGCGGCTACAAGGGCCCCGGCCACCCGCACACCAACATGGCCAAGGCCGCGCTCAACATGCTCACCCGCACCAGCGCCCAGGAGATGCTGGAGACCGACGGCATCCTGATGACCAGCGTCGACACCGGGTGGATCACCGACGAGCGGCCCCACCCCGACAAGGAGCGGATGGCCGAGGCCGGGTTCCACGCCCCCCTGGACCTGGAGGACGGGGCCGCGCGCGTGTACGACCCCATCGTCCGGGGCGAGCGCGGCGAGGACGTGCACGGCTGCTTCCTCAAGGACTACGCCCCCGCCGCCTGGTGACCGCGTCCGTGCCGCCGGGACCCGGGGCGGACCAGGGGCGGACCGGGGCGCGGCGCGCCCCGGGGCCGGGTGGGCCCTGGCCGGGCGGCCCGGGCGCAGCGGACGACCCGAGGGTAGAGCCGGGTCCGCCCGGACCGAGCCCGGCCGGATGAGGTCGGTTCGTTTGGGGCGTCCCGGCCGGGTCCGGCCGGGACGACGGGGTCTGCATGGAGTCGAGGGCCGACCGACCGGACCGGGGGCCGGTCCGGCCGGTGGTCACGGCTGTAGCACGAGGCGGACCGGCGAGCCGACCCGCTTCTCCAGCTGCTCCACCGCCGCCGGGGCCTCCTCCAGGGGGAAGGTGCCGCTGATCGACGTGGAGAAGTCCAGGCGGCCCGCCCGGACCAGCTGGACGAGCTGGATCACGTGCTCGGGCTCCGAGCCGTAGTGGCCCAGGATCTGCTGCTTGAGATAGCTGAACCGGGTGCCGTCCTTGACCTCCAGGGGTTTGTCGGTGAGCCCCACCAGGACCAGGCGGCCGTGCTCGCCCAGCACCTGGAGCGCCTGCTCGCGCACCACCGGGACCCCGGCGAAGTCGAACGCCACCGCCAGCCCGTGGCCGTCGGTGAGCTCGCCGATCCTGGTCAGGAAGTCCGGGGCGGTGGAGTCCAGGGCCGCGTCGGCGCCGAAGTCCAGGGCCCGCTGCCGGGCCTGGGGGTCCGGGTCGGCGGCGATGATCGGCGCCGCGCCCACCAGGCGCAGCAGCTTCACCGCGTGGGCGCCCAGACCGCCCACACCCCACACGGCGACCGCCTCGGCCGGGCCGACGTCACCGGTGGTGGTGACCGCGGCCCAGGGGGTGGACACCGCGTCCGGGATGATCGCCGCCTGCTCGAAGGGCAGGTCGTCCGGGAGGGGGACGAGGGTCTCCTCGTCGGCGAGGGCGTACTCCGCCCAGCCGCCGTCGTAGTCCACGCCCCGGGTGAGCACCCGGCCGTGGTGGTCGATCTGGCCCGCCTGGAGCGCCACCCGCTCGCCCACCTCGGTGTCGGCCACCTCCGGGCCGAGCTCCTCGACCACCCCCGCCACCTCGTGGCCCAGGGTGACCTCGTCGCCCTCCAGGTACAGCGGTCTGAGGGTGCCGTCGATGAGGTGCACGTCGGACAGGCACACCCCGGCGGCCTTCACCCGCACCAGGACCTGTCCGCGCCCGGGCACCGGCCGGGGGACCTCCTTGACCTCCAGGGTGTTGGTCCGAACGTTGAGCCGGGCAGCGCGCATCGTCGCCATGCAGAGCCTCGCAGAGGTAGTGGTCGTCGGTCTCCCCGGTTCCTTTACCCCGAGCCGGGGGCGTGCCACCACGATCCTGCGCGACGGGTCGAGCCGGATCCAGGGGTGGCCGTGTGGCGGGTCAGGGTTTCGTCAAAGGCCGGGCCCCGCCCGCGTCCGGGCCCGCGCTCACCGCGCGTGCCCGTTGCGGAAGGCCCAGGCGACCAGCTCGGTCCGGTTGCGGGTGCCCAGCTTGGCCTGGATGCTCGCCAGGTGGGTCTTGACGGTGCTCACCGTGACGTGCAGCAGCGCGGCGATCTCGGTGTTGGTCCGGCCCAGCGCCACCGTCCGGGCGATCTCCAGCTCGCGCGGGGTGAGCCCGCCGTCGTCGCGGGCCCGCACCGGGCGGCCCCCGGTGGCGAAGTGCCGGATCAGCCGGACGGTGATCTCCGGCGAGATCAGCGCGTCGCCCCGCACCGCGGCGCGCACCGCCTCCACCAGCAGCCCGGCGCCGGCGTCCTTGAGCAGGAAGCCGACGGCGCCCGAGGAGAGCGCCTCGTTGACGTACTCGTCCAGGTCGAACGTGGTCACCACGACCACCTTGACCGGGTCGGCCGCCAGCCGCCGGGTGGCCTCCAGGCCGTCGATCCCCGGCATGCGGATGTCCATGAGGACCACGTCGGGAAGCCTCTCCCGGGCGAGCCGGACCGCCTCCAGGCCATCCCCGGTCTCGCCGACCACCTCGATGTCGCCCTCGGCCTCCAACATGTAGCGGAACCCCGTCCGCACCATCTGCTGGTCGTCGGCCAGCAGGACCCTGATCGCCATCCGGCACCCCCGTTCCACCTTCACTGTGCCCGGTCCGGGGCCGCCCCGGAGGTTATCCACAGGGCTTCTCGGGGAGGCGGACGTGCACCTCCCAGCCGTCGGCGCCGGGGCCCGCGGTCAGCTCGCCGCCCAGCAGCCGTGCCCGCTCCGCCATGCCGACCAGCCCGAACCCGCCCGCACCGCCCGAGCCGCGGCCGTCGTCGCGCACCGCCATGCGCACGCCGTCGCCGGCCTCCACCTCGACGGACACCCGGGAGGCGCCGCGCGCGTGGCGCCGGGCGTTGGTGACCGCCTCCTGGGCGATCCGCACCAGCGCGGTGCCCACCTCGGGCGCCAGCCCGGCCAGGGAGCCCTCCACGCGCACCGCCACCTCCAGGCCGCCCGCGCCGCCGGCGAGGCGGTTCAGGCCCTCCCACGCGTCCGGCACCGGTGGCGCCTCGTCGGGCTCGCGCAGCCGTGACACCAGGGAGCGCATCGCCTCCAGGGCGCGCGCCCCGGCCGCCTCGATCTCCGGCAGCGCCCGCACCGCGGCCTCGGGCCTGGTGTCGGCGATCCGGCGCAGCGCCTGCGCCTGGACGACGATCCCGGTGACCTCGTGGGCCACCACGTCGTGCAGGTCGCGGGCGACCGCCAGCCGCTCCTGGGCCCGCGCCCGCTCCACGTGGTACTCCCGCTGGTACCGGCGCCACCGCAGGTACAGCCCCGGCGCCAGGCCCACCGCGACCAGCAGCAGGGCCGGGGTGAGGAAGTCGCCCGCCCCCTCCCGGAGCCGGTCGGAGGCGGCGGCAAGGAAGGCGGCGGCCGACACCGCCGCGATCCACCGCGCGTCGCAGCGCAGCGCCGTGACGGCCAGGGCCAGCAGGAGGGCGCACGCCTCGGAGATCGCGACGGGGTAGCCGAACATCCCCTTGGGCAGCGGCCACAGCGCCAGCGAGGAGGCCGCCACCACCAGGGGCGCGGCCAGCGCCGCCGCCCCGGTGGCGGCCGCTCCGGCCCGCGGCCGCAGGGCGAGCAGCACCAGCCCGCCGGCGGCCGCGCCCGAGGCCGCGGGCAGCCAGTCCCACGGCCCGTGCGGCGGCCCCGGCCACGGGACCGCGGCCAGCCCGCTGCGCACGGTCAGCAGGTCCGCGACGACGGCCAGCGCGAGCACGGCGCCCGCGCCGCCCCAGAGGATCCTCTCCCCCAGGGGTCCGCCGAGCACCTCGACGATCCTGTTCAGCCCCATGTCCCTCAGCCTAGGCCGCGGCCCCTTCCCGGCCCTCGGCCGAAAGGACGAGGCGGGGGACCGCTCTTTCAGCCGATGTGGCCGACCTGCCCCGCCCGCCACCCTTGGAAAGGTCGGCGCACCCCGCGCCGACGAACACCACCGACACCGTGCGGTCACCGCACCGCACAGCCCCGCAAGGGGCCGTTCGCGCGGCACGGACACCCGTACCGCGCAGCCCCCGCACGGCATGGGCGCCTGTGCGCCCGGGCGTCCGCACCTCGCGGGCGCCTGTTCACGGCAGGCGCTCCCGCGTGTGGCGGCTGACAGCGGCCGCCCGTGTGGCGGGGCCGTTCGTGCGGAGTGGGCGCCTGTGCGCTCGGCTCGCGGAACGGCCGTGTGTGGTGGGACGGCCGTGCCCCGTGGGTGCCCGTACGTGCGGGTGCCCGCGGCGTCACGGCGGTTCGCCCAGTACGGGTGCGGATGTCCGCGTGCGCGGCCTGTAGAGGCCGCTCGTGCGGCGGGACGTCCGTGCCCCGTGGGGGCGGGTGCCCGCGGCCTTACGGAACGGCTGGCGGGGGTGTGGTGGGCCGGGGAGACGACGAAGGGGAGCCCGATGGCGGGAGAGCGGATGACGGAGACGGTGGGCACCGGGGAGGTGCGGCCGCCCGCGGAGGCGGGGCGGCCCGCGGCGGGGGGACCGCCCGCCGCGGCGCGGCGGGTCGAGTTCCTCGACGTCGCGCGGGCGCTGGCGATGATCGGCGTGGTCCTGATGAACGTGACCGTCGTCGTCTTCTCCGCCGAGAGGGCGGGCGAACGGGCACCGGACACCCTCGCCTCGGCCGTGGACACGGCGCTGACCCTGCTCATGTCGGGCAAGGCCCGGTCCATGCTCATGGTGCTGCTCGGCGTCGGCGCGGTGCTCGCCTGGAAGGCGGCGGACGGGCGGGGGGAGCGGCCGTTCGCGCTGATGCTGCGCCGCTACGTCTCGCTGGGCCTGCTGTTCGGCCTGCCGCACCTGCTGGTGTTCTCCGGCGACATCCTCACCCACTACTCCGTCACCGCCCTGGTGCTGGCGCCGCTGATGCCGGTGCTGCTGGCCGGCGGGCGGAGCCGGCCGCTGGTCGCCGCGGCGGTCGCCTTTGCGGTCGCGCCGTTCGTCGAGAACCTCGTACCGCTATCGGGCGAATGGGCGCTGCTGCTGCTCCTGGTCCCGCAGACCCTCGGCTTCTTCTGCGTCGGGATCTGGCTGGCCCGGCGGCCCGAGCTGGACCCCGAGCACTCGGGGGAGCCCTCCCGGCTGCCCGCGGCCATGGTGTGGACCGGCCTGGCCGGACAGGTCCTGGGCATGGCCCTGATGTTCGGCTCCGACCTGCTGTTCCCCATGGAGTTCGGCGCCGACGGGGTGCCGGTGCTCGGACCGGACGGGATGCCGCTGGTGCACCCGGCCTCGCACCTGTTCACCTCGGCCGCCGGCACCCTGATGGGCCTGGGCGGCGCCCTCTTCTACCTGGGGCTGGTGTGGTGGCTGATGCGCAGGCGGCGCGGTGCGGCGCGCGCCCTGGGCGCGCTGGCCCCGCTGGGGCGCATGACGCTCACCGTCTACCTGGGCAGTACGGCGGTCTTCCTGCTCGCGATGGGACCCTGGGAGACGCAGATCCCCATGCTCGCCCAGTACGTGCTGGCCGCCGGGTACTTCGCGGCCATGCTGGTGTTCGCCCGCCTGTGGTCGGCCCGGTTCCGCTACGGGCCGCTGGAGTGGGTGTGGCGCATGATCACCCACCTGCGCGTCCTGCCGCTGCGCCGCCGACCACGTCCGCGGCCCGTGCAGGCCGGGTAGCGCCCCGGGGCGGCGCCCGGCGGCGGGCCCGGCCGGTGTGCAACGCGTCGCTCCGGCCTCCGGGCGGCACCGCCCCGCCAGGCCGGCGGGTCGGCCGGGAGGGGCCGACCCGCCGCCGGGGCGGGGTCAGCCGCCGGCGACCGAGGGGAGGATGCGGACGTCGGTGCCCTCGGGCACCGGGGTGTCCAGGCCGTCGAGGGCCCGGCACTCCTCGGCGTCCACGAACACGTTGACGTACCGGCGCAGGCGTCCCTGCTCGTCGCGGATGCGCCGGTCCAGGCCGGGGTGCTCCGACACCAGCCGGTCCAGCACGTCGCGCAGCACCGCCGACGGGCCGACGTCCACGGGCAGGTGGGCGGCGCCCCCGGCGTCCGCCCGCAGCAGACCGGGAAGGTGGACCGTCACGCTCATCTCACACCTCCGTCGCCCGCACGCACAGGACGTCGGGCAGGTGCGCGGCCACCCGGTGCCAGGGGCCGCCGTCGTCGGCCGCGTACACGTCCCCGCCCCGGGTGCCGAAGTAGAAGCCCGGGGAGTCGGCCCCGTCGGTGCAGGCGGCGTCGCGCAGCACGATGCCGAAGTACGGCTCCTCCGGGAGCCCCTCGGTGGCCGGGACCCACCGCCCGCCGCCGTCGTCGGTCCGGTACACGCCCAGCCGGTTCTCCGGAGGGAGGTGCACCTCCTGGCTGACCACCGGGAAGTTCAGCGCCGTCCCGGGCAGGTGGGGGTGCGCCACCACCGCGAACCCGAAGTCCGTGGGCAGCCCCTCCTCCACCGGGCGCCAGCCCTCCCGGGCGGGGTGCTCGGACCGGTAGACCCCGTGGTGGTTCTGGGCGTACATCGAACCGTCGGGGGCCAGCGCCACCTTGTGCACGCACTGCCCGTACTCGGGTTCGTCCTCGGGCAGGAAGACCGCGGAGATGCCCCGGTTGGCGGGCGCCCAGCTCGCCCCGCCGTCCCCGGTCTGGTAGACGCCGCCGGTGGACATGGCCACGGTCATCGCCTCGGGAGAGCGGTCGCCCCGGCCCAGTACGCCGGGCAGGATCGTGTGCACCGCGCCGCCGCCCGCGCCGGGGAACCAGTCGGCCCGGTGCGGGTGGTCCCACAGGGCGCGGACCAGCTCGAAGCTCTCCCCGCCGTCGGCGGACCGGAACAGGGCGTGCGGCTCCACCCCGGCGTGGACGACACCGGGAGTCTCCCCGAACGCGAACTGCCAGACCCGGGTGAGCGAGGCGTCGGTGTCCTCGGGAAAGACCAGCGGAGCCGTCTCGGGCTCCCGCCAGTGCTCCCCGGCGTCGTCGCTGTACCAGACGCTCGGGCCGAAGTGGGAGCTCTCCGCGCCGGCCAGGATGCGCCCACTGTGCGGGTCGATCCCGACCGCGTACACGGCGCTCATACTCGCGTAGTCGGCGCTGTCGAGCCGGTGCGGGCCGCGCACCTCCCAGGTGCGCCGATCCTCGCCCGTGGCGGTGAAGAGACCTTTGCGCGTGCCGATGACCAGCAAGTACGTCATGTTCGGCTCCGTATCGTGAAGCAGGTCACAACACTCTCGCACGTCCTCACGACAAACGGGGGCACCACCGGTAGCGGGTCGGGTTCCGGTCTTCTATGAGCCTTCAATAGTTAGGAACCCGAACGATTTCCTGTGGGTGCAGAATTGGTGCCGCCGGGAAATGCGGACCCTGGGAGGCCATAACCTCCACCCGGCCGGAAACCATATGGGCGAGGGGATTCGCCAATCAGAGGTACTGCGGTTGTCAGACCAGGGGCGCTCTGCAATAAAATTCCGCCCCAACCGGCGTCACCGTACGGGACGGGGCCTGAGCCCGTGCGGATGCGTTCCAAAACCCCCATCAGGTCCAGACGACTTCCCGCTCTCCCGGCCCTCAAGGGGCGTTTCGGGACTACCGTCCCAATGG
This sequence comes from Nocardiopsis changdeensis, assembly GCF_018316655.1. Lineage (GTDB taxonomy): Bacteria > Actinomycetota > Actinomycetes > Streptosporangiales > Streptosporangiaceae > Nocardiopsis > Nocardiopsis changdeensis. Next base: position 6,550,992 of record NZ_CP074133.1, on the reverse strand, counting down.
TCCCACGCCCCAGGTAGAACCGGGTCCACTCGATAGGGTCCGCCTCATGCACCACCCCCCCGACACACTTCACGCCCGCAAACGCCGCAAGGCCAGAGCCATGATCGTGTCCGCCGCCTTCCAGCTCTTCGCCGAGCACGGTTTCGACAACGTCACGGTCGCCGCCATCGCCGAGCGCGCGGAGGTGGGCCGTACGACCTTCTTCCGCTACTTCGGCGACAAGCAGCAGGTGCTGTTCGCCGACGAGGGAGCCGAGGTCGAGCGCCTGTGCGCCTACGTGCGCGACAAGGCCCCCAGACCCCTGGGCGCCGATCTGGGCGCCGCCGTGGAGCTGCTGAGGGAGGCCGGTGTCGCGGCCCGTCCGCACGCCGCGCTCTCCCCGGCGCACTCGGTCGTCCTGGTGCGGCTGCTCCGGGAGAGCACCGACCTGCGGTCCCGCTACCTGCTCACCCGCCAGCAGCGGGCGATCCGGCTCGCCGGGGCACTGGTGGAGGTCGGTGCCCCGGAGAACGTCGCCGTCCTGGCCTCGCACATCTCGATGGCCTGCGAACTGACGGCCATGCGCCTGGCCCCGGGTCCGGATGTTTTCCCGGACCGCATGGACGAGGCCTACACACTGCTGGGGTCGCTGAGCGGCAGAGCCGACTGAGGCGGAGGGGACTCAGACGTCGTATTCGCGCACCAGGCGTGCGAGCCTGCGGCCGAAGAACACCGCGACGGCCAGTCCGACCGCACCGATGAGGGCATAGGGGGCGCGCAGGGCGCCCTCGTGCCCCGTCAGCGGGGTGAGGGCGGAGACCATCACCCCGCCCGCCGCCATGCCCAGGGCGCTGACACCCCAGCTCACCGTGCGCATGGCGGCGTTGACCCTGCCCAACAGCCGGTCGGGTGTGATGCGCTGGCGGATGGAGGTCATCGCCACCGCGTAGCCGAGCACGAGCCCGCCGGCCAGCAGGTACCCGACGGCGACCACGGGGAGGACCGGCAGCGCCGCGATCACGCAGTAGACGATGCCCGTGGCGGCCAGGCAGGCGACCGGCAGCGTGCCGTGCGGGAGCGCCGCCCGCAGCCGGGCCACCGACTGGCCGCCGACGACCCCGCCGACCGCGGCGAACGCCATGAGCAGGCCGAACCCGACCGGCCCCAGGCCGAGCACGTCCCGCACGAACAGCACCTGGGTGGACAGGGCGGTGGCGTAACACCCGTTGACGAACAGGGCGATCCCCGCGACCAGCCGCAGCAGCGGCTGTTCCCGGATCGCCCGCACCCCCTCGGCCAGGTCCGCGCCGACACCCCGCAGCCCGCGCCGCTCCGGGGCGGGCCCGGCCGTACCGGCGTGGCCGGCGGCGGTCGCGTCGCCGAGCCCGGCCGTACCGGCGTGTCCGCCCGTGTCCACACCGCGCACCCGGAGCAGGGCCAGCACCGACACCACCAGCGCGGCGGCGTTGAGCACGAACGGCGCGAACAGCCCGAGGGAGATGAGCAGGCCGCCGACGGGCCGCCCGCCGAACTCCTGGACGACCAGGGCCCCGGTGCGCAGGTGCCCGTTGGCGCGCTCCAGCCGGTCCCGGGGGACCACCGAGGCGACGACCGTCTCCGCCGCGGTGTCGTAGCAGACCTCCAGCGCCCCGAAACAGAACGCGAACACCACCAGCAGCGGCACCGACGCCGCCCCGGAGAACACCACGGCGGCCAGCGCCGCCCACAGGGCCAGCCGGACGGTCCCGGCCCCGGCCATCACGGGGATGCGGGGCAGCCGGTCGATGAGCACCCCGGCGGGCAGCGCCAGCAGCAGCCAGGGCAGCCGCCCGGCGGTGGCCACGGCGGCGACCAGCACGGGGTCGGAGGTGAGGGAGGAGGCCAGCCACGGCATCGCGATCATGGCGACGCCGTCGCTCAGGTTCGCGGCCAGCGCGGCCGACCAGAACGCCCAGAAGCGCCCGCCGAGCGAGCGATCGGCGGGCTTCGGTCGCGGAGCGGGGGAGTGGTCGTCGGGCACGGGAGGATCACCGGACCTTTCCGGCCCGGCTGCGGCGGGGGTTCCGCGGGGGTGCGGGCCGGGCCTCGCGGCCACTCTAAGTCCCCGTCCCGGACACCCCGTGACCGGTACCGGTCTGCCAGGCGGCGGACAGCGCGGCCTCTACGCCCTCGTCGAAGCGCAGAACCCGGGACACCCGCCCGTCGCGGACCTCGAAGAGGGTGGCGGTGGCGGCCGGGGCGGTCCCCGGCACATGGTCGGAACGGCCGGGCCAGGTGGCGTTCTGGGCGACCACCGTGCGCCGCCCGTCCACGGGGAACACCGCGGTCGGCTCCAGCCGGATGCCGGAGGAGCGCACCCAGTCCAGGAGGGCGGCGATGCCCCGGGCCGTGCCCCGGGGGCCGCCGACCTCCACGTCCTCGGAGGTGACGGCGCGGACCGCGTCGGGGTCGCGGGCGTCGACCGCCCGGTGCCGGCCGTCGAGCGCGACCACCGCCGGCGGGGCACGGCCCGACCGTGACGGCCCGCCCGGCGCCCGCACACGAAGACCCTGTGCGGGGGCTACCGGCACCCCGCCGGGCACGGCACTGAGAAGATCGTGCGCGATCCGAGGGTGCACCGAATCCTGGAAGGGGCCGACGAGGTCATGAACCCGAACACCGCGCGCGTACCGGAGGGGGCCGCCTGATGTCCACCGACGGAGAGAAGGTGCTGGTCCGCGTGGAGGGCCGCCTGGGGCGGCTCACCCTGAACCGGCCGCGCGCCATCAACGCCCTGGACCACGACATGGTCACCGCGCTGCGGGGGGCGCTGTCCGCCTGGGAGCACGACGACGCGGTCGCCGCGGTGCTCATCGACGGGGCGGGCGAGCGGGGCCTGTGCGCGGGCGGCGACATCCGCGCCATGGCCGCCAGCGCCCGGGACCGCGACGGGGCGGCCGCCGCGTTCTGGCGGGACGAGTACCTGCTCAACGAGTACATCTCCCGCTACCCCAAGCCCTACGTCGCGTTCATGGACGGCGTGGTCATGGGCGGAGGCGTCGGCGTTTCCGCCCACGGATCGGTCCGGATCGTCACCGAGCGCTCGACCGTGGGCATGCCGGAGGCCACCATCGGGTTCGTGCCCGACGTGGGCGGCACCCACCTGCTGTCCCGGGCGCCCGGGGAGACCGGCACCCATCTGGCGCTCACCGCCGGATCGGTGGGCGCGGGCGACGCCATCGCCCTGGGACTGGCCGACCATTACGTGCCCTCCGCGCGGCTGGCCGACCTGGCCGGGGCCCTGGCCGGCGCGGCCGGGGCCGGGGACGTGGCCGAGGCGGTGGGCCGGTACACGGGGACCGCTCCCGCCCCGACCCTGACCGGCGAGCGCTGGATCGACGCCTGCTACTCCGCCGGCACCGCGGAGGAGATCGTGGAGCGGCTGCGCGGCCACGGCGACCCGGCGGCGGCCGCGGCCGCCGACACGATCCTGTCCAAGTCGCCGACCTCGGTGAAGGTCACCCTGGAGGCGCTGCGCCGGGCGCGGGACCTGCCCGGCCTGGCGGAGGTCCTGGAGCAGGAGTACCGGGTCTCCTGCGCGGCCCTGGACTCGCCCGACTTCGTCGAGGGGGTCCGCGCGCAGATCATCGACAAGGACCGCGCCCCCAAGTGGGTGCCCGACACCCTGGCCGGGGTCGACGCACAGGACGTGGCCCGGCACTTCCGCCCGGCCCCCGACGGCCCGCTGGGCCTGGCCGGTCCCGGCGCGCCCGCCGCGGGAGGCGGCCGCTGACCGGGGCCGGACCTGCCCGGACCCGCCGGACCCGCCGGACCCGCCCAGGGGCGCCGACCTGCGTCGGCGCCCCGGGCCGCGGCCCTCAGAAGGCCGTGAGGGTGACCTCCAGCCGCTGCGCGCCGTGGTCCTGGACGTAGGAGGCGAAGTCCGCCACGTCGTCGAACGCGAACCCGTAGGCCTTGCCGTCCACGGTGTTCTCGTGGAAGACCGCCGCGTACCGGTTGGTGACCTCGTCCAGGTAGAAGCCGGCGGGGTCGTCGGTGGGCTGGGCCGGCTGGGTGAGCAGGGTGGACCGGTTGAGCGCGGCCCCCAGGATCGCGGCGACCGGGCCGCTGATCCCGTCGTTGGGGGCGGCCAGCGCGCCGTCGCAGAACAGCACGTCCCGGGTGGAGGGCCGGTCGAAGGCGCGCACCCCGCCGTCGAACGCGAACCGCCCGCCCTGCACCCGGCCGGTGAAGGTCCCGGCGTTGGTGGTGACGGTCAGGTCGTTGCCCGCGTAGTGCGACCACACGCGGTCGATGTAGGGGTCGAAGTAGTCGGCCGGGAAGAGGCCGGCGTCCAGCGCGTGGCCGGGGGCGATGACCCGCAGGTCGTCGTAGACCAGGGACGAGAACACGGGGTCGGCCGCCAGGGTCCGGAAGACCGCCTCGCGTCCGCCGGGGCGGAAGAACCCGGTGCTCTGGTCGGCGTCGCCGATCAGCCGGATGCCGATGGGCACGCTGAACTGGTCGACCATGCTGGTGTTGCAGAACATCCCCGCGTCGTTGTGGGTGAACTCGACGGTGTCGTGCAGCACGTCGAACCCGGGGGAGCCCTCCACCCATCCGGCGGGCAGCTGCGGGGCCGGGGCGCCGTTGCCGTCGGTGACGATGCGGATGTGCAGGGGGCCGCCCAGGGAGAGGTAGATCCGCCCGGACATGTACGGCAGGGTCAGCCCGGCCAGGTCGGCGAACGGGATCGAGTAGTCGGTGTACCCGTCCGGGCCGTTGTCGTCCAGGCTCACGGGGTGGGAGACGCCGTCGGCGTCCACCCGGCTGTGCCGCCCGGTGGTGAGGTCGGTGCCGATCACGTAGACGAGGATCTCGTCGTCGGAGAACCGCCCGGTCTCGTTCCGGAAGCCCACCGGGAGCGCTCCCGGATTGGCCGCTTCGGAAGAGGCGGTGAGGTCGGCCGTGGCCTCCCGGGGGGCACAGCCGAGCGTGCCCAGGAGCGGGACGGTGGCGGCGGCCCCGAGGCCGCCGAGGAACAGTCTGCGGTCGATCATGGTGAGTCTCCCCAGAGGTAGCGGGTGTGGAGGACCGGGAACTAAACGACCATTAGGCAACGCACCGGTCAACCCCGGTAACCGAAGGTGTTCGCCTGGGGCCGGCGTTGTCCGTGGTGAGGGAGTGGTCATGTGACCCAGATCACCATCCCTGGTGGGGTGCGGCGTCCGCAGGCTCCGCCCGGCGCCGTCCGCACCTGGTCCCCCCGGGCACGGACGCCCTAGGGTGTAGGCGATCCGGAGGGCCGGGACCAGGAGGAACCGTGGCGGACATCGACCTTGGCGAGTACACCCGGAACGGGGAGGGGTCGCCCCGCCTGCGCGCCCACCTCGCCGTTCCCGCGGGCGAGGGCCCCTGGCCCGGCGTCGTCATCACCCACGAGGCCTGGGGCGTCGACGAGCAGATGCGCGCCCACGCCGACCGGCTGGCCCGCCTCGGCTACCTCACCGTCGTCCCGGACCTGTACAGCGAGGGCGGCATGGCCCGCTGCGTGGTCAGGGTGCTCCTGGCCATGCGCTCCGGGCGCGGGCGGGCCATCGCCGACATCGCCGCCGCCAAGCGGTGGCTCCTGGACCGGGACGACTGCACCGGCCGGGTCGGCGTGGTCGGGTTCTGCATGGGCGGCGGGTTCGCCCTGGCCACCGTCGCCGACTTCGACGCCTCCGCCGTCAACTACGGGTTCATCCCCCGGAACCTGGAGGGCGCCCTGGACCGGGCCTGCCCCGTCGTCGGCAGCTTCGGCGCGCGGGACGGCGGCCTGCGCGGAGCCGCCGGCGAGCTGCGTGCCGCCCTGGACGCCGCGGGGGTCGCCAACGACGTCAAGGAGTACCCGGAGGCGGGGCACTCCTTCCTCAACGAAGCGCCCAACGGGCCGAAGGCCCTGCGCCCGGTGTTCCGGGCGATGCACACCGGGCCGCACCCGGAGTCGGCGGCCGACGCCTGGGAGCGGATCGACGCCTTCCTCACCGAGCACCTGGCGCTTCCCGCGGACTCCTGAGGTCCCGACTCCCGGGGCCCCGCCCGGTCAGCCGACCTCCTCCACCCGGGAGGGGAGCGGGACGGCCCTCCCCCGCGCGAAAGCGGCCTCGTACGCGTCCTCGCCCAGCGCACCGGCCGCGCGCCGGGCGATCCGGTCCACGTCCCCCCGCTCGGCCTCCGGCAGGGGCGCTCCCAGCGACTCCCGGGCGGCCGCCGCGGTGCCCAGCAGGGACGCGGCCCGTTCCGCGTCCCCGCCGAGGGCCAGTGCCCCGGCCGTCCCCTCCAGGGCGAGGGCGACCGCCCGCGGGTCGCCGACGCGCAGCGCCGAGGCCAGACCCCGCCGGTGCAGGTCCAGCGCCTGCGCGGCGTCCCCGCGCTGCTCGGCGCAGAACCCCAGCTCGGCCAGGACGAACGCCGCCCCGGGTTCGGCTCCCAGCCGCAGGTTCCACGCCAGCCAGGGGCCCAGGTGCCCCTCGGCCCCGGCCGGATCCCCGCGGCGCCGCGCGGCCATGCCCAGGCCGATGGCGGCGAACTCCTGCCCAGCCGGGTCGCCGTGCTCCACGGCGACCCGCAGGGAGCGCCCGTGGAAGTCGTCCGCCCGGTCGAAGTCCCGCTCCAGCAGGGCGACGCGGCCCAGCCCGGCCAGGTGGCGCGCGAGCTCGCTCCACAGCATCAGGCCTTCTGCGACGCCGACCGCCTCCCGGCGCACGGCCGCGGTCCGCTCCAGGTCGCCCCTGATCTCGGCGTGGACGGCGAGGGCGTCCAGGGCCTGGAGCCTCCCCCAGCCGTCGCCGAGCCCGTCGAACAGGGCCAGGCTCCGTTCGCCGTCATTGAGCAGCCCGGGCAGGTCGCCGCGGAAGTGCGCGATGTTCGCCCGGGTCGCGAGCGCGGCCGCCTCCACCCACGTGTCGCCGAGGGCGCGGGCGTCGCGCAGCGCGCGGCCCACCAGATCCTCGGCGACGCCCAGGTCGCCGAACCCCATGTGGGCGGAGCCCAGGAACCAGACGGCCCGGGCCAGGGCCGCCCGCCCGGTCGGGTCGTCGGGCACCGCCGCGGCCGGGAGGGAGGGGACGGGCCCGGAGGCGGCGGTCCCGTGCACGTACAGCTCCAGGGCGGCCCGGGAGAAGGCCGCCCGGACCTCCCGCGCCGACGGGGACCCGGTCCGCGTACCCGGGGTCCGCGCCCCGACCGCGGCGAACCTCTGCAGCGCCTCCCCGAACCGGCCGCGCAGGAACAGGTGCCAGGTGTCCGCCAGCGCCAGCCGCAGGGCCGTCTCCGTGTCCCCGAGCTCCAGGGAGTGGTGCAGCGCGGCGCGCAGGTTGGCGGTCTCCGCGTCCAACAGGAGCAGCCGGCGGCCCTGCCCCCGCCCGGTCAGGTGCGGGTCCGCCCGCTCCGCCAGGGCGGTGTAGTAGGCGGCGTGCGCGCGCCGGGCCGCGTCCCGTTCACCCGCCTCCACCAGCCGCTCGGCCGCGTAGTCGCCCACCGTCTCCAGCAGCCGGAAGCGCGGGCGGTCCGGGTCGGGGACGGCCACCACCAACGACCGCTCCACCAGGCGTTCCAGCAGGTCGAGAACATCCTCGGCGGCCACCCCGGGGCCGGCGCACACTGCCTCCGCCGCCTCCAGGGTGCACCCCTCGGCGTGCACCGACAGACGGCGCAGCACGGCCCGTTCGGCCTCCGAGGCCAGATCCCAGCTCCAGTCGATCACCGCCCGCAGGGTGCGCTGCCGGGCCGGGGCGTCCCGCCGCCGCCCGGCCAGCAGCCGGAACCGGTCGTCGATCCGCTCCAGCAGGCCGTGAGCGCCCAGGGTCCGGATGCGCGCCGCGGCCAGCTCCAGTGCCAGGGGGATGCCGTCCAGCCTGCGGCAGAGCGTCACCACGGCGGCCGCGTTGTCGTCCGTCAGCCGGAACCCGGGGGCGGCCGCGGCGGCGCGTTCCGCGAACAGCCGGACCGCGTCCGACTCCAGCGCCGCGTCGGGGCCGTCGCCGGTGCCGGGCAGGTCCAGGGGGTCCACCGACTCCAGCACCTCCCCGTCCACCGAGAGGGGCTCCCGCGTGGTGGCGAGGATCCGCAGTCCGGGCGCCGCCCGCAGCAGCGCGGCGACCGTACCGGCGGCGGACTCCACCACGTGCTCGCAGTTGTCCAGCAACAGCAGGGCCCGCCGGGCGGAGAGGGCGTCGCACAGCCGCGCCACCGGGTCGGTCTCGGAGGTACCGCGGCCGCGCAGCCCCAGCACGGCGCCCACCTCCTCGGCCACCGCGTCCGGTCCGGCCCCGGACTCCCGCTCCGGGCGCAGCCCGGCCAGCTCCACCAGCCACACCCCGTCGGGGTGGTCCGCGGAGCGTGCTTCGGCCACCGCCAGGGCGAGCCGGGTCTTGCCCACTCCGCCCGGCCCGGTGAGGGTGACCAGCCGGTGGCGGTCCACCAGCCCGGTGACACGGCCGAGCTCCGCCGCCCGGCCCACCAGGGCGGTCGGCGGCACCGGCAGGTCTCCGCCCCTGCCCGGGGGGAGCGCGGCGGCGGGCCCGGCCAGTCCGGGGTCCTGGTCCAGGATCCTCAGGTGCAGCTCCGCCACCTCCGGTCCCGGGTCCGCCCCCAGTTCCCCGGCCAGCCGTTCCCGCAGGTCGGCGTAGGAGGACAGGGCCTCGGCCGGGCGTCCGGACCGGTACAGGGCGAGCATGTGGAGGGCTCGCAGCCGTTCGCGCAGCGGGTGTTCCCGCACCTGTTCGGCGAGCCCCTCCGCCGCCGGCGCGTGCTCGCCCACCTCCAGCCGGGCCCGGGCCAGGTCCTCCACGGCGGTGAGCCGGAGCTCCTCCCAGCGCACGGCCGCCGCGTCGGCCGAACCGGTGTCGGGGAGGTCCGCGAACGCCGGCCCCCGCCACAGGTCCAGGGCCTCCGACAGCAGCGCCGCGCGCGCCCGGGGGTCGGCGGTCGCGCGGGCCCGTTCGACCAGCGCCGAGAACCGCCCGGCGTCCACCCCGTCGGCGGCCACCTCCAGCGCGTACCCGGGCGGGCGCCGGACCACCAGGCCCCGGCCGCCGGGTTCGGCCCGCTCCAGGGCCCGGCGCAGCTGCGACACCTTGGTCTGGAGGGTGTTCGTCGGGTCGGCCGGAGGGGCTTCGCCCCACAGGTGGTGGGCGAGGCGGTCGGTGGAGACCACCCGCCCCGGCTCCATCAGCAGCGCGGTCAGCAGGGTCCGCACCTTGACCTCGGGAACGCGGACGGGGGTCCCCTCGTCGGTCCACACGGCCAGCGGCCCCAACACCCCGAAACGCATGGGATCAACCTAGCCGGGCGGCCGCGCACGGCCCGCCTCCGGTCCACCGTCGGAGAACCGTCGGAGAACCGTGCGCGCCGACCGGTGGAGTGGACCCACAGCGGGCGGACGAGGCGTCCGCCCGACCGGTGAGGGGGCTTGCCGGTGGACGACGGACCGCCGCGCGTCGCGATCGTCTTCGACGGCGCCGGAGGGGAGGAGGGCCGGGCGGCCGCACCGACGCCGTTCGCGCCGGCGCCCTCCTCCGGTCCCTCCCGGTCGGGCCGGTGGTGATGACCGCCTCCCTGCGCGGAGGGACCGGCACCGACCGGTGGTGCGAGGACACCGCAGACCGGCTGCTCGACCACCTCCTCCGGCGGGTGCTCCGGCCCCGTCGGCCCCGAACCCCGTGAAAGGCACGAACATGTCAGCGAACTCCACCGCCCCCGCCGCGAGGCCGGGGTGGCGGGCCTGGGCGGGCCTGGCCGTCCTCAGCCTGCCCACCACCCTCCAGGCCCTCGACGTCACCGTCCTGTACCTCGCGCTGCCGCACCTGAGCACCGACCTGGGGGCCACCGCCACCGAGCGGCTGTGGATCATCGACGTCTACGGCTTCATGGTCGCCGGCCTGCTGGTCCTCATGGGCACCCTCGGCGACCGGATCGGCCGCAGACGCCTGCTCCTCCTGGGCGCCACCGCGTTCGGGGCCGCCTCCGTGCTGGCCGCCTACTCCACGACACCGGAGATGCTCATCGCCGCCCGGGTGCTGCTGGGCATCGCCGGAGCCACCCTGATGCCCTCCACGCTCGCACTGATCAGCACGATGTTCACCGACCCGCGGCAGCGGGGGCTGGCCTTCGGCGTGTGGGCCACGAGCTTCTCCGCGGGCGTCGCCCTCGGGCCGATCCTGGGCGGCCTCATGCTGGAGTTCTTCTGGTGGGGGTCGGTGTTCCTGCTCGCGGTTCCTGTGATGGCGCTGTTGCTCGCCACCGCTCCGTTCCTGCTCCCGGAGTACCGCGACCCTGAGCCCGGCCGCCTGGACCTGCCCGGCGTCCTGCTCTCGATGGCCGCCGTCCTGTCCGTGGTCTTCGGCCTCAAGCGGCTGGCCGGGTACGGCCCGGAGCCGACGGCCCTGGCGGCGATCGCCGCCGGCGTCGTGCTCGGCCTGCTGTTCGTCCGCCGGCAGCGCCGGTCGAGCGACCCCCTCCTGGACCTGCGCCTGTTCTCCGGGGCCGCCTTCTCCAGCGCTCTGGCCGTGATGCTCCTGGGCCTGCTGCTCATCGGCGGCGTCTACCTGTTCGTCACGCAGTACCTTCAGTCCGTCGCCGGACTGTCCCCGCTGGTGGCCGGCCTGTGGCTGCTCCCGTCGGCGGCCGGGCTGGTCGTCGCCTCCACCCTGGCCCCCGTCCTCGCCCGGCGGGTGCGCCCCGCCCACGTCCTGGCCGGTTCGCTGGCCCTGGCCACCCTCGGGTTCCTGCTGCTCACCAGGGTGGGCCCCGAGGACGGGCTCGTCACGGTGGTGGTCGGGTTCACCCTGGTCTACGCCGGGATCAGCCCCATCATGGCGCTGGGCACGGACCTCATCGTGGGCTCGGCCCCGCCGGAGAAGGCCGGGGCCTCCGCCGCCATCAGCGAGACCGCGATGGAGGTGGGCGTGGCCCTGGGCATCGCGGCCTTCGGCAGCGTGGGCACGGCGGCCTACCGGCTGTCGATGGCCGGGGCGATGCCCGCGGGCGTCTCCGCGGACACCGCGGCCGACGCGTCCGACGGACTGGAGGGCGCGGGGCGGGCCGCCGCCGACCTGCCCGCCCCGGTGGCGCGGGACCTCCTGGACACCGCGGCCGCCGCCTTCACGTCCTCCCTCACCACCGTGGCCTGGATCAGCGCCGCGCTCGCCGTCGGGATCGCGGTCCTGGCGGCGGTGGCCCTGCGCCGGATCCCGCCCACGGGGGCCGCCGCGGCGGAGGAGGGCGCCCCGGCCGGGGAGCCCTCGACAGGGGAGCCCGTCGCCGGCTGACCCCGGTGCCGTCCGAGCCGGTGCCGCCCCGGCCCCCCGGCCCCTCGGCGCCCGCGGCACCCGTGACAGGTGTCATGGACGGGTCCTGACGGACGGACCGGGTCCGGGGCGCCCCCGCGCGACAGGCTGGAGGGGACCGGCCGACAACAGGGGGACCGATGATCGCCGTACGGGAACTGGTCAAGCGCTACGGGGGGACCGTCGCCGTGGACGGGCTGACCTTCACGGTGGAGCCCGGCAGGGTGACCGGGTTCCTGGGGCCCAACGGGGCGGGCAAGAGCACCACCCTGCGCATGGTCCTGGGACTGGACGCCCCGACCTCCGGCAGCGCCACCGTCGGCGGGATGCCCTACCGCGACCTGCCCTCGCCCACCCGGCGGGTCGGCGCGCTGCTCGACCCCGGCGCGGTGGAGCCCGGGCGCACCGCCCGCGGCCACCTGCTCTGGCAGGCCCGCGGCGCGGGCATCGGCCGGGCCCGGGTGGACGAGGTGCTGGGCCTGGTCGGCCTGGCGGACCGGGGCGGGCACCGCATCCGGCACCTGTCCCTGGGGATGCGCCAACGGCTGGGCATCGCGGGGGCGCTGCTCGGCGACCCCGGCGTGCTCATCCTGGACGAGCCCCTCAACGGGCTCGACCCGGAGGGCATCGTGTGGGTGCGCCGCCTGCTGCGCGGTTTCGCCGACGAGGGCCGCACCGTGCTGGTGTCCAGCCACCTGATGAACGAGATGGAGGCCACCGCCGACCACGTGCTGGTGATCTCCCGGGGACGGCTGGTCGCCGACGTCGGCATCGCCGAACTGGCCGCCGGTGCGCGCGAGCGCGTCGAGGTGGCCACCCCGGACCCGGGCGGCCTGTCCGCCCTGCTGGCCCGCGCGGGCGCCGCGCCGGCGCCCGCCGGGGACGGCCGGCTGGAGGTCACCGGCATGGACGCCGCCCGGGTGGGCGAGCTGGCCGCCGCGCACGGGATCGTGCTGCACGCGCTGGTACCGGTGAGGGCCCGCCTGGAGGACGCCTTCATCCGCCTCACCGGACAGAACGGGCGGGCCGCCGACGGGGCGGCCGGCGAAGGGGAGGCCGAAGGGGAGTGGGTGCGATGACGAAGACGACGAAGCGGTCCGCGCGGCGTGCGGGGACCGGCGCGGCCGTGGCCGCGGAGTGGACGAAGCTGACCGGTTCGGCGCGCGACCGGCGCGCCGCCGCGGCCGCCGTCGGGCTGGCGCTCGCGGTCGCCGCCGTGTTCTGCCTGACCCTGGAGCCGACCACCGGCGTGCCTCTGGCCGACCAGCCCGCCTTCGACGTGCTGACCGCCTCCCTGCTGGGGGCGGACGCCGCCGCGCTGGTGCTGACCGTGCTGGCGGCCGCCGCGGTGGGCGGCGAGTACGCCACCGGCATGATCCGCACGACCTTCACCGTCACCCCGGACCGGGGCCGGGTGCTCCTCGCCCGCGCCGTCACCGTGGCCGCGGCCGCCGGGGCCGTGGCCCTGGTCGCGGCGGTCGGGGCGGCCCTGGTCTCACTGCTGGTCCTGTCCGGCGCCGGACTGCCCGTCTGGGACGCCGCCGACCCGGCGGTGTGGCGGGCGGTCGCGGGGGCCGCGCTGATGGCGCCGTTCCACGCGCTGGTGGCCACCGCCGGGGCGCTGTGGACCCGTTCCACGGCGGGCGGTGTGGTCGCCGCCCTGGCGCTGCTGGTGGCCCCGACCCTGGCCGGATGGATCCCCGGCGGGAGCCTTCTGCTGCCGGTGCTGCCGGGGGAGGCCCTGCACTCCCTGGCCGGGATCGCCGGCCCCGACGGGCCCCACCCGGCGGCCGCCGCGCTCGTCCTGGTCGCCTGGAGCGCCCTGGTCCTGTTCGCCGCGGACCGGGCCGTCCGCCGCCAAGACGTCTGAGGCGGGCCCGCGAGGTGGGACGACACGCCGGGGCCGGGCACCGCCCGGCCCCGGCTTCCGGTCGTGTCGGACACGGTGCATAGCATCGCGGGCATGAGCAAGCACACTCTCCCCGACATGCTCGACGACGCCGCCCTGATGTCCTTCGAGCACCAGCTGCACTTCCAGGAGTTCATCGGCGAGCACAGCTGGAACGTGGACCTCCAGGAGGGCCGGTTCGAGTTCTCCGGCGAGCGCCCCCTGGTCTGCGACCGCTTCCACCTGCTGGGCAGCGCGGCACCCGGGCCGGGCTCCTGGATGTGGGGCTGGGCCAACCCCTCCGGCTTCCGTTCGGACCTGACCGCGCTGAGCGCCGCCGTCCGCGACTTCGGCCGGGAGCACGACGTCCCCGAGCTGGCCGCCGCCGAGGTGCCCTTCGACGCCCTGCCCGGCGCCCCCCGGGAGGTGCCCCTGGTGGTCGGCCAGCTGACCGACGCGGCCAAGCTCCTCACCGGCCGCTGGTTCTCCTACAACGGCGAGGTGGGCGGCGGCACCCGGGTGGCGTTCATCATCGAGCACCCCGAGCTGCGGCTGCCCGAGCCCGAGCCCACCAGGGTCATGCGGGTCATCCAGCAGGGGCTGATGGATCTGCGGCTGACCGACCACAAGCGGGCCCTGTACACGTACGGCCGCCTGCGGGGCCTGTCCCCGAGGTTCACCGACGAGGAGCGGGGCACGCTGCTCCTGTCCGTGCCCGGGCTGGAGGCCCGTGTCACCTTCGACCACCTCGGCCGGGTCGGCAACATCAACGCCTCGCTGTCCAAGCCCGACGCCTGAACCCCGTCAGAGCCAGCCGTGCTCCTCGGCGACCCTGGCCGCCTCGGCGCGGGTCCGGGTCCCGGTCTTGCCGATGGCCGACGACAGGTGGTTGCGCAGGGTGCCCTGGCTCATCCCCAGGGAACGGGCCAGCGCCGCCACGTCGTCGCCGCCGTTCAGCACCGCGGCCAGCACCTCGCGCTCGCGCGGCGTCAGCGGGCTGGTGCCGTGGGTCAGCGAGGCCACGGCCAGGTCGGGGTCGACCACCCGCAGCCCGCGGTGCACCCGGCGGACGGCGTCCACCAGGTCCTCGGGTGAGGCGTCCTTGACCACGAACCCGCCCGCCCCCGCCCGCAGCGCCCGGGTCAGGTAGCCGGGGCGGCCGAACGTGGTGCACATCAGCACCCGGCAGTCCGGCAGGACACGGGTCAGCTCGGCGCACACCTCGATGCCGTCGCCCCCGGGCATCCGCACGTCCAGCAGGGCGACGTCGGGCCGGACCTCGCGGGCCAGCTCCAGCGCCCGCGCGCCGGTCTCGGCACGGGCCACCACCTCGATGTCGGGCTCCAGGTCGAGCACGGTGGCCAGGGCCCCGCGCACCATCGCCTGGTCGTCGGCGACCAGTACCCGGATCACGGGCGTCCTCCGCTCTCTTCGACGGGAACCTCGGCGCGGAGGGTGAGCCCTCCGTCGGGCGTGGGGGAGAGGGTGAGCGTACCGCCGCGCTCGGCCAGCCTGCGCTCCAGCCCGGCCAGCCCGTTGCCGGGGACGACCCGGCCGGCGCGCCCGTCGTCGCGGACCTCCACCCAGCCGGGGCCGGTGGAGATCTCCACACGGCCGGCGCCCGCGTGGCGGACCACGTTGGTGACGGCCTCGCGCACCGCGTACCCGAGCACCTCGTCGCCGCCGGAGGGGACCTCCCCGGGGACGCGCAGCTCCACGTCGGCGGCGGCCAGCGCGGCCCCGGCGCGCAGCAGCTCCCCGGCCAGGGTGACCCGCCGCGTCCCGGCGACGGCCTCGCGGACCTCCGCCAGCGAGCGGCGGCCCAGGTCCTCCAGGTCGCGCAGTTCGGCCGCGGCCCGTGCGGTGTCCCCGGTGGCCTCCAGGATGCGGCGGCCCGCGCCGGCCTTGACCACGATCGTGGTGAGGCTGTGGCCGAGCAGGTCGTGCAGGTCGCGGGAGAACCGCTCGCGCTCGCGCAGGACCGCGAGCTGGGCCGCCTGGTCGCGGCCGCGCCGCAGTTCGGCGTTGGCCTCCACCAGGCGGACGGCCAGTGCCACGGCCACCGACACCGAGGCGATGACCACGAGGCCGCCCAGCTGCCCCTCGGTCCGGCCGGTGGCCAGCGCGGCGGTGCCGACCCCGGCCAGCACCAGGGCGGTCGCGCCCAGGGACAGGGCCAGCGGCAGGGCGGTCGCGCAGGCGGCCAGCGCGAACATCGTGATCCAGGAGTGCTGGGGCCCCACCGCGGCGACCAGGCCGCAGCCGAGCAGGAGGAGCAGGGCGCAGGCGGCCGTCCGCGCGGTGCGGCCGAGCAGCGGCGCGGCCGCGGGCAGGGACGCGCACCCCAGCAGGTACACGCCCAGGGCCGCGACGGTGGCGCCCTGGGACAGGGCGGAGTCGGCCGCGGCCCGCTCCCACTCCCGCCACAGCAGCGCGGTGAACAGGGCGGTCATCCCGTACGAGAGCAGCGCGGTACGCGCCGTCCCCTGCTCCTGCCCCATGCCGAGCATCCTACGGGCCCGGGCCCGGTCAGTCCCGTCCCGCGGGCACGACGACGACCTTGCCGACGACGGTGCCGGACTCGGCCAGCGCGATCGCGCGGTCGATCTCCTCCAGCGGGACCCGGGCGGCGACCGGCGGGGCGACGGCCCCCTCGGCCAGCAGGGCGAACACCGCGCCCAGGTCCTCGGCCAGCAGGCGGCGGTAGCGCTCGGGGGAGCGGTGCCCCTGCCAGAGGTTGAAGAAGTGCGCGCCGCGCCGGTTGGGGAGCGCGTTCCACAGCAGCAGCCGGCCGAACAGGGCCAGCACGGGCATCCGCGCGTTGCCCTGCTCGTCGCGGGTGGCGGCGGTGCCGTAGGACACCAGGGTCCCGCCGGGGGCCAGCAGCTGGAAGGAGTCGGTGATGGCGGGCCCGCCCACGTGGTCGAACACGGCGTCCGCGCCGTCGGGGGCCAGTTCACGGATGCGCGCGTACATGTCCGGGTCCCGGCGGTCGACGGGCAGCGCGCCCAGGACACGGACCGCCTCCAGGTGCCGGGCCGAGGCGGTGCCGACGACGGTGGCCCCGGCGCGGCGGGCCATCTGGACGAGCAGCGAGCCGACCCCGCCGTTGGCGCCCAGCACGACCACGGTGTCGCCCCGCCGCACCCGGGCGAGCCGGTGCAGCATGCGGTACGCGGTGACCCCGTTGACCACGGCGGCCTCGGCGTCGGCCGGGTCCACCCCGTCAGGGACGGGGACCAGGTCGGCGGCGGGCAGGGCGACCCGGTCGGCCCAGCCGCCGGTCTTGGTGAGGGCGGCCACCCGGCGCCCGACCAGGGCCGGGTCGGCGCCCGGTCCGACCTCCTCCACCCGGCCGACCAGGTCGTAGCCGGGCACGAACGGGAAGGGCGGCTGGTCGTAGTACTTGCCGCGGCGCATCTGCTGCTCGGCGAAGGAGACGCCGGTGGCCTCCACCCGGACCAGGGCGCCGCCGGGTGCGAGGGGCTCCAGGGTGCGGCGGCGCAGGGTGATCTCCTCGGCCGCGCCGGGGCCGTGCAGGACGGCTTCGAGGGTGGTGCGGGCGGTGTGTCCGGTGGCGGTCATCGGTGGCTCCTTCTTCGGGGGTTAGTTTGTGAGTGCTCACTCACTTGCCGGGGCCGAAAAGAGCCCGACCGGGGTCGGGCAACAGTACGGTCCGGCCGGGTTCGGCCGTGAGTGCGGAGAGGCGTCCGCGGCACTTCGGGCCGCTTCGGTTCCGCTTATGTATGTGAGTACACACTCACAATCGGAGGATGTCAAGGAGGGAGGCGGAAAAAAGGGGGCGGGGCGGCCGGGACGGCCGCCCCGGGGCGGGGTCAGCGTGCCGAGCGGTAGGGGGCGGCGTCCACCAGCGTCACCCCGATCACCGCCCCGCGCGGGGAGGTGAAGGTCCGCCGCTCGCCGCGCACGGCCCCCAGCAGGGCCTCCCCCAGCGGCGACTGCGGCGAGTACACCGTCACCGCGTCCGCCACCGAGGCGTCCCGGACGCCGAGCAGGAACTCCTCGGTGTCCTCCTCGTCGTCGTAGCGGATCGTCAGCACCTTGCCGGGCGCGGCCACCCCGTCGTCGGGCGCCGCCTCCTCGACCACGGCCTCGCGCAGCAGCCGCTCGATCGTCTGCACCCGGGCCAGGCGCACGGCCGGGTCGTGAATGTAGCGGGGCGCGGGGATGATGCCCCCCGCGCCCCCGTCGTCCGATCCGGAACCCGTTCCGATGTCGTCCTCGGGGAGTGTGCTCAGCACCCGCAGCTCCTCCTTGAGCCGCTCGTACGCCTCCCGGGTCATCCAGGTGTCGGTGGTCTTGTGCATGGGACGTTCCTTGTCTTCACGAACAAGCGCCACGGACGCTGTCCGTGGCGCGGATGGGAGTACGCGAGGGTCGGGGGCGCTGTCCCTCGACTTGAGTGTGTCCAGCGGCGGCGGGCGACCCGTTATCGTGGGAGGACAATCACGGTGCGGGTTCTTGTCGTGCTCCGACAACGGGGGAGGCGGTGCGGTGATCAACCTCGACCGGCTCGTCAACGTCCTGGGCGGCTACGGAGCCCACCTGGTGGGCGACGGCCGCCTGCGCCGCCGCGAGCTGCGCAGCGTCGCCATGCACGACCCCACGGACGACGCGCCGCCCCTGGGCGACGCCTTCCTCGCGGTGGGGATCGACGCCTCCGCCACCGCCCTGCGGCTGGCCGAGCAGGCCCGCGCCGTCGTCGTCATCGTCCGCTCCGCCACCGGGCCCGGCGCCGAGATCCGCGCCGAGCTGCACGAACGCGGCATTGCCATGGTCGTGGTCGAGCCCGCCGTGTCCTGGAGCCAGATCTCGGGCATCGTCTACGGGCTGGTGCTGGAGGGCCGCGAGACGGAGTCCGGGCGCGGTCCCAGCGACCTCTTCGCCCTGGCCGACACCGTCGCCGCGGAGGTCGGCTCGCCCGTCGTCATCGAGGACCGGGCCTGGCGGGTGGTCGCCTACTCCGCCGAGCAGGCCGACACCGACCGGGCCCGCCGTGACACCGTCATCGCCCGGCGCGCCCCCGCCGGGATCCGCGACCGCCTGGAGTCCGACGGGACGGCCGCCCGGCTGGCCGCCGCCGACGGACCGCTGTACGTGCCCGCCCTGCCGGAGTTCGGGATGGGCGGTCGCACCGCCGTGCCGATCCGGGTGGGCCGCGAGCTCCTCGGCTCGCTGTGGGCGGCCGGGGACACGCCCCTGGACGCGGAGCGGGCCCGGGCGCTCAGCGAGGGCGCCCGCACGGTGGGCCTGCACATGCTGCGCGCCCGGGTGAGCAGCGACCTGGAGCGCCAGGTGGAGTCGGAGTCGGTCATCGACCTGCTGGAGGGGTCGGAGGACCCCGAGCGGGCCGTCGACCGGATCGGCCTGCCCGCCGACGGGCTGCGGGTCATCGCGCTGCACGCCCGGGCCGCACCGCCCGACGACGCCGTCCTGCACCTGTTCGAGCAGGTCACCACCGGGTTCGGCTGGTCGCGCCCGGGGCGCAGCACCCTGCTGGGGACCACCGTCTACACGGTGCTGCCCTGCGCCGGGGAGATCGCCCCGGCCCTGGAGTGGGTCCGCGCCACGGTGCGCGGCCTGCCCGCCCGCCCGGGCGTGTCCGCCGGGGTGGGCGGCGCGGCCCGCGCGGGGGACCTGCCCGCCAGCCGCCAGGAGGCCGACGAGTGCCTGATCCTGGCGGGGGACG
Organism: Nocardiopsis changdeensis; assembly: GCF_018316655.1. Lineage (GTDB taxonomy): Bacteria > Actinomycetota > Actinomycetes > Streptosporangiales > Streptosporangiaceae > Nocardiopsis > Nocardiopsis changdeensis. The sequence goes on along the minus strand of NZ_CP074133.1, from coordinate 6,532,106 downwards.
GCGCCGCCCCGGTGGTGTACGACGACGCCTGGGACGAGGTCCTGCTCCGCCGCCTGCGGCTGTCCGCCGAGGCCGGGCGGCTGCCCGGCCGCAACCCGGTGGCGGTGCTGGCCCGCCACGACGCGGACCAGGGGACCGAGTACACACGGACGCTGCGGGCCTGGCTGTACGCGCACGGCGACCCGGCCGTCGCCGCCGAGATGCTGGGCGTGCACCCCAACACGGTCCGCTACCGGCTGCGGCGCCTGCGCGGCGTCGCCGACCTGCGCCTGCACGAGCCCCAAGCGCGCGTCGCGCTCACCGTCGCCCTCGCCGCCCTGCCCGCCGATCCCCGACCGGTTCCCAGCCGCGCGCACATCGGCGACAAGGGGTGACATAGGGGGACGATCCGTCGCCCGTTCCGCGGAACCCCTTGTCACGGGCCCCGCGGCCGGTTTGAATCGTGGGATCCCCACCTCAACGGGGGTGAGCCGGGCCGGGCCGCGCCGTGGCCCGGCACCGCCTCGCGCGCAGGGGAGGTCGCACATGTCCCGGACGTGGAACGCCTGGCCGTGGGACGCCGATCCCGACGCCGTGCGCAGGGACGTCGCGCGCGCCCACGAGGACTTCACCGGCTCCGGCCTGCTGCACGGCACCGTGCGCACGGTCGTCGGCGAGTCCTGGCGGCGCAGTGCCCGCCTAGGCATCGACCCGGACGGCATCTCCCCGCGCATCGAGCTGTCCGGACCCGCCCTGGCCGACTACCGCGAGGCCCACCCGCTGGCCGCCACCCTGCCGCTGCTGCGAAGGCTGCTGCTGGACACCGCGCCGGGACCGCAGATCGTCGCCGTCGGCGACGCCGCGGGCCGGCTGCTGTGGGTGGAGGGCGACCACCGGCTGCGCAGCAGGGCGGAGGAGATGCGCTTCGTCGAGGGCGCCAACTGGCACGAACGGTCGGCCGGCACCAACGCCCCCGGCGTCGCGCTCGCCCTGGACCACGAGGTCCAGGTGTTCGCCAGCGAGCACTTCGCCCGCAGCGTCCAGCCGTGGAGCTGCTCGGCGGCGCCCCTGCACGACCCCGACACCGGGGCGCTGCTGGGCGTCCTCGACATCACCGGCGAGGACCAGGTGGCCTCGCCCCAGGCGCTGGCCCTGGTACGGGCCGCGGCCACCGCGGCCGAGATGGAGCTGAGGGCCCTGCGCATCTCCGGGGCGCTGCCCGGCCCGCGCCCGTCCCCGGACACCCCGGTACGGCCGCCCGACCACCTCCTGCTGGAGGTCCTGGGCCGCGACGGCGCCCGGCTCACCGTGGACGGGCGCGCCACGGAGCTGAGCGCCCGCCACTCCGAGATCCTCCTGCTGCTGTCGTCCGCCCCGCGCGGGCTGAGCGGCGCGGCCCTGGGCGCCCGGCTGCACGAGCGCGACGGCGCCCCGGTGACGGTCCGCGCCGAGATGTCCCGGCTGCGCCGCCTGATCGGCCACGGCCTGCTGGCCTCGCGCCCCTACCGGCTGCTGCGCCCGCTGCCCACCGACGCCGACGCCGTGCGCGAGCGGCTGTCCCGCGGCGACCGGACCGGAGCCCTGCACGCCTACCGGGGGCCGGTGCTGCCCGGCTCGGAGGCGCCGGGCGTGGTCGAGATCCGCGAGGTCCTGGACGCCGAGCTGATCGGCGCGCTCGACGGGGAGAGGGACCCCCGCGCCCTGCTGGCCTGGGCCGAACACCCGGAGTGGCGCGACGACCCCCGCGTGCTGGGCGCGGTGCTGCGCTCCCTGGACCCCGGATCGCCCGGCCACGCCGCACTGCGCGGACGGCTGCGCCGCCTGGGCGCCTGAGCACTCCCCGCGGCGACACGACTGCAACGTGCTCGCAACGTAGGTGTGACTAGCGTCACGACCGTTGAACCCCGTTGACGGACGCCGGGCCCACGCCCGGCGCAGAAGGAGGCTCACCATGGTCGTGTACGCTCCCCCCGGACAGCCCGGCAGCGTCGTGGAGTACGCCCCCCGCTACGAGAACTGGATCGGCGGCGAGTGGGTCAAGCCCGTCAAGGGCCGCTACTTCGAGAACCCCGCCCCCGCCACCGGCCAGGTCTTCACCGAGGTGGCGCGCGGCACCGCCGAGGACATCGAGCTCGCCCTCGACGCCGCCCACGGGGCCGCCCCCGCCTGGGGCCGCACCTCCGCGGCCGAGCGCGCCGTGGTCCTCAACCGGATCGCCGACCGCATCGAGGAGAACCTGGAGCGCCTCGCCGTCGCCGAATCCTGGGAGAACGGCAAGCCGGTCCGCGAGTGCCTGGCCGCGGACCTGCCGCTGGCCGTCGACCACTTCCGTTACTTCGCCGGGGCCGTGCGCGCCCAGGAGGGCCACACCTCCCAGATCGACGGGGACACCGTCGCCTACCACTTCCAGGAGCCGCTGGGCGTGGTCGGCCAGATCATCCCGTGGAACTTCCCGCTGCTCATGGCCACCTGGAAGCTGGCGCCCGCGCTGGCCGCGGGCAACGCCGTCGTGCTCAAGCCCGCCGAGCAGACCCCGGCGTCGATCCTGCTCCTGGCCGAGCTCATCGGCGACCTGCTGCCGCCCGGCGTGCTCAACATCGTCAACGGGTTCGGCGTGGAGGCGGGCAAGCCGTTGGCGAGCAGCCCGCGGGTGCGCAAGGTCGCCTTCACCGGCGAGACCACCACCGGGCGCCTGATCATGCAGTACGCCTCGGAGAACCTCATCCCGGTCACCCTGGAGCTGGGCGGCAAGAGCCCCAACATCTTCTTCGAGGACGTGGCCGCGGCCCGCGACTCCTACTACGACAAGGCCCAGGAGGGCTTCACGCTCTTCGCGCTCAACCAGGGCGAGGTGTGCACCTGCCCCTCCCGGGCGCTGATCCAGTCGTCCATCTACGACTCCTTCCTGGGCGACGCCCTGGAGCGGGTCGGCCGCATCAAGCAGGGCGACCCGCTGGACACCGAGACCATGGTCGGCGCCCAGGCCAGCAACGACCAGCTGGAGAAGATCCTGTCCTACATCGACATCGGCCGGCAGGAGGGCGCCAAGGTCCTCGCCGGGGGCGAGCGCGTCGACCCGGGCGGGTCCCTGTCCGGCGGGTACTACGTGGCCCCGACCGTGTTCGAGGGCGACAACACCATGCGCATCTTCCAGGAGGAGATCTTCGGGCCGGTGGTGTCGGTGACCCGGTTCGAGGGCTACGCCGACGCGATCAAGACCGCCAACGACACCCTGTACGGCCTCGGCGCGGGCGTGTGGTCCCGCGACGGCAACACCGCCTACCGGGCGGGCCGCGACATCCAGGCGGGCCGGGTGTGGGTGAACAACTACCACGCCTACCCGGCGCACGCCGCGTTCGGCGGCTACAAGCAGTCCGGGATCGGGCGCGAGAACCACAAGATGATGCTCGACCACTACCAGCAGACCAAGAACCTGCTGGTCAGCTACTCCGACGAGGCGCTGGGGTTCTTCTGATGGACGCCGGGGCCGACGTGGAGCGGGTGGCCGTCACCGACGCGGCCGCCGCCCTGCTCCGCGAGCTGCGGGCCGAGCACGGGCCGCTGATGTTCCACCAGTCCGGCGGGTGCTGCGACGGCAGCTCGCCCATGTGCTACCCGGCCGGGGAGTTCCGCACCGGGGCCTCGGACGTGCACCTGGGCGACCTGGACCCGGGGACGCCCGAGCCGGTGCCGGTGTGGATGTCCCGCTCCCAGTTCGAACTGTGGAGGCACACCCACCTGACCATCGACGTCGTCCCCGGGCGCGGGGCGGGGTTCTCGCTGGAGGCGCCGACCGGGAACCGGTTCCTCATCCGCTCCCGGCTGATGACCGACGCGGAGGCCGAGCGCCTCCCGTGACCGACCACGGCGCCGCCCGGACCGCCGTCCGGGACGGCCCGTTCCCCGAGGGGAGGGAGCGGCGGGCCCGGGGGACCACCCCCGGGCCCGTCCGCGTGCGGTCCCTCACTCCGCCGACCGGGCGGCGTCCTCCTCGCGCTTGCGGGCCAGGCGCTCGCCGAGTTCGTCGTGGACCAGCAGGTCCTCGCGGATGCGCCCGGTACGGTAGCCCACCCGGGCGGCGATGTGCCCGGCCACCGGGATCGTGACGATCTGGAACAGGCCCACCAGCAGCAGGGTCCCGACGTTGAACACGTTGGTCTCCTCCACCGGCACCAGGCGCAGCCCGATCCCCACCAGCACCAGCAGCATCCCCAGCACCTGCGGCTTGGCCGCGGTGTGCATCCGGGACAGCAGGTCGGGGAAGCGGATCAGGCCCACCGCGGCCACGACCGACAGCAGGGCCCCCGCCAGCAGGCACAGGATCGCGATCCAGTCGAGGACCGTGACGATTTCCTCGCTCACGGGCGCCCTCCTTCCTCGTCGGCCGACGGGGCACCCGGGACCGGGTGGACGACGTCGGTCGGGGTGGACACGTGCTCCTCCGGGCGGCGGGCGACGAACTTCGCGATGCTGATCGTCGCCACGAAGCCCACCAGCGACAGCACCATCAGGGTCGGCAGGACCGTGGGGTCGCGGTGGAACGCGGCGTAGGCGCCCAGGCCGACCAGCGCCGAGGCGAGCAGCACGTCCACCGAGAGCGCCCGGTCCAGGATGCTCGGGCCCAGCAGCAGGCGCACCATGCTCAGCAGGGACGCGAGGGCGAGCAGGACGGCGATGACGGTCCACAGGGTGTTCATGCGCTCTCCTTCCCGGAGGGCGACGCCGCCTCCAGGGCCTGGATGTCCTCACGGGTGCCGAGGGCCCGGACGAGGAGCCGTTCCAGGACCAAGACGTCCCGGATCCCCGTCTCCATGCCCTCCTCGTCGGCCGCGCCCAGCACGTGGACGTACAGGATCCACTCGTCGCGCGAGACCTCGACGATGACCGTGCCCGGGATGATCGAACTCGCGATGGCGGTGCACACCAGCATCAGGTCCGACTGCGTGCGCATCGGCACGGCCACCACCGAGCTGCGCACCTCGCCGGGTGCGAACACCTGGCGGGTCACCTGCAGGCTCGCCGTGAACATCTTCCCCACGACGTGCAGGACCAGGTGCGCCAGGGGGAGCGGGCGGAAGCGGAACCCCGGGACGATCGGCGGCAGCGGGAACACCAGCATGATCGCCACCGACACCAGGAAGCCCAGCACGAACAGGCCCAGCGACTCCCAGCGCCACTGGAACCCGTTGAACAGCAGCAGCCAGACCAGGGTCATGCCCAGCGCCACGGGGACCTGGACCTTGCCCAGGCGCCGCCGCAGCGCCATCGCCCCGACCTTCTTCGCGGTGCGCCGGTCCATCAGCGGTCACCTCCCAGGACGGCCTCGATGTAGGGGGTGCGGGCCAGCAGCTCCGTGGCCGCCTCCGCGGAGTAGGTGATCAGCGGACCCGCGAACACCGTCAGGGCCAGGCCGAACACCACCAGGCCGATCGTGGCGCCGACCATGGTCTTGGGCAGGGCCACCGAGGTCACCAGGGGGGTGGACACCGTGGTCGTGCCGCCGATGCGGGAGGACGGGCCCACGGCCTCGCCCGGGCCCAGGGCCGCGGTCGAGGAGTCGTCCGCCTCGGTGTCCTCCAGCACGGTCCCGGGGTCGGCGACCTTGCCCTCGGAGGGCGCCCGCCAGAACGCGTAGTTCCACACCCGGGCGATCACGTACAGGGTCAGCAGGCTGGTCAGCACCGACGCGCCCACCAGCAGGTAGGCCAGCGGGGTGCCCGCCTGCACACCGGCCTGGAGCAGGCCGATCTTGCCCAGGAAGCCCGACAGCGGCGGGATGCCGCCCAGGTTCATCGCCGGGACGAAGAACAGCACGGCCAGCAGCGGCGCGATCCGGATCAGGCCGCCCAGGTCGTCCAGGTTCGTGGACCCCCCTCGGCGCTCGATCAGACCGGTGGTCAGGAACAGCGTGGTCTGCACCGTGATGTGGTGGGCGATGTAGAACACCGCGCCCGCCAGGCCCAGCTGGCTGCCCAGCCCCACACCGAACACCATGTACCCGATATGGCTGATCAGTGTGAACGACAGCAGACGCTTGATGTCCGTCTGCGCCACGGCGCCCAGGATGCCCATGATCATGGTCGCCAGCGCCACCCACATGAGCAGGTTGTTCAGGTCCTCGCCCGGGAAGAAGAGCGTGTGCGCGCGGATGATGGCGTACACGCCGACCTTGGTGAGCAGGCCCGCGAACACCGCGGTGACCGGGGCCGGGGCCGTCGGGTAGGAGTCGGGGAGCCAGGCGGCCAGCGGGAACACCGCGGCCTTGATGCCGAACGCGAAGAGCAGCATCACCTGGAGCACGATCTTGAGGTGCCCGTCCAGCTCCGGCAGCCGCTCGGCGAGCTGGGCCATGTTGACGGTGCCGGTCGCGCCGAAGGTCAGCGCGATCGCGATGAGGAACAGCACCGACGACAGCAGGGACACCACCACGTAGATGGCGCCCGCCCGGATGCGCGACTGCGTCCCGCCCAGGGTCAGCAGCACGTAGCTGGCGGTCAGCAGGATCTCGAAGCCGACGTACAGGTTGAACAGGTCGCCGGCGAGGAAGGCGTTGGAGACGCCGGCGACCAGGATCAGGTACGTGGGCTGGTACACCGACAGCGGCGCCACCTCGGCCCGGCTGGCCATTCCCTGACCGATGGAGTACACCAGCACGGCCAGGGTGATCGCCGACGACACCGTCACCATGAGCGCGGACAGCCGGTCCGCCACCAGGGTGATGCCGATCGGCGCGTCCCAGCCGCCCACCTGCACGACCTGCGGTCCCAGGGCGTCCGCGCCGAGCATCAGGACGAACCCGACGAACAGCACGAACGTCAGCGCGATGATGCTCAGCCACTGCTGGACCTTGGGCCAGCGGCTGCCCATGGCCAGCTTGACGCCGGCCGCGAACAGCGGCACCACCACCGGGAGCGGGATGAGGTAGTGGATGAGACCCGCGAAGTAGTCCCAGCTCATGCTCAGTCACTCCCCTGCAGGTCGCTGTCCTCGGCGCGGGCCAGGCGCTCGCGCTCGGCCCGCATGGTCTGGGCGGCCTGGCGGCGCTGGGCCCGCACGCGGCGGCGCAGCTCGCGCCACAGCTCGCGTTCGGCGGCCCGGTCGGCCCGGCGGTGCTCGCGCAGCCGCCTGCGGCCCAGGCGGATGCGTCCGCGCAGCTCCTGCACCTGGGCGGTCATGGTCTCCGCCCGGTCGCTGAGACGGCGCATGGTCTCCTGGGACTGCTCATCGATCCCGCTCTCCTCGACCTCGACCTCGTAGCGGGCCAGCTCGGCCTGGGCGCGGGCGATCTCGGCCTTGATGCGGGCCTGCTCGGCCAGCTCCTGGGCGTCGGCCGCGGCGATGGTCGCCTGGAGCTCCGCCCGCTGGCGCCGGATGTCGGCCTTGAGGCGGCGGCGTTCGCGCACGAAGCGCCGGCGCAGCGCGCGGCGGCCCTCGCCCTGGACGATCCGGAGGTCCTCGGCGTCGTCCTGGACCTCGTCGTTGCCCTCCAGCTGCCAGCTCCGGTAGGCCATGGCGAGCAGGAACGCCGTCACACCCAGGGTGATGACGATGGCCGTCAGGATCATCGCCTGCGGCAGCGGGTCGGTCATCTCGTGCGGTTCGCTGAACCACAGCACCGGGGGCCCGCCCATGGTCCCGGCCATGGCCAGGATCATCAGGTTGACGCCGTTGCTGAGCACGATGAAGCCGAGCAGCACCCGGCTGAGGCTGCGCTCCAGCAGGAGCACCACCCCGACCGCGACGAGCACGCCGATCAGCAGGACGAGGGTGAGGCTGGGCGAATCGTTCACGAGGTGACCTCCTCGGCGGGCTCGGGGGCGCCGGGCCGGGCGGTCGCCCGGGCCCGGGCCGCGTCCCGCTCGATCTGCTCGTCGATGCGGGCGCCGAGACTGCGCAGGATGTCCAGGATCAGGCCGATGACCAGCAGGTACACCCCGATGTCGAAGAAGAGGGACACGGTGATGTGCGGTTCGCCCAGGATCCACAGGTTCACGTAGAAGTCCCCGCCCGCGAGGACCTCGTCGCCGAAGATCGCGCCGCCGATCGCGACGCCCGTGGAGATGGCCAGGCCCAGGCCGATCAGCACGCCGGGCTGCACCCACGCGGTGTTGTACAGCTCGTACCGGCCGCCCGCCAGGTACCGGACGATGAACGCCAGGCCGGCGACGATGCCGCCCGCGAAGCCGCCGCCGACCGCGCCGTGCCCGGTCAGCAGCAGGTACACGGAGATCACCATGATCACCGGGAACAGGAAGCGCGAGACCACCTCGAAGATGACCGACCGGCGCTCGGTGGGCAGCGCGTCCGCGCCCGGGAGCCAGGTGTGGTTCCACTGGGGCTTGACGTGCAGGCTCTCCGGGGCCATCCGCAGCCCGCCCAGGTCGATCCGGGTCCGGCCCTCGGCGGGCTCCTGGCCCGCGGACGTGACCGACACGGCCATCACGCCGCCGGGCGCCTTGCGCGGCTGGGTGCGGCGGACGAACATCAGGCTGGCCACACCGGCGGCCGCGGCGACGAGCACGGAGATCTCGCCCATGGTGTCCCAGGATCGGACGTCCACCAGCAGCACGGAGATGATGTTGTAGCCGCCGGCCTCCTTGGCGGCCTCCGGGTACAGCTCGGAGATCGACGTCTCCTGGCGGCCCGCCAGGGCGAACCAGGTCATGGCGGCGACCAGGGTGCCGGTGGAGACGCCGATGGCCAGGTTCCACACCCGGCGGCCCTTGAGCGCGGGCGCCGAGAAGTGGCTGGGGAAGCGGCGCAGCACCAGGACGAAGACCACCAGGCTGACGGTCTCGACCAGGAACTGGGTGAGCGCGAGGTCCGGGGCGCCCAGCAGGTAGAACATGGCCGCCATGCCGTAGCCGCCGGTGCCGACGAGGATCACCGCGAACAGGCGCCGCCGCATGAACAGGGTCAGCAGGGCGGTGGCGGCGATGATCACGGCCGGGATGATCTGGATCGGCGTGTCCCACAGGCGGACCGGCGGGTAGTCGCCGTCCCAGATGGGCTCGGAGATGACCCAGTACCCGGCCACGACGACCAGGCTGACCAGGATGGTGCCGAGGTAGACCGGCAGCGAACCGCGCTGGGTGCTACCGGTGACCTGGAGGGCCAGGTTCTCCAGCCCGGCGAGCATCCGCCGGTAGACCCGGTCGGGGTCGACCACCGAGGCGCGGGTGCCGATCCAGACGACCGTGCTGCGGACCCGGAACAGCAGGAAGCCGCCGGCGAGGCAGACCGCGGACAGCAGCAGCGGCAGCTCGAAGCCGTGCCACAGGGCCAGGTGCGTCTCGTAGGCGCCGGGCGCGAGCGGAACGGAGTCGGCGTACAGCGCGAGCAGCGGGTCGATCCAGGACGAGAGCGGTCCGCCGAGCAGGCTCAGGCCCGCCATCAGCGCCGCCGGGGCCAGGAACAGCGGCCCGGGGCCGTGCACCGGGGTGGGTGCCACGTCCGGCTTGTCGAAGAACGCGCCCCACAGGAAACGCAGGGTGTAGGCGACCGTGAGGGTGGAGCCGACGACCATGCCGACGAGCACGACGGTGTCGGCGACACCGCCCTCGTAGGCGCCGAAGGCCAGCTCCTTGGCGGCGAAGCCCAGCATGGGCGGCAGGCCGGCCATGGAGGCCAGGGCTAGCACCGACGTCCAGAAGGTGCCCGGCATGGACTTGCGCAGCCCCGAGAGCTCGCGCAGGTCGCGGGTCCCGGTGCCGTGGTCGATGATGCCGACCACGAGGAACAGGGGGGCCTTGAACAGCGAGTGCGCGATGAGCATGGAGATGCCGGCCAGGGCCGCGGCCCGGGTGCCGGTGCCCAGCAGGGCGATGAGGAAGCCGAGCTGGCTGATGGTGCCGTAGGCCAGGACCAGCTTGAGGTCGTACTGGCGCAGCGCCTTCCAGCCGCCCAGGACCATGGTGAGCACGCCGAAGCCCAGGGCCATCGAGGTCCACACGGCGGAGTCGGGGAACGCCGGGGTGAGGCGGGCGACCAGGTAGACGCCCGCCTTGACCATCGCCGCCGCGTGCAGGTAGCCGGAGACCGGCGTGGGCGCGCGCATGGCGGCGGGGAGCCACAGGCTGAAGGGGAACAGGGCGGACTTGGACATCGCGCCGACCATGATCAGGCCCAGGGCCACCTCGATGAGGACGCCCTCGGGGGGAGCGGCGACGATCTCGGAGATGACGTAGGTCCCGGCGGTCTCGCCGAGCATGATCATGCCGACGAGCATGGTGAGCCCGCCGAAGGTGGTGACGGTCAGGGCCGTCATGGCCGAGCGGCGGCTCTCCTTCAGCTCCGTGCTGTGCCCGATGAGCAGGTAGGAGAAGACCGTGGTCAGCTCCCAGTACACGAACAGCTGGATGAGGTCGTCGGCCAGGACGAGGCCGAGCATGGCCCCGGCGAAGGCGACGAACACGCCCGCGAACCGGCCCAGGCCGGGCTCGGAGTCGCTGAAGTAGCGCGCGCAGTAGACCAGGATCAGGGTGCCCACGCCGGCGGCGATGAGGGTCATCACCAGGCCGAGGACGTCCATGTGCAGGCCCAGGCGCAGGGAGAACGCGGGGGCCCATTCGACGGAGCCGGAGAGCGCCCCGCCGCCGAGGATGGTGGGGAGCTGGAAGAGGGCCCAGACGGTGGCGGCACCGGGCACGACGGCCAGGGCGAGGAACGCGTTACGGCCCCACAGCCGGACCAGTAAGGGCGCGATCGCCGCTGCGATGAAATGCGCGATCAGCACTGTTGTCAATGCGCCCCTCCCGGATTGGTCCGGGCCCGCCCGGTGTTTCGGGCGGACGTCCGCTGCCCCCAGCAGCAGACCGATTCGCCCACAACCGGATGCGTGGACGGGGTGTCACTACGGTGTGAGGGGGCAAGGATCTACGTAACTTGTGTGCACAGGCTATTTAATAGCTAGACTACACAAACGTCAAACCACCGCGCGGACCGGACCGGCCCCGCGGTGCCCGTCCAGCCTGCGAGGAACGTTTCGTGTCCGACGAGACCCTTGAGTCCGGCGCCGAGCGGCTCTGTGCCTCCGACAGCGGCGCCGCGGCCGAGCGCACCCGCGAGTCCGAAGGTGTCGGTCCCGAGCGCCATGTCGGGCTCGAGGAGTTCCAGCGCGCCTGGACGGAGCTGATCAACGCGGCGATCCACGCCCGTTCCCGCAGCGGACACGGGCCCCGGGGGGCCGACGACCTCACCCTCACCCAGGCCCTCCTCATGGAAGCCGTCCGCGGGCTGGACAACCCCAGCGTAGGTGCGGTGGCCCAGGTGGTGGGGGTCTCCTCCCCCTCCGCCACTCGCATGATCCAACAGCTCGAACGCAAGGGCATGATGGCGCGCCGCAGGTCGGAGCGGGACGAACGGAGCACGGTGGTGGCCATCACCGAGGAGGGTGAGAAAGTGCTCGCCCACCGCCGCCGCAACATGGAGGCCAAACAGCGGCGCGTGTTCGAGGCGATCCGGCCCTCCCTGCGCCCCGTCGTCCTGGAGCTGCTGCGCGATCTGCGCGAGGCCGTGGACGACGCCTGAGGGGCGGCCCGGGATATCCGGGCGTTCCTTTCCGGCTTCTCCTTCCGTTCCCATTCACCTGCCCTTACGGTCTGCCGTCGGCAGATCTGCCACAGGCCGAAACAGTGGCGGCCGTTGCGGCCCGCCGCGCAGTGTGGAGACACGGCCGGTGCGGGCGAGGGATCCGCGCCAGTGGCCGGGAAGGGAAGGGGCCACTCCATGCCGATGACCCGAACCAGGGCCGCGGCCTCGCACGAGGGCGAGGGCGGGGCGTTCGACGACCAGCTGTCCGCCCGCCTGCTGCGCAGCCGCATCGTGCTGCTGGGCACCCAGGTCGACGAGACCAGCGCCAACCGGGTCTGCGCGCAGATCCTGCTGCTCGCCGACGAGGACCCGCACAAGGACATCACCCTGGCCATCAACAGCCCCGGCGGCGTCGTCTCCGCCGGACTGGCCATCTACGACACCATGAACTTCGTGCCCAACGACGTGTCCACCCTGGTCATGGGGTTCGCGGCGAGCATGGGGCAGTTCCTGGCCTGCACCGGGACCCACGGCAAGCGGTACAGCCTGCCGCACGCCCGCATCATGATGCACCAGCCCTCCGGCGGGCTCGGCGGCACCGCCGCCGACATCGCGATCCAGGCCGAGAACCTGGCGCACACCAAGCAGACGATGATCCGGCTCATCGCCGAGCACACCGGGCAGAGCGAGGAGACCATCTCCCGCGACCAGCACCGGGACGCCTGGTTCACCGCGCAGGAGGCCAAGGAGTACGGGTTCGTCGACCACGTGGTCACGTCCCTGTCGGAGATCAACGGCACCGGCATCCGGCTGGGCGCGGGCGCCCCCGGGTTCGTCCGGAGCGAAGCGGAGGCCGTGCGATGAGCGGGCGCTACACGGTCCCCATGGTCGTCGAGCGCACGCCCCGGGGCGAGCGGTCCTTCGACGTGTTCAGCCGGCTGCTGTCGGAGCGGATCATCTTCCTGGGCACGCCCATCGACGACGACGTCGCCAACGTGGTGATGGCGCAGATGCTGCACCTGGACCACGAGTCCGCGGACACCGACATCCAGCTCTACATCAACTCGCCGGGCGGCTCCAACACCGCCCTCACGGCCATCTACGACACCATGCGGTTCGTCCGCGCCGACGTCGCCACGGTGTGCATGGGGCAGGCCGCGTCGGCCGCCGCGGTGCTGCTCGCCGCGGGGGCGCCCGGCAAGCGCCGGGCCCTGGAGCACGCGCGGGTGCTGCTGCACCAGCCCTCGGGGGAGGGTCAGGGGGTGGCCGCCGACCTGGAGATCCAGGCGGCGGAGATCCTGCGGGTCCGCTCCCAGGTGGAGGAGATCCTGGCCCGGCACACCGGGCAGACGCAGGAGCGGCTGCGGGCCGACACGGACCGGGACAAGATCTTCACCGCCCACCAGGCGAAGGAGTACGGGCTGGTGGACGCGGTCATCAGCACCCGGGAGGCGGTCCCGGCGTGAGCCGGGCCGGTCGGGGCCGCGCCGCGGCCCCGACCGGGCGGCGCGGGATCAGGCGGCCAGGGACACCGACAGTACGGAGACGGAGGCCGTCGCCCGGGGCGCGGCGGCCGGGGCGTAGGAACCGGTCCGGCCGCCGAGCGGCCGCGGTATCGCCATGACCGTCTCGCGGTGGAGTTCGGCCAGCACGTCGGTGAGGGACAGCCCCAGGGAGCGGTAGACCGCGGCCAGGACCTCCGAGGACGCCTCCTTGCGGCCGCGTTCGATCTCGGACAGGTACGGGAGCGAGACCTGGGCGTCCTCGGCCACCTCACGCAGGGTCCGGCCCTGCTCGACACGGGTCCGGCGCAGCAGGCCGCCGATGAGGTCGCGCATCAGGGGCTCGGGCCCGGGGGCCCGGTCGGTGCCCCTGCGGGCCTCGTCCAGGGAGCGCAGGACATCGGTCATCGGGGCCTCCGGTCTCGTGCTCGGGATGCGCACTGGTCCTCCCCGCAGCCTACGCCCGCCGCCGCGGGCGGGGGAGGGACGTCCCCCGCCTTCTGCGGACGGCAGAACGGCGCTCCGGGGTCGGACCGTCACGGACGCGGTCTTCTCCGGCCGCCGCCGGGGTCGTTAGCCTGGTGCGGCCCGGTCGGCGGGCGCGGGAAGAGGGGGTCGGATGGGCGCGGACGACGGTGGCCGGCGGGAGCCGTCCGAACCCGGGTACGCCGGCGGTCTCGGCACCCGGCTGCGGGGGTGGATCGCCCTGTCCGTGTACGGCCTCGCCTGGGGCGCGGCCGCGCTCTTCATGCTCGCGGGCTCGCTGGCGGGCGGCCTGGACATGGGCCCCGGCGAGGTACTGGGCTTCGTACTGCTGTGCCTGGCGCTGGGGCCGCTGCTGCTGTGGGCCGCGGTCAAGCCGCTGTGCGCGCTGGGCCGCGGGCTGTCCGCGCGGGTCGGCGGGCACCGGGTGCTGTGGGCGCTGCTCCTGAGTGTGCTCGCGACGGCCGCCCTGGCCTGGGGCATCGGCGCCGGCCGGGGGACGGACGCCGTCGTGGGGGCCGCGGTGCTCGGAACGCTCACGCTGGCACCGTTCTCCGTCGTCTACGCCGCCCTGCGCCCGGCCGGCCCGGTGCGCCGCTCGCCGGTGGGCAAGTGGCTGCTGGCGGCCCTGCTGGCGTTCACCGGGCTGGGCGACCTGTGGGGCAGGGGCGGGATCGAGCCCACGCACCGGCGGTCCGACCTCGACTGGAACGGGAACCTCCGGGACGCCCGGTTCGACCCCGACCGGCCGCCGCCGCGCTGGGGCTGATTCCCCCTCGGGGAAGAAGGATTACCGCCAACCAGGCATAAAAGGTTCTTTTCCTTCGGGCTTGTGACGGATTCGTCGCTCTGAGAGAGGGAACGGTGGGGGTGTCCGACCCTTGGGAGGGACATTGGAGATCACCGGAATCATCAGCGCGATCGTCGTGGGCCTGATCATCGGAGCCCTCGGCAGACTCATCGTCCCGGGCAAGCAGCACCTGCCCATCTGGCTGACGCTGATCCTGGGCATCGTGGCGGCCTTCATCGGCGGTTGGATCGCCAGCTTCTTCACGACCATGTGGCTCATCGTCCTGATCGTCCAGATCCTGGTCGCGGCCGGGATCATCTACCTCGCCGACGGGATGTACGCCAAGAACGCCAGGGGGGCCGCCCCCTAGCCGGAGGGCGACCCCGATCTTTTCCGCTCGGGCCGCCGGGGCTACCCGGCGGCCCTCGGCACGTCCACCGTCCGGCCCTCGCGCAGGGCGGTCTCGGCGGCCTCCAGGACCGCGACCACCTCGCGGCCGAACCGCACGTCCAGAGGGTCGCCGGGGGTCCCCTCCACTTGGGCGGCCAGCCGGTCGACCGCCACCTGGAAGGCCTCCACCGCGGACCTGTCGCCATTCGGCACCCCGGCCCGGCCCGCCTCGCCGAACAGGACCACCTCGAAGCCCTGCGCCTTCTCCGGGGCGTCCAGGGTGACCGAGAACGTGCCCACGGCACCGCCCCGGTGGCGGGTGAGCAGGTGGACGGTGTCACTGGGGCCGGCCATCGCGGCCACGGCCTCCACCGGCCCCAGCACCGGCAGCACCACCGACAGCACGTGCGGGCCCACGTCCCACAGGCCCCCCTTCTCCCGGCGCCACGGGGAGGCGCCGTAGGGGTTCCCCGGGCGGAAGATCGACGCGAACAGCGTCGCCCGCACCCCCTGCCAGCCGCCCCGCTCCGCGGATTCGCGCACGAAGGCGTCGATCCCGTCGGAGAAGCGGTTGGTGAAGAACACCATTGAGGCCAGCCCGCGCGCCTCGACCTCGGCGACGACCGCGTCGGCGGCCTCCGTGGTGAGCGCCAGCGGCTTGTCCAGCAGCAGGTGCTTTCCGGCGCGGGCCGCCCGCAGCGCCACGTCCGCCTGCACGTCCGGCGGCAGCGCCACGGCCACGGCGTCCACGTCCTCCAGCAGCGCGTCGAGGTCGGCGTAGGCCCGCGCGCCGTACCGGGCGGCGACCTTCTCCGCCTTCTCCGGGGCCCGGCCCCAGACCCCCACCAGCTCCGCCCCCGGGTGGGCGGCCAGCGCCGCCGCCTGTGTCTCGGCCGCCCAGTGGCCGGTACCCAGCAGCCCGAACCTCAGACCCATGTGCTCGCTCCTTCGTCCGTCTCGTGGCCGTCCGGCCCATTCTTCCTGGAAGCGCTCCCATGGTGCGGAGGCGGGGTCCCGGCCGCCGGATCGGCGGATAATGGGTGGCCGGTACCCCCTCACCCCCGGAGGACGAGCGGATGAACCCCGGACAGCAGCCTCCCCTGCCCACCGGCTTCCACCCCCTGCGGCCCGGGGACCCCCTGGTCGTGGGCCCGTTCCACCTGGTCGGCCTGCTCGGCGAGGGCGGCATGGGCACCGTCTACGGGGCCCTGGGCGGGGACGGGGAGCACGTGGCGCTGAAGGTGGTGCGCGACCGCCACGCCGCCGACCCCGTCTACCGGGAGCAGTTCGCCCGGGAGGCCGCGGTACTGGCCCGGGTGTCGGCCGAGTGCGCGCCCCGGTTCCTGGGCGCCGACCCGGGGGCCGAGCGGCCGTGGATGGCCACCGAGTTCGTCACCGGGCGCACCCTCACCGACCACCTGGCGCAGCTCGGACCGCTATCGGGGGAACGGCTGCTCGCCTTCGCCGCCGGTACCGCGGAGGCGCTGGCCGCGGTGCACGCCGCCGGGATCACGCACCGGGACGTCAAGCCCGCCAACGTCATCCTGTCGCCGGACGGGCCGAAGCTGCTCGACTTCGGCATCGCCCGCCTCACCGAGGACCCCTCCCCGGAGGAGGGGGTGTTCGGCAGTCCCGGCTGGATCGCGCCCGAGCGCCTGGCCGGGGAGGTCGGCACCCCCAAGGCGGACGTGTTCGCCTGGGGCGGCCTGGTGGTCCACGCGGCGACCGGGCACGGCCCGTTCGGACGGGGCGACACGGCGACGCTGCTCGCCCGGACCCGCCGCGGGGAGGTGGACGCGGAGGGGGTGCCGGACGAGCTGCTGCCGCTGGTCCTGCGGGCGCTGTCCCCCGACCCGGACGCGCGGCCGACGGCGTTCGAGGCCTTCGAGGAGCTGCTGGCGCTCGGCCGGACCGCGCCGGAACAGGACCCGCGGACCCGGCTGCGCGTTCTGCTCGCCGCGTCCTGGACCGGGTTCGAGGCCGTGCGCGGGCTCGGCCGGTGGGCCGCGGTGGCCGGGGCGCTGGGCGCGGCCACCGGATCGGCGGCGGCCGGGGCAGGGGCGACCGGAGCGGCGGGCGGCGGCGCCGCGGCCGGAACGGCCACCGGGGCCGGGGGCACGGCGACCGGCGGGGCCACGACGGCGACCGCCACGGCGAGCGCCGCGGCCGGCGGGGTGACCGGCGTCGGCAAGACGGTGGCGGCCGGAGCCGCCATCACGGTGCTCGTCGGGGCCGGCGCCTGGGTCGCGGGCCAGTGGTACGCGGACCGCGAGGAGGAGGGGCCGGTGGTCGAGGCCGCGGCCTCCGAGCCCGAGCCGAGCGGGGAGCCGGTCCAGGAGGTGGCCTACCGGGGGATGACCCTGGAGCTCCCCGAGGACTGGGGGGTGGAGCGTCGGACGTACTCCTTCGAGTACGTCCCCACCGGGGAGACCATCGAAGCGGAGAACGTGAGCCTGCGGACCCCCGAGGCCGACGCCGACTGCACGGCCGACGAGCAGGGGGAGACGCTCCACTGCCCGTCGGTCCGCCTGCTGGGGCCCGAGGCCGTCACCTACCGGCAGGGGCAGGCCCCCGTGGACGGGACGATGCCCTTCATGGGCGGCGGCCTCGACACCTGCCCGGCGGGGGCGGAGCCGCGCGGGGAGGGGGAGATCGAGGAGGTGACCGACGGCCTGGCGCCGGTGGGGGAGCGGACGGCCCACTACCGGGTGTGGGCGGTCCCCTGCTTCCCGGAGGGCGCGGGCACGGCGGAGGAGGACCTCCGCTGGTTCGAGCAGCGTTACTGGCTGCTGCCGGAGTCGGAGATCCTCATCGTGGACGACTACACGCACGAGGGGCTGGAGGAGATCCTGGCCGGGGCCGACCTCCCCGCCTGAGCCGGCCGGGGCCCGTCCCCCGCTCGCCCCCCGAGCCGTCGGAACCGGTGAGCGCCGGCGGGTCCGGAGGGACCCGGTTCAGGCGAGGCGTCGGGCGCCGGGGGAGGGGACGGTGGCGAAGAACGCCGGCTCGGCGAAGCCGCGCTCCTTGTAGGCGCCGCGGACCGCCTCGGCGCAGGCGTCGGCGCGCCCGGCCCCGACCAGGGCGATCACGCAGCCGCCGAACCCGCCGCCGGTGATGCGCGCGCCCAGCGCGCCCGCGGCCAGGGCGGCGTCCACGGCGGTGTCCACCTCCGGGACGCTCACCTCGTAGTCGTCGCGCAGGGAGGCGTGCGAGGCGGTCAGCAGCGGTCCGACCGCGGCCACCGCGCCCGCCCGCAGCAGGTCCACGGCCTCCAGCACCCGGGCGTTCTCGGTGACCACGTGGCGCACCCGGCGCCGGGTGCGGTCGTCGGGCAGGGCGGCCAGCGCGGCGGGCAGGTCGGTGACGTCGCGCAGCGCGCTGACCCCCAGCAGCCGGGCGGCCTCCTCGCAGCTGCGGCGGCGGTCGGCGTAGGCGCCGTCCACCAGCCGGTGCGGGGCGCGGGTGTCCACCACCAGCAGGGTCAGCCCACGCGAGGCAGGGTCGAAGGGCACGTGCTCGGCGGCCAGGGTGCGGGTGTCCAGGAACAGGGCGTGCCCCCCGCGGGCCAGCATCGACGCCGACTGATCCATGATCCCGCAGGGCATGCCGACGAAGCCGTTCTCGGCCCGCTGGGCCAGCAGGGCCGTCTCCTCCGGGGCAGGGGGCGCGTCCCCGGCGGCGGCGAGCAGGGTCGCGCACACCAGGGCGGCGGAGGAGGACAGGCCCGCCCCGGAGGGGACGTCCCCGTCCACGTACAGGTCCAGGCCGCCCGCGGGGCGCCCCGTGTCCGCCAGCGCCCACAGCGCGCCCGCCGGGTACGCGGCCCAGCCCGCCACGGTCCCCGGTTCCGGGAGGGCGTCGGCCTCGAAGGCCTCCGGGGCCTGCGCGGACCGGAACCGCAGCCGCCCGTCGGCGCGGGGCGCCGCCGCGACCGTCACCGCGTGGGGGAGGGCGACGGGCAGCACGAACCCGTCGTTGTAGTCGGTGTGCTCGCCGATGACGTTGATGCGCCCCGGCGCCCGCCACACCCCGGCCGGGCCGTAGCCGAACGCCGCGCGGAACCCCCGCGCCGCGGCGCTCACGCCGGCTCCCGGACGGTGTCGCGGCGGCCGGGGACCGGGCCGCCGGGCGCGGAGCCGGACGGCGCGGCGGCCGCCCCGTTCCCCGAGGTCCCGGAGCCCGCGGTGGGGGTCGGTCTCACGGCGCGGCCTCCCTGAGGCGGCGGGCGACGGTCTCAGGCGCGACGTCGTTGACGAACACCCCCATGCCGGATTCGGTCCCCGCCAGGTACTTGAGCCTGTCGGGCGCGCGGCGCACGGAGAACACCTCCAGGCGCAGCCGGGACAGGTCGCGGCCGGTGCGCACGGGGGCCTGGTGCCAGGCCGAGATGTAGGGCAACGGCAGGCCGAACAGGCGGTCCAGCCGGCGCAGCACGTCCAGGTACAGCGGTCCGAAGCCGTCGCGTTCGGCGTCGGTGAGTGCGGGCAGGTCGGGCACCGGGCGGTGCGGGTAGAAGTGGACCTCCACCGGCCAGCGGGCGGCCGCCGGGACGAACGCCGTCCAGTGCTCGCCGCGGGCGACCACCCGCAGCCCCGCCTCCTGTTCGGCGCGCAGGACGTCGGCGAACAGGTCGCGGCCGGTGCGTTCGCGGTGGGCCCGTGCCGAGTCCAGGATCCGCCGCGTGCGCGGTGTGACGAAGGGGAGCGCGTAGATCTGCCCGTGCGGGTGGGGCAGGGTCACCCCGATCTCCGCTCCCCGGTTCTCGAAGCAGTACACCTGCTCCGTGCCGGGCAGGGCGGACAGCGCGCGGGTGCGCCGCGTCCACGCCTCCAGGACGGTGCGCACCCGGCGGGGCGTGAGGTCGGCGAAGGAGGCGTTGTGGTCGGGGCCGAACACCACCACCTCGCAGCGCCCGGTGCCCGGACGCCGGGACCGCTCCACCTCGCCGACGTCGTCGAGGACGCGGCCGCCATCCGCGGCCAGGGAGGGGAAGCGGTTCTCGAACACCACCACGTCGTAGTCGCCGGCGGGGACCTCGGTGGCGCGGTCGGCGGTGGACGGGCACAGCGGGCAGGCGTCGGCGGCCGGCATGTGGGTGCGGCCCTGGCGGTGGGAGGCGATGACCACCCACTCGCGCAGCAGCGGGTCGAAGCGCAGCTCCGAGGCCGTGGAGAGGGGCGGCAGGTCGCGCCGGTCGGGCTCGGGGACGCGGGGCGGGGCGCCGTCCTCGTCGAAGTACACGATCTCGCGCCCGTCGGCCAGCCTGGCCGGGGTGACGCGGACGCCGTCGGCGGCGGTCCGGCTCATGCCGGGTCCTCCTTCTCCGTCTGCGGGGCGCGGGCCCCGGCGAGGACGAGGCGGCCCACGCGCTCGCCGAGCACCTCGCGGGCCCGGGGGGCGAGCCCGTCGTCGGTGACGAGCACGTCGCAGCGGTCCAGGTGCACGATGGTGCTGATGCCGACGGTGCCCCACTTGCTGTGGTCGGCGGCCACCACGAGGGTCCCCGCCGCCTCCACCAGGGCCCGGTCGGTCTCGGCCTCCAGGAGGTTGGGCGTGGTGAATCCGGCGCGCTCCTGCATGCCGTGCACGCCCAGGACGAGCAGGTCCAGGTTCAGCCCCCGGATGGAGGCGAGCGCCAGCGGGCCGACCAGCGCGTCGGAGGGGGTGCGGAAGCCGCCGGTGAGGGCGACCGTCCGGTCCGGGCGCGCGGCCCGGTGGAACACCTCGGCCACCGGCAGGGAGTTGGTGACGACGGTCAGCCCCGGGGTGTCGACCAGGTGCTCTGCGACCAGCGCGGTGGTGGTGCCGCCGGACAGCCCGACCGCCGCGTGCGGGGGTACGAGCCCGGCGACGGCGCGGGCGATCGCGCGCTTCTCGTCCCCCTGGAGGGCGGACTTGGCTGCGAACCCGGGCTCCTCGGTGCGGGCCCGGGCGACGGCTCCGCCGTGCACCTTGCGCAGGGCGCCCCGCGCCTCCAGGGCGTCCAGGTCGCGGCGGACGGTCATGTCCGACACCGCGAGGCTCTCGACCAGGTCCGCGACCCGGACCGCGCCGGTGCTCCGGATCCGTTCGAGGATCAGCTCCTGCCGTTGGGCGGCCAGCATCGCTTCTCCTCGGCCGGTGGAAAATGTTCGATCCCGTTGGGAACTGTGGACCACGGGCCGTTGGAGTGTCAACAACGGGGAAGAGAACGCTCCACGGCCCCGCTTCCGTGTCGGAAGGCGTTGGATCGTGTCGGCCGGTGTATTGACAGCCGGCGAACCCGGAACCGAGCATGTGGGGGCCGCCCCAGCGACCCCCGGAGGACCGCCCGTGCCGCAGCAGCCGGGAGCGCCGACCGCCCCCGCCATCGCCCCCGACGTCCCGACCGTCCGATTGGCCGCGGCCGGGACCGCGCTGGTGCTGGGCGTGCCCGACACGGGCCTGCCGTACGTCCTGCACTGGGGCGCCGACCTGCCCGACACCGCCGGGCTGGCCGCGCTGTCCGGCCCGGCCGTCCCGCACAACACCGTCGACGCCGCCTTCCCGCTGTCCCTGGTCCCCGGCCAGGGGGAGGGCTGGTCCGGGCACCCCGGGCTGTCCGGCCACCGGGAGGGCCGGGCCTCACACCCCAGTTGGCTGGTCCGCGAGGTCGTCGTGGACCCGCTGCCGGACGCCCCGGCCGGCACCGGCGGGGTGCTGGTGTTCACCGCCGAGGCGCCGGCCGCGGGACTCGGGCTGCGCGGCGAACTGCGGATGGAGGCCGACGGGCTGGTCCGGGCGCGCCTGGAGGCGACCAACACCGGCGAGGACGTGTGGACCCCGGCGGCCCTCCACGTGTTCCTGCCGCTGCCCCGGGAGGCCGAGGAGGTGCTCGACCCCACCGGCCGGTGGTGCCGCGAACGCGTGCCCCAGCGCCGGGACCTCGCCCAGGGGACCCTGCTGCGGGCGTCCCGCCG